>DASTYL010000092.1:0-5262 GCA_035764975.1 Gemmatimonadaceae bacterium | reverse complement strand
CGGCCCCGACCCCGAGCGCGCCGAACGCGATCCCCGCGTACCTGGCGGACGACCAGCGCCGGGCGATCCCGGCGGACAGCATCGCGGCGGCCGACACGACGACCGGCGGGATCGCCAGCCGGACGGTCGTGCTGCGGCCGGTCTTGCTCGCCAATCCGACCGACACCATCGAGGTCGAAGCCGCGGTCCGGTACCTCGGCGCCCAGGTGCCGGGGAGCCCCATCGTGTTCAGGATCCCGGTCGCGCCGGCACCCTGACCCGGAACGCCCTCACGCTGGCGGGTCGCGTGCGCGGCGGTAACTTGTCGCTGGTAGATCCATCTTCCGCAGTGCCGTCGGCCGACGCTGACGACGACGAGAACCGGAGGCACCGATGATCGCGACTGGTGGTCCCCGCAACACCCCGCCTGGCACCCTGACGGCGCTGTTCTTCGACGCGTGCCAGAAGTACGACAAGCCGGACGCACTGCAGGTGAAGGTGAACGGCCAGTACCGCCCGATCTCACACCGGGAGGTCATGGACCGGGTCCGCCGCACTGCCCTCGGCCTTCAGGAGATCGGCGTCGTGGCAGGCGACCGGGTCGGCATCCTCAGCGAGAACCGGCCGGAGTGGGCGATCGCCGACTACGCCTGCCTCTCCGCGATGCTCGCCGACGTGCCGGTCTACCCGACGCTGCCCGCGGAGCAGATCCCGTACATCCTCAACGACTCCGGCGCGGTCGCGCTGTTCGTCTCGAACGCGGAACAGGCGCAGAAGATCGCGGCCATCCGCGGCCAGGTACCGGGGCTGCGGCACGTCATCGGCTTCGAGCCCGGCCTGCCCGGCACGGAGATGTCGCTCGCGGAGCTGGAGCAGCGCGGCGCGGCCGTGGACACGCCGGAGCGCGCGGCGCAGTGGCGCGCGAAGGCGCTGTCGGTGAAGCCCGATGATCTCGCGACGCTGATCTACACGTCGGGGACCACGGGCGACCCCAAGGGCGTGATGCTCACGCACGACAACATCTACTCCAACGTGATGGCGGCGACGACGGCCATCCCGTTCGAAGGCAACGATGTCTGCCTCAGCCTGCTGCCCCTCTCGCACATCTTCGAGCGGATGGCGGGCCACTACCTGATGTTCACCTTCGGCGCGTCCATCGCCTACGCCGAGTCGCTCGACACGGTCACGGTGAACCTGCAGGAGGTGCAGCCGACGCTCGTCTGCGCCGTCCCGCGCCTCTACGAGAAGATCTACTCCCGCGTGCTGGAGAACGCGCTCGCCGGGGGCGGGGCCAAGAAGCGGATCTTCTTCTGGGCGCGCGGGGTGGCGGACAAGTGGGCCGACCAGAAGCTCGCGGGCAAGGAGCCCGGCGGCCTGCTCGCCGTGAAATACGGCATCGCGCAGAAGCTCGTGTTCTCCAAGCTGCGCGCCCGCACCGGCGGCCGGCTGCGCTACTTCGTCTCGGGCGGCGCACCGCTCGCGCCGGAGATCAACAAATTCTTCTATGCCGCGGGGCTCGTCATCCTCGAGGGCTACGGGCTGACGGAGACGTCGCCGGTCATCTCGGTCAACACGCCGGAGGAGTTCCGCCTCGGCACCGTCGGCAAGCCGCTGCCCGGCGTGGAGGTGAGCATCGCCGCCGACGGGGAGATCCTCACGCGCGGCCCGCACGTGATGAAGGGCTACTTCAAGCACCCCGACGCGACGGCCGAGGTGATCGACGCCGAAGGCTGGCTCCACACCGGCGACGTCGGCGAGCTCCGTGACGGCTTCCTGGCGATCACCGATCGCAAGAAGGACATCATCGTCACGGCGGGCGGCAAGAACATCGCGCCGCAGCCGATCGAGAACCGCATCAAGACGAACAAGTACGTCAGCCAGGCGGTGATGATCGGCGACAAGCGCAAGTTCCCGATCGTCCTCGTCGTCCCGAACTGGGACCACCTGGAGAAGTGGGCGAAGTACAAGAACCTGCTCTACACCGATCGCGCGGCGCTGATCGCGATGCCGATCACGAAGGCGAAGATGGAGAAGGAGGTCTTGAGCACCCTGCAGGGGCTCGCCAGGTTCGAGCTCCCCAAGAAGATCGGCTTGCTGGAACACGACTTCAGCATCGAGCGGGGCGAGCTCACGCCGAAGCTCAGCGTGAAGCGGAAGGTCGTGGACAAGACGTACCGGGACGTGATCGACGCGCTGTACGCGGAAGGCGAGCGGGAGCCGGTCGGGGTGTGAGCGTGCGCTGAGGGCTCCGGTTGAATGCGAGCTGCGAAGATGCGAGAACCACAGCCTGACGGTCCTCGGGATCCCGCAGCTCGCACTCCGGATCAGACGGCCCGCACGCGCCAGCGCCTTCCGCTCAGTAGTCCCAGTAGCCGCAGCACCCGTCTTCTTCGACGAAGTAGGTGAACGTACCGGCGCTGATCGGGGGTCTCGCCAATCGGGTGAGCCGCACCATCACCCGGCCGGGGGCGGACGCCGGGGTGACCGCCTCGATGACCGTGCTGCCCTTCACGCTGACGGCGGCGGCCGGCACATTGGCGAAGGTCACCGCCATGTCCGACGTGAACCTTTCGCCGCTCAGTACGACGGTCGTGCCGCCGGTGGTGGGCCCCCGGGACGGCAGGATGCTGGATACCACGGGATTCTCCTCGACCGCCGGGACGTCCGGAGGGGGAGCGACGGAGGCGTCGGCACAGCCCAGGGCCACCGCCGAGGCGATCGCCGCGAGGCGCATCAGGCAAACGGAAGCGCGTCGGGTCATGAGAGTGCTCCGAAGGAATGACACCGGCTGAGACCGGCGACCGGCTGGGCGCAGTCATTGCGCTTCGTCGGGACGTGCATGTGCGGCAGTCTGCGCGAGCTGCGTCACCCGCCAGTCCCCCGGACCGTCACCCCGGCGGGTGATGCCCTTCCCGGAGGGCCCATGATCGAGCTTCGTACCCTCGGCACGCTGGCGTTTACTGCCGACGATGGGTCTGCGACGCCGTCCGCGGTCCTGGCGCAGCCGCGGCGCATGGCGCTCCTCTGCTACCTCGCGATCATGTCCCCCCGGGGCTTCCCGAGTCGCGACACGCTGCACGCGCTGTTCTGGCCGGAGCACGACACGGAGCGTGCGCGTCATGCCCTCCGACAGGCGCTCTATTTTCTCCGGCACCACCTCGGCTCCGATGCCATCGTCTCGCGCGGCGTCGGACGCGTGGGCATGTCCGACCGGATTCGCTGCGACGCCGCTCGTTTCGAGGCGCTGTTGCACGCGGGCAAACCGGAGGACGCGCTGGCCATCTACGCGGACCCGCTGCTCCCCGGCTTTCACCTCGACGGCGCGCCCGACTTCGAGCGGTGGCTGGAGACGGAACGTTCGCGGTTCCGGCGGCGAGCCGCGGAGGCGGCATGGGGACTGGCGGACTCCGAGGACCGCGCCCGGAACCCTGAAGCCTCGACCGAGTGGGCCCGGCGCGCGGTCGAGCTGTCGCCCGCCGATGAAGTCGCGCTGCGACGGCTGCTGCTCCTGCTCGACCGCCTCGGGAACCGGGCCACGGCCCTCCGCGCGTACGAGACGTTCGCCCGCGACCTCGAGCGCGAGTACGAGCTGCATCCGTCGGCCGAGACCATGGCGCTCGTCGCCCGCCTCCAGGCCGGAGGGCGCCGCCCGGCCCCACCGCAGTCCGCACCCGCGGCGGCGGTTGCCGGCTTCGCCGCTCCGATCGGGTACCGACCCGATGACGCGCCGGCGGGCACGATCGCTCCCGCGTCACGCCGCCCGGCACGTCGCCGGACGATCCACCCTGCCGCGATCGCGCTGACCGTCGGTACGCTGCTCGTCGCGGCCGCATGGGTCGGACTCGGCCGGCGCGACGTCGCGGGCGGCGAAATCGAGCGGGGCGGAGCGCGACCGGCAGCGCTGCGTAGCGCCTCCGCGGATGACGCCTCAGGCGCCCCGTCGCCGATGGCCGACGTCGCGATGTACGAGTTGTACAGGCGCGGCAGCGACCGGGTCCGACTGCGGAGCGACAGCGCAGCGCGCGAGGGCATCGAGCTCCTCCAGCGGGCGATCGCCAGGGACTCCACGTACGCCCCGGCCTGGGCAGCCCTCGCGCTGATGCGCCATCGCGTCGGCCTCACCCTCCCGCCGTTCGTTCGCCGGCGACACTGGGACGCCGCGGAGCGTGCGGCTCGCACCGCCATCGCACTCGACGACTCGCTCGCCGAGGGGCACGTCATGCTGGGGAAGCTGCGATTGGCGGCGTTCGACTTCGCGACAGCCGAGCGGGAACTGGCGAAAGCCATCCGCCTGAATTCACGGTCGCCCGAGCCGCACGAGTTGCTGGTGACGCTCCACCTCTGGAAGGACCAACCCCTGGACGCCCTGGCGCACGCCGAGCGCGCGATCCGCCTCGATCCGCTGTCGCCCGCCGCCCACGCCGAGCGTGCGCGAGCGCTCCTAGGCCTCGACCGCTGCGACCAGGCGTTGGCAACCCTCGATTCCCTTACAGCACTCGATCCCCCCCTGTTGCGGGCGGCGGACATCGCGACGTACTGCCACGCCCGCCGCGGGACGTGGTCGGAAGCGATCGCCCTCCATCAGCACGGCGCGGAACGCGGCCTCTCGCCGGCCCTGGCCCAGACCGCCTATGTCCTTGCACGCGCCGGACGGCGCAGCGAGGCCCTCCGCATCCGGGCCGCGCTCACCGAGGCATGGAAGCGCGGGGACGAGGGGGCGTTCAACGTGGCGCTCGTTCACGCCGCGCTCGGCGACGTGGACGAGGCGCTCCGCTGGCTCGATCGGGCGGTGACAGACGGATCGTTCAACGGAACCACACCCGGCCATCACCTCATCATGCTCCCCGGCCCGCTGAGCGACGGCCTGCACCGGCACCCGGGATTCGCGCGGCTGCGACAGCGGCTCGGATTGACGCGACTCTAGTCCTGGCTTCTGCGTCGGGAGAGCAGCGCCACCACTCCCGAGGGCCCGGCCTCCCGTTCCCCCACCCACCAGTCGGCATCCCGCGCCAGCTCGCGAACGCCGTGCGGCACCGGCACGCGCGACGGCGCCAGCATGCGGCCGCCGCTGCGCAGCACCCGCGTCGCCTCCGTCATCTGCGCCCCCGCATCTGGGCCATCGACCACGTCGAGTGCAACTGCGCGCAGCGAGCCGGTCGCCAGCGGCAGCGACGCGCGCGACGGCGGCTCGATCGCCGACAGCATGGGATGCGTCGCGAAACCCGGCGCGATCGCGAGCGGCTCCACGCGCTCGACGACGTCGCCGAGCGCTTCCGCATATCG
>DASTYL010000091.1:0-9351 GCA_035764975.1 Gemmatimonadaceae bacterium | reverse complement strand
GTGCACGGCGGCCCAGCGACGGTTGTTCTCGAACAGATGCGGGAGGTCTTTCATGACGCGGCTGGAGGATGGGTCGGTCGTCAGCACCGTCTGGGCAAGCTGGCACCCGCCGGCATCCCGTTCAAGGCCCGCGGCCACGGTGGCCCCGGGCGGGGCCGGCCGACGGCCCACCGCGTTGGCAGCGGTTCACCGCTTATGCTTGTGCGATGCGCACCGCGGCTTCCGAGCGGCCCCGCGGGCCCGTCTTCGGGCTCTGCTGCCAGTTCACCGACGCATCACCGCGATTCCGGCAGGCGACGGCCACCTACGTGCTGCGCATCGAGCCGGAGCAGCGCCGGCACTACCTCGCGGACGTCACCGGCGCGAATGCGATCGCGCTGCTGCACGCGGTGGAACGGTGCGCCGAGCTGGGAATCGGCGCGTTCCGCATCCCCAGCCAGCTCGTGCCGCTGGCGACGCATCCCGCCGCGGGCATCCGCGTCCACGACATGCCGAACGGCGAGGCGATCCTGCGCGCGTACGCCGCCGTGCGCGCGCTGGCAGCGCTGCGCGGCATCCGCCTCAGCTTCCACCCGGATCAGTTCGTGGTGCTCGGCAGCGCCCGACCGGAGGTGGTCGAGGCGTCGGTTCGCGAGATGGATCATCACGGCGAGATCGCGTCGCTCGTCGGCGCCGATACGATCTGCCTGCACGGCGGCGGTCTGGTCGGGGGCGCGGAGGCGGCCGGCGCGCGGCTGCTCGACGGCATCGAGCGGCTGAGTGACGCGGCGCGCAGCCGGCTCGCCCTCGAGAACGACGATCGCGTGTGGACCCCCGCGGCACTGCTTCCACTCTGCGACCGGGCGGACGTGCCGTTCATCTACGACGTCCACCACCATCGCTGCCACGGCGATGGGGTGAGCGTCGGCGACGTCACCGCGGCGTCGATCGCGTCGTGGCAGCGCGCGCGCCGGGAGCCGTACTTCCATCTGTCATCACCGCGCGCGGGGTGGGGGAGCGGCGATCCCCGCCCCCACGCCGACTTCATCGACCCCGGCGACCTCCCCCGGGAGTGGCGGACGCTCGACGTCACGGTGGACGTGGAGGCGAAGGCGAAGGAGAAGGCCGTGCTGGCGATCCAGGCGTGGACGCGGCGACAGCGGTAAGCCCCTAGCGCGGCATCTGCTCGCCGGTCCCTGCCTCCTCCTCGAAGGGCGGCAGGAGTGCCGCGATCTTGGCGGCGCGGATCCCGTGGCGCTCCCCGAGGCTCCGGAAGGTCTCGGCGGTCGCGGCCTCGCCCTGGGCGCCGTGTCGCGCGGCCATGGCGACGCAGTAGGCCTGGACCTCGCGCTCGTCGATGACGTCCTGAGCCGTGAAGCCGAAGGGCTGGTCGTAGAGGAAGAGGGCCGCGAGGGCGTGCGGGGAGAACGGGCTGCCCTTCACCTGCTCGCGGAGCGCGGCGAGGTCGTCGGCCCGGGCCATGATGGCGGCCCACTCGGCCGGAGCGAGCGCCGGCGTGATGTCGTTGGTCATGCGTGGACGTTCGCCGGGGGGCCGCGGGGAGGCAAGAGGCCGACTGCGACTGCGGACTGCGGACTGCGGATCCCCATCCCGCATCCCGCATCCCGCATCCCGTATCCCGTATCCCGCATCCCGCATCCCGCATCCCGCATTCGTCCTAGATTGTCCGCATGCGACTCCTGCTCCAATATCTGCGGCGCCACCGGGGGCTCGTGGCGCTCGCGCTCGCCCTCGCGGCGGTCAACCAGATCTTCTCGCTGCTCGATCCGCTGATCTTCCGGTACGTCATCGACGACTACGCGACGAAGTACGATCAGTACACGCGGCAGGAGTTCTTCCGGGGCGTAGGGCTGCTGCTTCTGGCAGCGATGGGGGTGGCGCTCGTCTCGCGCATCGCGAAGAACTTCCAGGACTACTTCGTCAACGTCATCGTCCAGCGCCTCGGCGCACGGTTGTATTCGGACGGCATCAGCCACGTGCTGTCCCTGCCGTACCAGACGTTCGAGGACCAGCGCAGCGGCGAGACCCTGGGCAAGCTGCAGAAGGTGCGCACGGACGTCGAGCGCTTCATCACGGCGTTCGTCAACATCATGTTCACGACGCTCGTGGGCGTGATCTTCGTGACGGGATACGCGATCACGGTGCACTGGGCCATCGCGCCGGCGTACCTCGCGACCGCGCCGCTGCTCGGCTGGCTCAGCTCCGTGCTCAGCAAGCGCGTGAAGACGATCCAGCAGCAGATCGTGAAGGAGACGACGGCGCTCGCCGGCTCGACGACCGAGTCGCTGCGCAACGTGGAGCTGGTGAAGAGTCTGGGGCTCGCCGACCAGGAGATCGGGCGGCTCAACCAGACGACGGAGAAGATCCTCCGGCTCGAGCTGAAGAAGGTGCGCTACGTCCGCAGCCTGAGCTTCGTGCAGGGGACGAGCGTCAACTTCCTGCGCACGACGATCATGTTCCTGATGCTCTACCTGATCTTCGACCGGCAGATCACGGTGGGGCAGTTCTTCTCGCTGCTGTTCTACTCGTTCTTCATCTTCGGCCCGCTCCAGGAGCTCGGCTCGCTGATCAACATCTGGCGCGAGACCGAGGCGTCGCTCGCGAACTTCCAGGAGATCATCAACACGCCGGTGGATCACAAGCCGGCGAAGCCGGTGGCGGTGGGGCGGCTGGAGCGCTTCGCGTTCGATCATGTCGGCTTCACGCACCGGAGCGGCACGACCCCCGCGCTCGCCGACGTGACCTTCAGCGCGAGCCGCGGCGACACGATCGCATTCGTCGGTCCGTCCGGCGCCGGGAAGACGACCCTCGTGAAGCTGCTCGTCGGGCTGTATCCCCCGCAGACGGGGCAGGTGCTCTACAATTCGGTCGACGGCCGGCAGGTGGACCTCGACCGGTTCCGCGAACGCATCGGCCTCGTGACGCAGGAATCGCAGCTGTTCGCGGGGACGATCCGGGAGAACCTGCTGTTCGCGCGTCCCGATGCCAGCGATGCGGAATGCCTCGACGCGCTCCACCGCGCGGCGGCGGATGCCTTGCTGCACCGCGCGGAGCTCGGGCTCGACACGGTGATCGGCGAGGGCGGGATGAAGCTCTCCGGCGGGGAGCGGCAGCGGCTCGCGATCGCGCGTGCGCTGCTCCGCCGCCCGGAGCTGCTCGTGTTCGACGAGGCCACGAGCGCGCTCGACTCGCTCACCGAGGAGGAGATCAGCCGCACGATGCGCGACATCGCCGCGGGGAGCGAGGTGATCACGGTGCTGATCGCGCACCGCCTGTCGACGGTGATGCACGCGGACCGGATCTACGTGCTCGAGCAGGGCCAGGTGATCGAGGCCGGGCGCCACGACGAGCTGCTGCAGCTCAAGGGGCTGTACTACGCGATGTGGCGGCAGCAGGTCGGCGAACGGCGCGAGGTGCCGGCAGCGGCGCCCGTTGGCGACGGAACGGGTGTGCCGCGTCCTCGCGCAGCGGCGGCACATCACGGTTGATGGCGTAGCGCGCGGGCGGGCGACGTCCATCCGCGTGCCCCATCCACGTGCCCGGGTGCCCCCGGGTCCCCGATGGACAGGGGTATGTCAGTTTTGGCAAAGGGCGCCGGCGACGTGAAGTGAAGTCCGTCAGGAAGGGGCCAACGGACCACATTGCCGTCGTTTTGCCAACACTGACATACCCCTGTCTCGTGGGGACGTAGGCAGGTGCCGCGCGCCAGAATCGTCAGCCGCGGGACCATGGCCGTCCGGTGCAGCGCGCCAGTGCCGTCAGCGTCCGCGCTGCTAGATTCGTGCAGCCGATTTCCGGAGGAAGCCAGTGGCGTGGGTCTATCTGACCGTGGCGGGACTGCTCGAGATCGTGTTCGCCTACGGCCTCAAGACGGCGGCCGGCATGACGCGCCTGTGGCCGAGCGTCCTGACGATCATCGCGGCGGCAGCGAGCCTGTATCTCCTGTCGCGCGCGTTGCGGACCATCCCCATCGGGACGGGATACGCCGTGTGGACGGGCATCGGCGCTGCGGGGACGGCGCTCGTCGGGATGCTCTGGCTTGGCGAGGCGCGGAGCGCGGCACGGCTGGCGTGCATCGCGCTCATTCTCATCGGCGTCGTGGGACTGCGGGTGTTCGCCGCCGATTGAGCCGGCGGATCACCCGTCACCTCACGAGCATCCCTCGACCCACGTGACCTCCGGCATCCGCCCCACGCGATAACTCTTCACGATCGTCCCGTCGGTCTCGAAGACGATGCGATGCAGCGTGTCGGTGGGCGACGTGACCGTGACGTAGTGTCCCGCGGGCCCCGTGTACTTGTGCGGCGTCACGACGGCACGCGCGCCGTAGCGCTGGAGCACGGCGGCCTCCGTATCGCCCACCTGGATCCCCTCCGCGGTGGGGACGCCGGGCTTCGTCACGTCGATGCGCGCAACCGCGCTGTCGAGCACCATCACCAGGACGCCGTCCGGCAGCGCCGAGCCGCCGATGTAAGTGCAGCGCTCCTGCGAGTCGTAGCCGAAGCGCGTCGGCTGTCCGACGGCATCGATGAGCGTGGGGCGCAGCATGCCGGTCCGGATGACGCCGAGGCGTTCCGGATACGCCACCCATGCGGTGCTGTCGGTGACCACGGTGTCCCGTGATGCGGCGGGTGGCGCGGCGGCGGAGTCCTCGTCACGAGGCGCGTCGCCGCCGCAGGCGACGAGCGCGAGCTGGGCGAGCATGACGGTGGGCAGGGCGAGGCGAGCGAGCATTCGAAGTCGGTCAGGGCGAAGTGCGGAGGCGGGTGGGGCAGGTGGAATATCGCGGACCGGATGCGGGATGCGGGATGCGGGATGCGGACGATCCCAAACGTCTGCTTCTCGGTGTCGCGATCGAGTGCGCTTCGTGCGGCCATATTGTCCACAACTGGGCCGGACATTTCCACGCGACATCCACAAATCGTTGCGCTGCAATGATTTGGTCCGGCTTTTCTTGCCTTCGGGAAATCTTCGGTATAGCTTCTGCACCCCACTTCGAACCACGGCGCTTCTCGATAGCGCATGCGGAACGGTTCACGGTGAACGGTGCGCGGAACGACCTCGATCCCTCCGCCGCCGACATCGATTGCAGATCGCGGGACAGAAGAGATGGCAGAACCAGCCCGGCGCCTCGACGCCCACGACCTCCAGGAACTCCGCGCGATGCTCGCGCAGCAGTTCCCCGATGCGATGCCCCTCGGGCACCGCACGCGCGAGCAGGTCGCATCCGGCATCAGCCTCCTCGACGGCATTCTCCCCGGTGGCGGCTTTCCGCGTGCGAAGATGTCGGCCTGGGCGCCCCGCGGCGGGGCGACCTCGCTGCTCCGCGCGGCCTGTCGGGCCACGACCGTCGCTGGCGAGCGCGCCGCCTGGCTCGACGGCGATGGCAGCGTCGCGGGCGCCCACTGGGAGGACGGGCCGCTGCTCGTCCGGCCGAAGACGCGACGTCACGCGCTGCGCGCGGCCGAGGAGCTGCTGCGCTGTGGCGGCTTCGCGCTGCTCGTCGTCGCCGGTGTCGAGCCGCAGGGCACCGAGACCGTGCGCCTCACGCGCGCCGCGCGCGAAGGGGGCAGTGCGCTCGTCCTCGTGACACCGCACGCCTCCATGTCCGCGCTGCGCATCGAATCACGACTCCTGCCGCACAGCTGGCGCTGGCGGCGCACTCCCTTCGGCGATCCCGCGGAAGCACGCGATGTCCGCGTCCGCGTGCGCGCCCGCGCACTCGGGTGGAACGCCACCACCGAGCTCGCCATTCCGGTCACGACTCATGAGCTACGTCTGTCTCTGGACGCCGAGCTGGCCGACCGCCGCGGCGTCTGACGCGCCTGGCGCGGGGGACGCGCCGGCGAACGTCACGGGCGACGGTGCCGTCGCGGCATCGGCGCCGGGCGCCGAGCTGCTCACCGCGCTGCTCGCCCACGCTCCGCGCGTGGCGACCGCGCCTGGCGGCACCATCTGGGCCGATGCGCGCGGACTCGATCCGCGCCGGACGGCTGAGGCGCTGCAGCAGGTGGCCTGCGACCGTGGCATCACCGACATGCGCGCCGCCGCCGCGGCCACCCCGCTCGCCGCGGAGATCGCGGCGCGCTACGGCACGCTCGTGCTCACGGTGATCAAGCCGGGGAACGAGCGGGCATACCTGGCACCCTTTGCAGTGGCGGCGCTGGCGCGCGCGGACAGCGCGTCGGACGTCGGACGTGTGCCGCGCCCGACGCCCGACGAGACCCGCCTCCTCGCCTCCCTCGAGACCCTCGGCGTCGAGACCTGCGGCCAGCTCGCCGCGCTCAGCGCCGAGAGCGTCGAGGTGCGACTCGGCGCGGAGGGGATGTGGCTGTGGCGGCTGGCCCGGGGGCAGGCGTCGCCGTGGCTCTTCCGCGCGCCGATGCGCGCGCTGCCGCAGGCCGCACTCGAGTGGGCGGATTACGTGCTCACCGATCCCGAGCGGCTGCTCTTCGTCGTGAACGCGCTCGCGGGCACCGTCTGCACGGCGCTCGTGGCGCAGGGGGAGCGCGCGCGGGAGACATCGCTGCACTTCCGGCTCGCGAGCGGGGCGCGCGTGGCGCACACCCTGCGCTCGGCACGTCCCTCGGCGGAGCAGCGGAAGTGGCTGCGCCTCGCCCGCGCGGCGCTCGAGCGGATCGTGCTGCCCGATGCGGTGGTGGGCGTCGAGCTGCGCGTCGAGAAGGTCACCGGCAACGACGGGGCGCAGGGCGACCTCTTCGACCGCGGCTTCGCCAGCGCCGGCGCGGTGGACGAGGCCACGGCGGACCTGCTCGACGACCAGGGCGAGGACGTGCTCGTGCGCCCGGCGAACAGCGGACATCCGCTGCTCGACCAGCGCACGTCGTGGACGCCGGTCACGTCGGGGGACGCCGCGCGCGGGCCCCTCGGGATGCCGGACCCGGAGCGCACCGGCCCGCATCTCACGCTGCAGCTCGTGACGCCACCGCGCGAGATCACGGTGGAGACCGAGCCGCGCCGCGATCACGAGAAGCCGGTGCGCTATCGCGACGACAAGGGGTGGCACGGACTGGTGGAGAGCGCCGGCCCCGAGCGGATCTCCGGCGGCACGTGGGAGACGCCGTTCGCGCGGGAATACTTCCGCTGCGTCCGGGAGGATGGCGTGATGGTGTGGATGTATCGCGGCGGCGCGCAGTGGTACATGCAGGGGTGGTGGGATTGAAACGCGTCGCACGGGCGGGAGCGTGGCATCGCGCGCGAGGGGGCGTGGTGGTGGTCCACTGCGGCGGCCGCGGGCTTACACGCTGCGAGCCCGCGCTGTGGGCGCGGTCTCTTGCTACGCCCGACGCCGCCTCCGCGGACCACCACCACGCCGTGCCGCTACGGTGGAGCGCCACGAGGGCGCGGGGGCGCGCCAGGCGGCGCTTTCGAGCGAGCGCGCGCAGCGCGCAGCGTGAGCCCTCTCCCCCGTCAGCCGCGAGGTGCGCCGTCCGGGCGCGCCCCCGCGCCCGTATGCCGCGCGCGGAGCGCCGCCAGGCGCGCCCCCGCGCCCGTATACCGCGCACGGAGCGCCGCCAGGCGCACTGACACGGAGCACCGACGATGTTCGTAGAGCTCCGCGCCCACACCGCCTATTCCTTCGGGGATGGTGTCCTCCCCCCCGAGGCACTCGCGAAGCGCGCCCGCCGCCTCGGCTACACGCATCTCGCCGTCACCGACTCCGCCGACCTCGGGGGACTCGTCCGGTTCGCCCAGGCGATGCGCAAGCCGCTGCGCGACGAGGCCTGCGCCGATGCGGCGACGCATGCGGAGCTCGGCGCCGACGCCTGCCCGCGCTGCGAGCGGCCGCTCGCGCCCATCGCCGGCGCGGAGCTCGTCGTGGACGGGCATCCCGCCGCGTTTCTCGCCCGCAACGCGCAGGGCTACCGGAACCTCGCCGCCCTCGTGACGCTCGCCCGCGTGGGCGCGTGGGAGACCTGGCAGAAGGACCGGCAGGGCGATCGCCGCGGACGGCCGCAGGTGACGTGGGCCCAGGTCGCGGCGCACGCGCAGGGACTCCATGCGCTCACCGGGCCTGCCTCCGGGATGATCGCCTCACGCCTGCGCGCCCGTGACGACCTCGGCGCGCGCGAGATCCTGCGCCAGTGGCGCGAGGTCTTCGACGCCAGCCGCCTCTCCGTGGAGGTGCAGCTCCATCACGTGAGCGGCAGCGAGGCGGCACTCGCGGGGCGGCTCATCACGCTCGCCGAGCACGAGGGAGTGCCGTGGGTGGTCGCCCACGATCCGCGCTACGTGGATGCCGACGGCCGGCTCGCGCACGACGTGCTCACCGCGAATCGTCACGGCGTCACGCTCGACGAGGCCTCGCAGCAGGGGCTGCTGCGTCCCAACGGGGAGTGGTCGCTCATCTCCCCGCGTTCCATGCTGCTGCGCTGGAGCGGGCGCACCGAGGGGATTCGCGAGAGCCGGCGCATCGCCGAGGAGTGCGAGCCGCTCGACCTGGCGTGGATGCGGCCGCCGATGCCGGTCTATCCCCCGCCGAGCCTCGCGGGCGATACCGCCGTGAGCACGCACACCACCAACGCGATGCTGCGGCTGCGCACCTATGAAGGTGCGCACGAGCGCTGGGGGCGCACGCTGTCGCCGCAGCAGGAGGGGCAGCTCGAGAAGGAGCTCGAGCTCGTCGCGCGGCTCGGCTTCGGCGGCTTCTTCCTCGTGATGTGGGACGCGGTGCGCTTCGCGCGCTCGCGGAACATCCTCTGCCAGGGCCGCGGCAGCGCCGCCAACTCGGCGGTGGCCTTCTGTCTCGGCATCACGGCGGTCGATCCCGTGAAGCATGGCCTGCTGTTCGAGCGCTTCCTCTCCGAGGTGCGCGCCGACGGCGCCGCCGAGCCGCCGGACATCGACGTGGACTTCGAGCACGAGCGGCGCGAGGAGGTGCTGGATTACATGTACGACACGTGGGGGCGCGGCCACGCGGCCATCACGGCCGTCACGCAGCAGTATCGGGCGCCCAACGCGGTGCGCGACACGCTGCGCGCCTTCGGCTATCCGCTGGAGGTCGCCGACGCCCTCGCGAAGCGGCTCCACTACGCCGATCCGGCGGAGGGCGCGGAGGCGATCCGCGGCGAGCTGGGGAAGGCGCACGGGTTCGACGCCGAATCGTCGCGCGGCGCGGCGGCGCTGCGGACGATCGCGGCGTTCGACGGCGTGGCGCGCCTGCGCTCGACGCACGTCGGCGGCTTCGTGCTGTCGTCGGCGCCGCTCGGGTCATACCTGCCGGTCGAGCAGACCTCGATGGGGCGCACGATCCTCCAGTTCGACAAGGACGATCTCGACGACCTCGGCGTGCCGAAGTTCGACTTCCTCGGGCTCGGGGGGCTGACGATG
>DASTYL010000090.1:0-2915 GCA_035764975.1 Gemmatimonadaceae bacterium | reverse complement strand
GGCGAGACGATCGGCACCTTCCAGATCGAGAGCCGCGCGCAGATCCAGTCGGTCCTGCGCACGAAGCCGGATCGGCTGTACGACATCGTCGTGCAGGTGGCGCTCATCCGCCCCGGCCCGATCCAGGCGAAGTTCGTGCATCCGTACACCGAGCGGCGGCTCGGCCGCGAGCCGGTGACGTACCCGCATCCGGCGCTCGCGCCGATCCTCGCGCGCACGCAGGGCATCCCCGTCTTCCAGGAGCAGGCGATGGCGATCGCCATGGCGCTCGGCGGCTACACGGGGAGCGAGGCGGATGCGCTGCGGCGCACGATGGGGAACGAGCGCAAGAAGGCGCGGCTGCTGCGCGAGCTGGAGAAGCTGAAGCTCGCGATCGTGCGCAACGGGAAGCTCGCGCCGCCCGTCGCACCCGAGGTCGCGGAGCGGATCTGTGACGACCTGCAGAGCTTCGCGAACTACGGCTTCCCGGAATCACATGCGTGGAGCTTCGCGCTCATCGCCTACGCGACGACGTGGCTCAAGGCGCAGCACACGGCGGCCTTCTACCTCGGCCTCCTCAACGCCCAGCCGATGGGGTTCTATCCCGTCTCGATGCTCGTGCACGACGCGCGCAAGCACGGCGTGGAAGTGCGGCCGCCCTGCCTGAAGGATGGGATGGTGGACTGCACGCTCGAGGAGACGGCCGACCCGGAGAAGCCGGCGCTGCGCATCGGCTGGCGCGTGATCCGCGGCGCGGGCACGGAGCTGCTCGAACGGATCGGCGCGGCGCGCGCGCTGGCGCCGTTCACGTCGGTGGAGGATGCGGTGCGGCGCTGCCGGCTCGCGCGCGCCGAGGCGCTCGCGCTCGCGCGAGCCGGCGCGTTCGGCGCGTGGGCGTCCGATCGCCGACAGGCCGCCTGGGAGGCGCTGCGCGTCGCCGGTGACGTGCTGCCGCTCGCACCCGCACACGACGTCTTTCACGATCCGCCCCCGCTCGAACACGATCGCGCGGTGCTGCTCGACTATCACGCGACGGGCCTCAGCCTGCAGGGCCATCCGATGGATGCGCTGCGCGCGCGGTTGCAGCGCGGGGGAGCGGTGACGAGCCGCGACCTCGAGCGGCTGCGTCACGGACAGATCATCGCGGTCGGGGGCCTCGTGACGATCCGTCAGCGCCCGTCCACGGCGGGCGGGACGATCTTCCTGCTGCTCGAGGACGAGCATGGCGTGATCAACGTGATCGTGCCGCCGAAGCTCGTCGCGTTGAACGAGGAGCTGGTCAAGCGCACCCCGTTCCTGCTCGTCCAGGGCAAGCTCGAGAAGGATGGGGGGCCAATCAATATTGTGGCGAAGCGGTTCAGGAAGCTGGAGGCGCCGCTCGCCGGGGTGCGCTCGCGCGACTTCCGCTGATGCCCGTCAGATCCCCAGGGCCAGCTGGTCGTCCGCCACGCGCCGGCGCACCGCGCGCGGCTCCTCCACCCGCGAGAAGCCGAACCGGATGCCGTGCTTCACGCACAGCCCTTCGACGAACGCACGCAGCCCGGCGCGATACTTCTCGCTGACGGTATAGCCGCCCGCATAGGCGTTGCGGTAGCGCGACGCGAGGGCGGGGAACTCCGCTTCGATGAACGGCAGGTACCGCCGCCGCGCCGTTGCGCGCAGTTGCAGCGCGTGCGAGGCCACGTGCGTCGCGCCGGTCAGCGCCATGCGCTGCACGAGCGCGTCCATCGCCTCGGGGTCGTCCGTGATCCCCGGCAGCACCGGCATGATGAAGAAGCCCGCGTCGATGCCCGCGTTGCGCAGTCGCTCCACCGCCCGCAGGCGGGCTTCCGGCGTGGGGGCTCGTGGCTCCAGCCGCCGCGCGAGGTCGCGATCGAGCGTGATCAGCGACATGTGCACGACGACCTCCGCCCCCTCGGCGATGCGCTTGAGCATGTCGATGTCGCGCGTCACGAGCGGGCTCTTGGTCGTGACGGAGACCGGGATGTCGACGTAGCCCGCCAGCACCTCGAGCATCGAGCGCGTGATGCGATAGCGGCGTTCCGCGGGCTGGTACGGGTCGGTGGCGGTGCCGATCGCGACGCCATGCTCACGCAGCGATTTCCACTTCGCCGGGATGCGCGCCAGGTTGCGGAGCTGGAGCCGGAGCGCCTCGGCCGCATTCGACTTGACGAGGATGCGGCGCTCGAACGCCAGCCACGGCGGCAGGTCGGCGAGGTCCTGGCGCAACGACACGTCGCCTGCCGATGCCGTGACGCGCTCGACGGCGTAGCGGTGCGCGTACCGGGCGTAGCAGTAGGCGCACCCGATGGCACAGCCCGTGTACGGATTGATCGACCAGAACTCCATCCCGGTCGTCTCCGGCCCGTTGAGGACCGTCCTCGCCGTCGACCCGAGATAGCTGATGTCGCTCTGCTCCCCGATGACCGGGAGCGGACGGACCGTCGGACTCGCGGCGTCGGTGAAGAGAAGAGGCTGGGCGGATGGCATCAGGCACCACTGAGGAACGGCTCGTAGAGCACTATACCGAAGAAAGACCGAAGTGGCAACCCGGCCCCTCGCACCGCCTATTTCCACCATGCCACGACCATCGAAGCTCTCCGACGTCGAGATCCAGCGGGCCCTGGGCGGGCTCCCCGGCTGGACGCGCCGGGGCGACACGCTCACGAAGACCTTCGCCTTCGCGCGCTTCAGCGACGGGATCGCCTTCGTGAACGGCATCGCCACCGCCGCGGACCGGATGGACCACCATCCGGACATCGACATCCGCTACACGAAAGTGACGATCGCGCTCTCCACGCACAGTGCCGGCGGCATCACACAGCTCGATCTCGCGCTCGCGCAGCAGGTCGAGCAGATCGCGGGGTCGGCATGAGTGCGCACGCCGGACGCCGCCTGGCGCTGGTTTTCGCGCATCCGGACGACGAGACGTTCGC
>DASTYL010000089.1:0-4587 GCA_035764975.1 Gemmatimonadaceae bacterium | reverse complement strand
TCGGCGTTGCTCCGCGTCTCTGCGATGACCCCTGAGATTGAAAAAACCGACAGAGCCGGATCCGATCTCGATCGGTCGAGTGGCGATCCGGTGCATCCTCGCGGTAAAAGCATGCACGCGACCCCTCGAGATGCGACCCGGCACTTTCCGCCGTTCAATCCGTGGCTGTCATCCGTGCCCTCACTTTGTGGTCTTTCAAAAGTTCTCGCCGTGCAATCTCACCGCGACGCCAACCACCCCGGCAACGCCCCCTCCAGCGCCGCCTGCATCCGCCGCGCATGCGAGCCGCGCCAGTACACCCGGCCGCACGCCGGGCAGCGGCGCACCGGTCCTGGCAGGTCTCGCGCGCTCGGCGGGAGTTGCTCGCGCACGGCATCCGGCGCAACGGTCGTCAGCTCGGTGTTGCAGAGCAGGCACCGGCACAGCAGCTCCGCAGGCGGGGCGAGTCCACAGGCGGCGACGACCTGTCGCAGCTGCTCGAGCGGAACCTCGCTCAGGATCTCCATCGCCCTCGCCGATCGCAGCTCCCGCAGCAGGTGTCGGTCCCGCGTGAGGAGGATGCGGCCCTCTTCGCGCGCGCGTCGGACCAGGACGGCGTCAGGGGTGTCCACCGGCAGATGCAGCGTGTCACAGCCGATGACGCGCAGCCAGCGTGCCAACCGGCCCAGCATGGCGTCGGCGAGAAAGCGCGGCGGGGTCACACCCCGGCGAGGTCCCACTTCCGGATGACGTCCTCGATCAGCGTCCCGACCTTGTCGTTGACGCGGCGGAAGTACTCGTTCGCCTTCGACTGATCGAATCGCGGATAGCCCTGCCCCGGCTGGTAGAGTCCGATCGACGACGGGAACGGCGCCGCCGACCAGGTCCCAGGCGAGGGATAGGCCGTCGCCATCTCCTTCGAGTACCGCTCGGGATGCACCAGCGTCGAGTCGATCGCCTGGATGTACGCGGTCTCGTTCCACCCGGCGTGCCCGCCGTCCTCGCCGAAGACGTCCTTCGTCACGTCCGACGCGAACGACCACCAGTTGATGACGAGCGTGCGCACGCCGCGCTCCGCCGCGACCTCCGAGGCCACGGCGTTGAGCACCGCGGTCTGGCCGCCGCCGTGGCCGTTCAGGATGATGATGTTCCTGAAGCCGTTGCGAGCCAGCCC
This sequence comes from Gemmatimonadaceae bacterium, assembly GCA_035764975.1. Lineage (GTDB taxonomy): Bacteria > Gemmatimonadota > Gemmatimonadetes > Gemmatimonadales > Gemmatimonadaceae > JACDHQ01. Next base: position 3,434 of record DASTYL010000089.1, on the reverse strand, counting down.
CTCGAGCACCTGCTTGACGAACGGACGATACGCCGCTTCGTCGATGCTGAACGCGCCCGGGTACGCGGCCATCGATCCCGTCATGCCGTACGGCAGCGTCGGGGCGACCATCGCATTCACCCGCCCGGCGAGGGCCCGCGCCATCGCGGCCGGTGCGGTGTTATCGGCGCCATTGTTCGCGACGCCATGCGGCTCCAGCGTGCCGGTCGGCAGGAGCACCGTGCGGATGTGCGCGGGGACGTGCGCACGGAATTCCATCCAGTTGATCCGCTCCATCTCGCGGGTGGAGGGAGCGGCGGTGCGCGCGGTGGTCTGTCCGTGCAGCTCGGCGGCCATGACCAGGGACAGCACGAGGGAATGCGCGAGGAGCAGTCGCATGGGGGAGGGCTCTGGGGCGGAGAGTTGACGAGCGTCGAATCTACCGCCTGCCCTCCCCCTCCGCTGCCTCCCCGCGGGGCGCCACATCGCTCCCGCGGGGATCCTGCCGCCCGCTCATCGCGCGGCCGCGTGGGCCGCGTTGTCCACGATGTTCTTCGCCCCTTCCTGATGCGCGCAGTGCGCGCAGCAATAGAACGTGCCGTTCGCCTCGATGCCGTGCCCGATGATCTTGCACCCGCAGTGATCGCAGACCGGTGCGAGCCGGTGCACCGCGCACTCGAAGCAGTCGAACGTATGCGTCACGCCTGCCGTCACCACCTGGAACGAAAGCGCATAGTCGTTCCCGCACACCTCACATTTCGCCATGGGGCCTCCCCGTTGGACGCGGTGGAGTTGCGCAGCGAGCACCGTGCCTGCGACGACGGGCCGCCCCGCTGTTTGGGGACGGCCCGTCATTGCTGAGGACGATGTCGCGGCGGCCGCGCGTTGCCTACGACCCCGACTGCCGGCTCCACGGCGGGACGATGCCGTTCGTGCGCGCGTAGGCGATGGCCTGCCCGAGGTGCTCGTGCAGGTGCATCGTGGTGATGAGCCAGACCTGGCGGACGGACATGTCCTGCCCGAAGAACTTCACCCGCTCCTCGAGCCGCGCGTGCGACGAGTCCGACATCGCGGCGAGCAGATGAGCGAATGACCGATCGAGCTCGGCCACGATCGAATCCGGCACCGTCGTCTTCTTCTCGAACGCCGTCAGCGTCGCCATGTCGGTCGGCACGATGCCGGTAGCCGCATGCGGATCGACGCCGAACACGTGCGGCAGGAAGTAGTTGTCCGCCGCGACGTGCATGAACACTTCGCTCGTCGACCGCACGCCTTCCCCCGGTCGCCACGTCTGCTTGTCGGCCGGGGTCGCCTTCGCGAGACTCACCAGCTTCGCCTGCACCGACTTCACGTCCTGGATGAGGTCGGCCATCAGGCCCGTCGGCGCCTGGGCCGCGGCTGGGCTGGCAATCGCCGCGATGGCCACTGCGGCGACGAGGGTGTGACGCACACGGCGGAACATGATGCCTCCGAAGCGAGGGAAGAATCGGCAGACGGCCTCAGGCGGCCTGCCATGGAAAACTGGATGGGGGATGCGGGATACGGGATGCGGGATGCGGAGTCCGCAGTCCGCAGTCCTCTCCAAGATGCACCCCGTCAGCGGCGGGGCAAGCTCCCGCGCGCCAGCAGGTGCCGCTGCACGTCGCGCCACTCGGCGGCCAGGATGCTGTACATCACGCTGTCGCGAACCGTCCCGTCCCGGCGCGCCATGTGATGCCGGAGGACGCCATCCTTCTTCGCGCCAAGCGCCTCGATGGCGCGCTGCGATGCGAAGTTGAAGTTGTCCGTGCGCAGGCCGACGACCTGGCACCCCAGCGTCTCGAAAGCATGTCCCAGCAGGAGCAGCTTGCACGCGGTGTTGACGTGGCTGCGTTGCCAGTTCGCGGCATACCAGGTATAGCCGATCTCGACTCGGTCGATCGCCGGCACGATGTCATGGTATCGGGTGCTGCCCACGATCGCCCCGGTCCCGAGCTCGCGGACGGCCCACGGCAGCATGTGGCCGGCCCGCTGGCCCTCGAGCGCCGCCGCGATGTAGCCCCCGACCTCCGCCGGCTCCGGAACCGTGGTGAACCAGAGCTCCCACAGGCGGCCGTCCTGCACCGCGGCCGCGAGCCCGGGCTCGTGGTCGGGAGAGAGGGGCTCGAGACGGACGCCGTGGCCTTCGAGCGTGATGGGAGCGGGTGAGATCATCGGGCGCGTGCGAGTGCAGGGTGCATGTATAGGATTGCCGGCTTCCAGCCTTCGACCGACCTCACGCCCGAAACCCATCGGCCGCACGTCGCGCGCGAGCATCCCGCCATCGCAGGAACGCCCAGGCGAGCGCGCCCCACACCAGCGCGTTCGCCGCGGCGACGTACAGCCCGGCGTGCGGCCTGCAGCCAAAGAGGCCCGGCAGCGGCGTATACAAGAGCGGAAATGCGAGCAGCGCGACGCCGACCTTCGCCACCACGGAGGGACCGGTGGCGCTGCCGGTGGCCGTGACGAGTGCCCGGAGCGCAACGTACATCGCCGTGAAGTGAGCGACGGCAAGCAGAAGCGGGAGAAGCAGTCGGGATCGCATCAGGGCTGGCGCCTCCGCATCTCGCGATCGACGCGAATCACGCCGTCGGCTCAGCGCTGGAGCGCCTCGACCTCGGCGCGCGACGCCGACAGGACGAGCTCCTCCTGCACCGGCATCCAGCTCGCCAGCTGCCGGACGACGAGAGCCTGGCGTTCCTGCTGCGTGGCCAGTCGCCTCGTGAGCGCCTCGACGACGCCGCGCGCACGAGCGAGGTCGAGCGAGGCCGAAAGGCGCTGCTTCTCCAGCGACTCGGCGACGCCATACTGCCGCCGCGCCTCTGCGAGGTCGGCGGTCAGCTGCGTGATGGACTCCTCGAGGGAAAGGCGCTGCTGCGTGAGCCCGAGCGTGTCGCCGCTCATGAGGAGACGCGCCGAGACGACGTTCACGCCGCGCAGGCGGAGGCGCAGGGCGGGTGCGCCGTTTCGCCCCGGAAGCCGGAGGTCCATCGAGGGAATCGCGTCGCCGCTGCCGACTCGCCGCGCCAGCTCGGCGCTGAGCGAGTCGGGAGCACGGACGATCCTGACGCGGGTGACGGCGACTTCCCGTTCGCGAGCGTCCGCTGCCGGCGTGCTGCTGACCTCGAACTCGATGGACGACGCGGGACTGGCGGCGGTGCGTCCATCAAGGTCCATCGTCATGCTGGCCGGCTCCGCGGGGGCCTGCACGGGCGCGGCCGGCGCTTCAGCGCGGAGGCGCGTGGTGTCGGACGGTACCGGGGGCTGCGCGGTGGCGAGCGGCGCGACGAGAACTTGGGCGAGGAGGATGCTCAGGATCAGCATCCCGCAAGATACCGCGTGCCGGGCGGGAGCGAAGCGCGCCGGCGGTCAGGCGCGCGTGGCCCGCCCGGGCGGCGTGATGCCGATACGGATCGGAGTGTCGCCGAGCGCCGGCA
>DASTYL010000088.1:0-3493 GCA_035764975.1 Gemmatimonadaceae bacterium | reverse complement strand
CCTTCTTCATCCAGTCGTCCGTAATCCGATGCCTCGCGCCCTGCTCTCCGTCTCCGACAAGTCGGGTCTCCTCGACTTCGCCACGCAGCTGTCCGCCCTCGGGTGGGAGCTCATTTCCACCGGCGGCACGGCGCGCGCGCTTCGCGACGTCGGGCTCGACACCATCGAGGTCAGCACGGTCACGGGCTTCCCGGAGATGATGGACGGGCGCGTGAAGACGCTGCATCCGAAGATTCACGGCGGGCTGCTCGCCCGACGCGACGATCCGGCGCACATGCAGGCTGCCGCGGAGCACGGCATCACGCCGATCGACCTCGTCGTCGTGAATCTCTATCCCTTCCGGGAGACCGTCGCGCGGCCGGACGCGACCCCCGAGGTGGTCATCGAGAACATCGACATCGGCGGGCCCAGCATGCTGCGCTCCGCCGCCAAGAACTTCGATGCCGTCACCGTCGTCGTCGATCCGTCGGACTACCCCGCGGTCCTCGAGGCGCTGCGCGGCGAGCGCGATGCCGCGGCGCTGCGCCGCGAGCTCGCCGGCAAGGTGTACGCGCACACGGCGGCCTACGATGCCGCCATCGCGGCGTGGTTCGCCTCGTCGGCCCCCGCGCCCGCTGCCGAGCTGCCGGCGCGGTTGACGCTCGCGCTCGAGCGGGCGCAGAGCCTCCGGTACGGCGAGAATCCCGACCAGCCCGCGGCATTCTACGTCGAACAGGCAGGCCGCGGCCTGGCTGCCCTGCGGCAGCGCGGCGGGAAGGAGCTGTCGTTCAACAACCTGCTCGACCTCGAGGGTGCCCTGCTGGCGATCGAGCCGTTCGCCGGCGAGACGGCGTGTGCCATCATCAAGCACACGACCCCGTGCGGACTCGGCACGGGCGCCTCGGCGCTCGAGGCATACCGGAAGGCGCTCGCCGGCGATCCCGTCTCCGCGTTCGGTGGCATCATCGCGTGCAGCACCACGATCGACGATGCCGCCGCCGAGGCGATCTCGAGTCTCTTCGTGGAGTGCGTCGTGGCCCCGGCGTTCACCGAGGGCGCGGTGGAGATCCTCGGCCGCAAGAAGAACCTGCGCGTGCTCGAGGGAACGGCGGACTGGCCGGCCGACGCGCTCGACATGAAGCGCGTGCGCGGCGGGCTGCTCGTGCAGCGGCGCCCGCAGCCCGTCACGGATGACACGGGGTGGCGCGTGGTGACGAAGCGCGCGCCGAGCGCACAGGAGCACGACGACCTGCTCTTCGCCTGGCGCGCGGTCGCGAGCGTGAAGTCCAACGCCATCGTGCTCGCCCGCGGCGGCATGACGATCGGCATCGGCGCCGGCCAGATGTCCCGGGTGGATGCCTCGTTCCTCGCCGTCCACAAGGCGCGCGGCCAGGGCCATCAGACCGGAGGCGCCGTCCTCGGCTCCGATGCCTTCTTCCCCTTCCGCGATGGGGTCGACCAGGCGGCGGAGGCGGGGATCACCGCGATCGTGCAGCCCGGCGGGTCGGTCCGCGACGAGGAGGTCATCGCCGCGGCGGACGAGCGCGGGATCGCGATGGTGTTCACCGGGCGGAGGCTGTTCCGGCACTGAACGGCAACGGCAGTACTCAGTACTCCGTACCGGGTACGGGGACCGACGGGCTCCCTCCGCCAAGGCATGGTAAGGGAAGGCGCGGGGAGGGAAACTCCAGTACTGGGTACACGGTACTCAGTACCGAGTACGCGGTACTGCCGGTGTCGTACAGATCCGCCTTCGTGTGGCCGGGATGTCGGTCTCCGTACCTGGTACACGGTACCGGGTACTTCCGTTGTAGTCTGTAATACCGTTGCGGTCGCCGCGAATACTCTTCCCAGCTAGCTTGTACCCCGACGCATGCCCGTTTCCCCCCAGTTTCAGTCCATGGCTGCTACCAGCGCACGCACTGCCGGGTCGTCCGTCGTGACCCGGACCGAGCTCGATTACCGGCCGTCCTACCTGGCGGCGACGATCGCCGGCCTGGCGGTCTTCGTGCTGTACCTGCTCACGCTGGCCCCATCCACCGCGATGTGGGACACGAGCGAGTACATCGCCGCCGCGTACACCCTCGGCCTGCCGCACCCGCCGGGCAACCCGCTCTTCGTGCTGATCGGGCGCGTGTTCGCCGTGATCCCGATCTTCGGGCCCACCGTCGCGTACCGCATCAACGTCCTCGCGGCGATGAGCAGCGCGATCTCGGCGGCGATGTGGTTCCTGGTCACCGAGCGCGTGCTGGTCTCGTGGCTGCCGGAGAAGTGGCAGCGCCTGACGGGCGCCTCGATCGCGACGCTCATCGGCGCGACCGCCTTCACCGTCTGGAACCAGTCGGTCGTGAACGAGAAGGTGTACACGGTCTCGCTCATGGGCATCGCGATCTGCTCGTGGCTGATGATCCGCTGGTCGGATGATCCGGACGGCCCGATGGCCGACCGGATCCTCGTGCTCGTGGCCTTCATCCTGGGGCTCGGGTACGCGAACCACATGGGCGGCATGCTGGCGGCGCCGGCCGCGGGCCTTGCGGTCCTGGTGCGCCGGCCGCGGACGCTGCTCCGCTGGAAGCTCCTGCTCGCCTGCGTCGCCGCGCTGCTGTTCGGCATCACGCCGTTCGCGACGCAGCCGATCCGCGCGGCGCACTTCCCCGCCATCAACGAGGGCGAGCCGACGGCCTGCCGCACCGAGCTGCGCGCGGATTGTACGTTCTCCGAGGGCACGTACGACGCCTTCATGTACAATTTCAATCGCGGGCAGTACGGCAAGCCGGAGCTGGGCCAGCGCCAGGCGCCGTTCAGCGCGCAGATCGGCATGTGGTGGTACTACTTCAAGTGGCAGTGGCTCCGCGACGCGCACGCCAAGGCACCCGGCGCGCAGAGCCTCCTCGCCGCGGTGTTCTTCGTCCTCGGCCTGTTCGGGGGATGGGTACACTTCCGACGGGACCGACGAAGCTTCTGGTACTTCGGGTCATTGATGTTCACGATGACCCTGCTGCTGATCTATTACCTGAATTTCAAGTACGGCAACACGCAGTCGCCGGAGCTCGGGGACGCGGTCGAGCGCGAGGTCCGCGACCGTGACTACTTCTATCTCTGGAGCTTCTCCGCTTGGGGCGTCTGGGCCGGTCTCGGCCTCCTGTTCCTGTGGGAGACGGTCGCGGCGCTGCTCGGCTCCGAGAAGGTGCAGTACGGCAAGGAGACGGTGGAGCTTCCGAAGCGGCGAAGCTGGCTGGTCGCCGCACCGATCCTGCTGGTCGCGCTGATCCCGCTGATCAACAACTGGAGCACCGCGTCGCGCCGCGGCCATACGTACACGCGCGACTTCGCCCACGACCTGCTCAACTCCGTCGAGCCGTACGGCGTGCTCGTGACGGTCGGCGACAACGACACCTTCCCGCTGTGGTATGCGCAGGAAGTGGAGGGGATCCGCAAGGACGTCGTCGTCGCGAATACGTCGCTGCTGAACACCGACTGGTACGTGCGGCAGCTCATCCGCCGCCCGGTGTAC
>DASTYL010000087.1:0-8614 GCA_035764975.1 Gemmatimonadaceae bacterium | reverse complement strand
TCGCAGTCGATCAGTTAGTCCGCAGTCCGCAGTCGCAATCGATCAGCTAGTCCGCAGTCCGCAGTCCGCAGTCCGCAGTCCGCAGTCGTCAGTCGGTCAGATCCCGAACCGGATACCAACCGACCCGTAGATCCGCGGCTGGTTCCCCTCGCCGCCCGAGAACGAGTTCACCATGTCGGTGATCTCGCCGCCCGACGCGCGCCCGACCTCGCCCACGATGCGGATGAACGGGAGGTTCATGGACGCATCGAGGAACATGTTGGTGCGGGTCATCTTCTGCGAGAGGTTCACCGGGCCGAAGGCCTCGGATACCGGAACCGGCACGCCCGCCACGTCCACGGTCGCCCGCGCCGTGCCGCTGATCGTCGTGCTCATGTCGTAGTTGTCCTGGCCGACGCCCGCGGCGAGCCCGAACAGCAGGAGGCTCTTGCTCGCGACGACGCGCCATGCGCGCGTCTTGAAGGACGCATCGACGATGTCGAGGTCGATCGGGTTGGACCGGCCGAAGATGTCGGTCGTGGGCAGGCTGCGCTGGATGTACGTGACGGACACCCCGGGGGCGAGCAGCGACTCCTGGAGGAGGCCGACGCGCGCGCCGAACCCGAGCTGCAGCGGGTTCTCCGGCTCGATGCGGAAGTCGTCGCCCTCTCCGCCGATCTTCGGGACGTACGCGGCGCTCACGAGCAGGTCCACGCCGCCGACGTTCGTCAGGCCGAGCGGAAGCCCCTTGAACACGCCGATCGCCGCGTCGACGACGGGCATGCCGATGAGCTGCGTGTTGCTGGGCAGGACGCGGGCGGGCGGATTCTGCTCGCTGCGCGGTGCCGGGAACTCGGCGAAGTCCGGGAGATCGCCGGCGAGCACGTTGCCCCGGGCGCTGATGACGAAATGCGGGAAGCCACCGAGCGTGCCCCCCTGGCCGAGGGTCGCGTTGCCGCCGGCCAGCGCGAGCCCGAGCTGCGGGCCGAGGAGCTGGAACACGTCGCTGCCCATGATGCAGGCATCACGGACGACGTTCGCACGCGCGCCCGCGATGGTGTTCGCGTCGCCGCCCTGCGGGCAGCTCGACGCCTGGGCCTGCACCGAAGTCGCCGCCGCCGCAAGGAGGCCGGCAACGGCGAGGATACGTCCCTTCATGAGAAATCTCCTGAGATCTTGCTTGAGTGGGTGAAGACGCGGATTCGCCGCTTCAGCCGAGGACGACCCGACCCGCACCCGTGGTCACATGTCCGAGCATCCAGGCCGGGACGCCGGCGGCGCCGGCGCTCGCGATGATCGCGTCCGCGCGGTCGGCGCTCGTGATGACGACGAGGCCGACGCCCATGTTGAACGTCCGGAACATCTCGTCCCGGGCGACCCCGCCCGCGTCCTGGAGCACCTGGAAGGCGTTGGGGACGGTCCAGCTGGACACGTCCACCACGGCGTCCAGCGTCGCGGGGAGCGCACGGTTGAGGTTCCCCGGCAGCCCGCCGCCGGTGATGTGCGCCATCGCGTGAATGTCGGCGAGCACCGGGCGCAGCGCGGGCAGGTAGGAGCGGTGCACCTGAAGGAGCACGTCCGCCACCGAGCCGCCGCCACCCGGAAACGGATCGTGCGGCGCGAGCCGGAGCCGATCGTTCACGATCCGGCGCGCCAGCGAATAGCCGTTGGTGTGCAGCCCGGAGCTCTCGAGCGCCACGAGGACGTCGCCGTCCCGGACGCGCTCCGCGCCGAGCACCGCGTCCTCCTCGACGCACCCGACGATGAACCCCGCGAGGTCGTAGTCCGGCGGCGTGTACACGCTCGGCATCTCGGCGGTCTCGCCGCCGATGAGCGCGCAGCCGTTCTCGCGGCAGCCCGCCGCGACCCCCGCCACGACGCCTTCGACCACTTTCGGGTCGAGTTGCCCGAACGCGACGTAGTCGAGGAAGAAGAGCGGCAGCGCGCCCTGCACGAGGATGTCGTTGACGCAGTGGTTCACGAGGTCGTGCCCCACCGTGTCGTGCCGTCCCGCCTCGATGGCGACCTTCACCTTCGTGCCGACGCCATCGGCGCTCGCGACGAGCAGCGGCTTCTCCATGCCCGGCGGCACGCGGAACATCCCGCCGAAGCCACCGAAGGCACCGCGCGCGCCGGCCGTGAACGTCGATTCGACGAGGCGCTTGATGCGGCCCTTCGCGTCCTCCGCCGCCTCGAGGTCCACGCCGGCGCTGCGATAGTCGAGCGGGGCTCCGCCCTGGTTGCTGCTCATCGCGTCACGAGCTCCTCTTCGAAGGCCACGAGCTCACGGAACTGCCGCAGGCGTGTCTGGATGTCCTCCGCGCCGATGGTCAGCAGGCGCTCCACCGAGAACCGCTCCACCGCGAACGAGCCCATCACGCTGCCGTAGACCACCGCGCGCCGCAGGCTGGCCCGCGAGAGATCGCCCGTCCGCGCCAGGTAGCCCATGAATCCGCCGGCGAAGGAGTCGCCCGCGCCAGTCGGATCGAAGACCTCCTCCAGCGGGTAGGCCGGCGCGAAGAAGACTTCGTCCTCGGTGAACATGAAGGCGCCGTGCTCGCCCTTCTTGATGACCACCATCTTCGGGCCGCGCGCCATGATCCAGCGCGCCGCCTGCACGAGGTTGTACTTCTCGGTGAGCTGCCGGGCCTCGCCGTCGTTGAGCGTGATGAGGTCCACGTGCGTCAGCAGCTCGAGGAGCTCCGGCCGGCGGCTCTCGATCCAGAAGTTCATCGTGTCGCAGGCGACGAGCCGGGGCCGCTGCACCTGCTTGAGCACGTCGAGCTGCAGCCGCGGATCGATGTTCGCGAGGAACACGAACGGCGCGCTGCGGAACTGCTCGGGGATCTTGGGCCGGAAGTGCGAGAACACGCCGAGGTGCGTCTCGAGCGTCTCCGCCGAGTTCAGGTCGTGCGTGTAGCGGCCGCGCCAGCGGAAGGACGTGCCCTCCGCGCGCTCGACGCCGGCCAGGTCCACGCCGCGCTCCCGCAGCGGCGCGAGCTTGTCCATCGGGTAGTCGTCGCCGACGACCCCCACGAGCTGCACCGGGGCAAGGTGGCTGGCCGAGGCGGCGAAGAAGTTGCCGGAGCCGCCGATGACGGAATCGGCCTTGCCGAACGGGGTCTCGACGGAGTCGAGGGCGACGGAACCGACGACGAGGACAGTCATGCGCAGGAAAATGGTTAGGCGGGTGAGATCCGGGAGCCAGATGCGAGATGCGAGATGCGAGAAGGGCCTCGGAGCCACTGCGTCAGCAGTTCTCGCATCCCGCATCTCGCATCTCGTGTCACATCCGGTCCGGTGCCGTGATCCCCAGCACCGTCAGTCCGTTCTTCAACACGATCTGCGACGCGCGGGCGAGCAGGAGGCGGGCACGCATGATGTCCTCGGGCTCGTTGAGCACGTGCGCCTTGTGATACCAGAGATGCACCTTGCCGGCGAGGTCGTGCAGGTAGTTGGCGACGCGATGGGGCTCGAGCGAGTCCGCGGCGCCGGCGAGCAGCCCCGGAAAGTCGAGCAGCGCCTTCATCAGCTCCTGCTCCTCGGGCAGCGCGAGCACGCCGAAGTCCACGCCCTCCCCCGTGATCGTCGCCGCATCGATCTCGCCGACGCGGAAGATCCCGCTCAGGCGCGCGTGCGCCATCTGGATGTAGTACACGGGATTCTCGTCCGACTGCGAGCGCGCCAGGTCGAGATCGAACTTGAGCTGTGAATCACCCTTCCGCATGAGGAAGAAGTAGCGGACGGCGTCGCGCCCGACCTCGTCGACCAGGTCGCGGACGGTGACGTAGCTGCCGGCGCGCTTGGAGATCTTCACCTCCTCGTCGCCGCGCCACACCGTCACCATCTGGTGCAGCACGTAATCGGGGTACCCCTCGGGGATGCCGATCCCGAGCGCCTGCAGCCCCGCGCGAACGCGCGTCACGGTGCTGTGGTGGTCCGCCCCCTGGACGTTCACCGCGCGATGGAACCCGCGTTCCCACTTGGTGACATGATACGCGACGTCGGGCACGAAGTACGTGTACGTGCCATCGCGCTTGCGCATCACGCGATCCTTGTCGTCGCCGAAGGTCGTCGTGCGCAGCCACAGCGCGCCCTCGTCCTCGAACGCATGCCCCGACTTGATCAACGCCTGCACCGTGCGCTCGACGCTGCCGTTCTCGTACAGCGACGACTCGAGGAAGTACGTGTCGAACTTCACCCCGAAGGCCTGCAGGTCGCGATCCTGCTCCTTGCGCAGCTCCTGCACGGCGTAGCGGCGCACCTGCTCGAGATCGTCGCCGTGCGGATCGGCGGGATGCTCCTCGCGGTACCGCTGCGCGATCTCCCGGATGTACTCCCCGTGGTAGCCGCCTTCGGGGATGCGCACGGTGTCCCCGGCCAGCTCACGCACCCGCGCCTGCGTGCTCAGCCCGAGGTTGTTGATCTGGACGCCGGCGTCGTTGTAGTAGTACTCCCGCGACACGCGCCATCCGCTCCACTCGAAGAGCTGGGCGATCGCGTCGCCGATGGCCGCCTGCCGCCCGTGGCCGACGTGCAGCGGGCCGGTCGGATTGGCGGAGACGAACTCCACGTTCACCGCCTCGCCCTTGCCCGAGTCCCGACGGCCGTAGGCGGCGCCCGCCGCGACGAGCGCGCGCAGGCCGGCTGCGAACGCGCCGGTGTCCATGCGGATGTTGATGAACCCGGGCCCCGCGATCTCCGCGCTCTTCACGCCGGCCGCGCCGAAGTCGAGCCCGTCGATGATCGCCTGCGCGAGGTCGCGCGGCTTCCGGCCGAGGGGCTTCGCCAGCATCATGGCGAGGTTCGTCGCCCAGTCGCCGAAGGCGGGATCGCGAGGCCGCTCGAGCTGCGGCTCGATCGACTCGGGCGCGCCGAGGGCGCGCGCCGCCCGCGTGAGCTCGGCGCGTAGCGTATCGACGCCGCTCACTTCGTGCCGCCCGCGCCGGTGCCGCTGCTCCCCGACGACGACGTGGATGACCCGCCCGACGCCCCCGGCGAGCCGGATCCGCCGCTCTTGCTGTCGCCGGCCGCCGGCTTGGACTCGCCACCGCTGGTCGCGCTGCTCGAGGGCTTCGTGCCGGAGGAGCGATGCGCGTTGCGCCCGTAATCGGTGAGGTAGAACCCTGATCCCTTGAACACGAGACCAGCGCCGCCCGACATCTGTCGGGCTGCCGGCTCTCCGCATTCGGGGCACGGGAGCTCGGCGACGGCCTCGCTCATCTTCATGAACCGGTCGAAGGTGTGACCGGACGGGCAGCGGAACTCGTAAGTTGGCATCGGGGACAGACTTAAACAGGGTGTGACAGCCTTGCATAATACCCAGGGCGCGGCGCCGCGGCTACCGAGCCCCCAAGGGGACGGCGCGGGCGCAGCGCCCCTGCCGCCCAGCGCCGGGGAGCCCTCACGCCGGCCTGTGCACCCCCCACACCCCCGCCAGCGCGTTCGAGATCTCCCCGACGGTCGCCCGCGCCCGCACCGCGTCGATGATGAGGGGCATCAGCTGCGCCGCCCCCGGCTGGGGATGCCCCTTCGCGTACGCGGGGGCAGCGGCGGCCAGCGCCGCCAGCGTGTCCCGGACGGTTGCGGCGTCCCGTGCCTCCCGCACCGCCACGACCCGTCCGCGCTGCTCCCGCTCGAGCGCGGAGAAGTCGGGCGCGGGGATCACCGGCGGCTCGGCGGCGTCCGTGAACTTGTTCACGCCCACGATCACCGTCTCGCCGCGCTCGACCCGCAGCTGGAACTCGTAGGCGCTCCGCGCGATCTCCTCCTGGAAGAACCCCTGCTCGATCGCCGCCGCGGCGCCCCCCTTCTCGTCCACCGCGGCCAGCAGGTCCAGTGCGTGGCGCTCGAGCTCATTCGTCAGGTGCTCGACGTAGTAGCTGCCCGCGAGCGGATCGACCGTGAGCGCGGCACCACTCTCGTGCGCCACGATCTGCTGCGTCCGGAGCGCCAGCGTCGCCGCCTCGACGGTGGGGAGCGCGAGCGCCTCGTCGTAGCCGTTGGTGTGGAGCGACTGCGTGCCGCCGAGGACCGCGGCCATCGCCTGCACGGCGACACGGACGACGTTGTTCAGCGGCTGCTGGGCCTGGAGCGTCACGCCCCCCGTCTGGGTATGGAAGCGCAGCCGGCAGCTCGCGTCGCTCGCCCCGAACCGCTCGCGCATCAGGCGCGCATAGATGCGCCGCGCCGCGCGGAACTTGGCGACTTCCTCGAACAGGTCGCTGTGCGCCGCGAAGAAGAAGCTGAGCCGCGGCGCGAATCGATCCACCTCGAGGCCCGCCTCGACGGCGCGGCTCACGTACTCCATCGCATTGGCGAAGGTGAACGCAAGCTCCTGCACGGCCGTCGCGCCGGCTTCCCGGATGTGATAGCCCGAGATGGAGATCGGATTCCAGTTCGGCACTTCGGCGGCGCAGAAGCGGAAGATCTCCGAGATCAGCGCCAGGCTCGGGGCGGGCGGGTAGATGTACGTGCCGCGGGCGACGTATTCCTTGAGCACGTCGTTCTGGATCGTCCCAGAAAGCTTGTCGCGCGAGACGCCGCGCTCCTCGGCAACGACGATGTACATCGCGAGCAGCGTCGCCGCCGTCGCGTTGATCGTCATCGACGTGGAGACCCGGTCGAGGGGCAGGTCGGCGAGCAGGACGTGCATGTCCTCGACGGAGTCGATCGCGACCCCGACGCGGCCGACCTCACCCAGGGCGCGCGCGTCGTCCGAGTCGATGCCCATCTGCGTCGGCAGGTCGAAGGCGACCGACAGCCCGGTCTGCCCCGCCTCGAGGAGCACCTTGAAGCGTGCGTTGGTCTGCGCGGCGGTGCCGAACCCGGCGTACTGGCGCATCGTCCAGAGACGCCCGCGGTACATCGTGGGCTGCACGCCGCGCGTGAACGGAAACGCACCCGGGTCGCCGAGCGCCGTGTCGTAGTCGATCGCGGCGTCGCGGGGGCGATAGACGGGCGCGATGGGCAGCCCGGACGGGGAACGCTTTTCGTCGCTCATGTGGCGGGGAAAGGTAATGCACGAGAGGGAGAGTGGCCGCCGTGGCCACTCTCCCTCTCCGATCGGCCACGGGCGCCGGGGGCCCTGCTCCCTACGCCCCGACCAGCTCTCCCTTCCCCGCCAGCGCGGCGTTCGCCGCCTGCACCGCCGACCGGCTCCCGATGTACAGCGGCGTGCGCTGGTGGAGCTCCGTCGGCTGCACGTTGAGGATGCTCTGGTGGCCATCCGTCGCGAGGCCGCCCGCCTGCTCGACGATGAACGCGAGCGGGTTGGCCTCGTAGAGGAGGCGCAGCTTCCCGCGCGGGCTCTTCGTGTTCGCCGGATAGCAGAAGATCCCGCCGCCGAGCAGGTTGCGATGGAAGTCCGCGACGAGCGAGCCGACGTAGCGGACGTTGAGCGGCTTGCCGCCCCCTTCGAGCCCGCGGTAGCGACGCATCAGCGCCTTGACGTTCTCGTCCCAGTACTGCTCGTACGAGTCGTTGACCGAGAGGTACCGGCCATTGTCCGGGATCTGGATGTCCGGGTGCGACAGCAGGAACTCGCCGATGTTCGGGTCGAGCGTGAAGCCGTGCGCCCCCTGCCCGGTCGTGTAGACCAGCATCGTGCTCGAGCCGTAGATGACATACCCCGCCGCGACCTGGCGGCGTCCCGGCTGGAGGAAATCCTCCGTCTCGCCGTGCTTGCCGCGCGTGATCTTCTGCACGACCGAGAAGATCGTCCCCACGGGCACGTTGACGTCGATGTTGGACGACCCGTCGAGCGGATCGAACAGCAGGCAGTACTTGCCGCAGCGGAACTGGTCGGGGATCTGGATGATGTCGGGCTCCTCCTCCGATGCCATCCCGCAGAGGCGGCCCGAATGGTCCATCGCCTTCACGATCGTGTCGTTGGCGAAGACGTCGAGCTTCTGCTGGATCTCGCCCTGCACGTTCTCGGCTTCGGTGGACCCGAGGATGTCCGCGAGCCCGGCGCGCCGGACCTTGCTCGCGATCATCTTGGCTGCGAGGGCGAGGTCGTACAGGATACCGCTCAGCTCACCCGTGGCGTCCGGGTGCAGCCGCTCCTGCTCGATGATGAACCGCTCGATGGTGACGACCGACGTCGCCGTGTGATGTAGCACGAGGGGACCGCCTTGGGCTGCTCAGGGGGATGAGGAACGGTGGACCCGGCCGGCGGCGAAGCGTCGCGCGTCGACCTCATACCGATTCTTGGTGTAGCCGCGTCGGAGCGATTCCCACACGTACTGAATGGGAAACGCGGTGCTACCAGCAAACTGGCGCACATGGGCGAGCTCGTGCAAGAGCAGTTCCGCGGTGGGGACGCCACGGGACGCGAGAAACACCACGTTTCCCAGCGTGATCGCCGCCACGGACGGGCGCAGCAGGAACCAGCCGCCGATCCGCGGGGCCACGCCGCCGACACGCCACGCGGCTTCGGCGAGCTCAGGGTAGGTGTCGAGCCATTCGTCGGGGACGCGGTACGGGCGCCCGACGAGTGCACGGATCAGCGTGGCAAGTGCCATGTCTCGGCGTCGGCATGGATGGTGAGCTCGCGTCCGTCGGTGCGGACGACGATGGGACCGACCAGATCCGTGCGCAGGATGTGCGCCCCCGCGCCCTCGAGGGCGTCGAT
>DASTYL010000086.1:0-2973 GCA_035764975.1 Gemmatimonadaceae bacterium | reverse complement strand
CGGACTGCGGGCTGCGGACTGCGGACTGCGGACTAACTGATCGACTGCGGACTGCGGACTGCGGTCTGCGGACCAACTGAAGACGGCGGCCCACGGACTGCGGGCCAACTGACGACTGCGGGCTGCAGTCAGCAGTTGGTCCGCATTCCGCATTCCGGATCCCGCATCCCGCATTCCGCATCCCGCATCCCGCATTCGCAGTCCGTGTATATTCCGCCCTCATGCCCCTCCCGCCGGACCATGAGTACATGCGCCGCGCCCTCGGCCTCGCCGAGCGGGGGTGGGGGCAGACGGCACCCAATCCGATGGTCGGTGCGGTCGTCGTCCGCGACGGACGGATCGTCGGCGAGGGGTATCACGAGCGGTTCGGCGAGGCGCACGCCGAGCCGGCCGCCCTGCGCAGCGCCGGCGAGCTGGCCCGCGGCGCCACGTTGTATGTCTCGCTCGAGCCCTGCGCGCACCAGGGCAGGACGCCGCCGTGCGTCGATGCCATCATCTCCGCGGGCATCGCACGGGTCGTCGTCGGCGCCGCGGATCCCAATCCGATCGCCGCGGGCGGGGCGAAGGTGCTGCGCGCGGCAGGCATCGACGTGCAGCTCGGCGTCGAAGAGGCCGCCGTTCGGGAGCTCAACGCGCCGTTCTTCTTCGCGCACTCCGCGGCGGACCGCCCCTGGATCACGCTCAAGCTCGCGATCTCCCTCGACGGCGCGATCACCGATGCCCGTCGTTCGGCAGGCTGGCTGACGGGGGCGGAGGCGCGTGCCGCGGTGCACCGGCTGCGCGCGGGCAGCGACGCCGTGGCCGTCGGCATCGGGACGGTGCTGGCGGACGATCCCCAGCTGACCGTCCGGGAGGCCGAGGCCCCCCGCGTCGCGCCGCGCCGCGTCGTGTTCGACGATCGGCTGGAGACCCCGCCCACCGCCCGGCTCCTGGCGGCGCCCCTCGAGGCCCCGGTGACCATCGTCACGACCGGTGGGGAGCTGCCCGATGCCGCGGGCCGAGGGCGCGCCCTCGAGGCGGCCGGCGCGGAGGTCATCGTGGCGGGGTCGCTCCGCGAGGCGCTCACGGCCCTCCAGCAGGCTGGTGTCCGGTCGCTCCTCGTCGAAGGCGGAGCAGGGGTCGCAGGCCGGCTGCTTTCCGCCGCCGTCGTGGACCGCCTCGTTATCTTTCAGGCGCCCATCGTGCTCGGCGCGGGCGCCGTCAACGCGTTCGCCGGAGCCCCGGCAGTTGCCGTCGCGGATGCCCCGCGCCTGCCGGTCGTCGAGCGCCGGGCGCTCGGCGCCGATCTCATGACCGTTTACGCCCTCACCCAACTCTGACGCTCGTGTTCACCGGCCTGGTCGACGATGTGGGCATCATCACGGCGGTCGCCGACACGGCAGCCGGTCGTGAGTTCCGCATCGCCTGCGCCTACGGCGACCTGGAGGCCGGGGAGAGCATCGCGTGCAACGGCGCCTGTCTCACCGTCCGCGAGCACGGCGACGGGTGGTTCACCGTGGCGGCGGTGGTCACGACCCTGGGCCGGACCACGCTCGAGACGTGGCGGGTCGGCGATCGTGTCAATCTCGAGCGGGCATTGCGCGCTGGAGATCGCCTCGGCGGCCACATCGTGCAGGGCCACGTGGACGGCGTCGCCGAGGTCGTTCGGACGGAGCAGGCCGGGGACGCAGTGCTCATCGAGCTGGCGCTGCCGCCCGGACTGGCCGACCTCATGGTGCCGCACGGCTCCATCACCGTGGATGGCGTGAGTCTCACGGTGAACGCGCTTCCCGCTCCCGATCGTGTGGAGCTCTCACTCATCGAGTACACGCTTCGGCACACGACGCTCGGCGCCCTGTCGGTCGGCAGCCGCGTCCATGTCGAAGGTGACATCATCGGAAAGTACGTGCGGCGCCTCGCGGCGCCGTACGCACTGGAGCAGGGTTGAATCCAATGCCGCTGGGAACGATCGCACAGGCCATCGAGGACATCCGCGCGGGGAAGTTCGTCATCGTCGCGGATGACGAGGACCGCGAGAACGAGGGAGACCTCGTCTGCGCCGCGCAGCTCGTGACGCCGGAGATGGTCAATTTCATGATCAAGCGCGCGGGTGGCCTGATCTGCCTCGCGCTGCCCGGCGAGCGGGTCGACCAGCTCGGGCTCACGCCGATGAGCGAGGTCAATCCGGACGAGTACCGCACGGCGTACACGGTGTCGATCGATGCCTCCCCGCGCTTCGGGGTGACGACGGGGATCAGCGCACAGGACCGCGCGACCACGATCCGCGTTGCCGTGGATCCGGCGACCGTGCCGTCCGACCTGCACCGCGGCGGGCACATCTTCCCGCTCCGCGCGCGGCAGGGCGGCGTGCTGCAGCGCGTCGGGCATACCGAGACCGCGGTGGATCTCGCGCGGCTCGCGGGACTCATCCCCGCCGGCGTGATCTGTGAGATCCTCGCGGAGGACGGCACCGCCGCGCGCCGCGACGGGCTCGAGCGGTTCGCCGCCGAGCACGGGCTCACCTTCGTCACCGTGGCGCAGCTCGTCGCGCACCGGCTCAAGCACGAGCGCCTCGTCCATCGCGTCGCCGAGGCGCGCCTCCCGACGGAAGATCACGGCGAATGGCGGATCGTCGGCTACCGCAACGACGTCGACGATCACGAGCACGTCGCGCTGGCCTACGGCGAGCTCGAGGGCAAGGAGAGTGTGCTCGTCCGCATGCACTCCAAGTGCCTCACGGGCGACGTCTTCCATTCGATGCGCTGCGATTGCGGCTGGCAGCTGCACACGGCCATGGACATGATCCAGTCCGCCGGCTGCGGGGTGATCGTGTACCTCGACCAGGAAGGCCGCGGCATCGGGTTGATCAACAAGCTCAAGGCGTATGCGCTCCAGGACGGGGGCGCGGACACCGTGGAAGCCAACGAGCAGCTCGGCTTCAAGCCCGACCTGCGGAACTACGGGATCGGCGCGCAGATCCTGCTCGACCTCGGC
>DASTYL010000085.1:0-20810 GCA_035764975.1 Gemmatimonadaceae bacterium | reverse complement strand
TACCAGGTACGAGGTATACTACGAAGTCATTTTCTCGGAAGCTCCCGGGGCGCGTGCGCGCTCCGGGAGCTTTTCCATCAGCGATGCGAGCATGCGCTGGATGGACTTCGTCCTATCCAGGAGTTCGTGAAGGAGCCGGGGATGGATGTATCCGAGGTCGCCGGCGACGAGCAGGTGATTCTCCGCCTCGGTTGCCGACCCTGATGCGATCTGCAGAAAACGGATCGTCTCGCGGCGCGACGACTTGCCGCAGCCCTCGGCGATGTTGGCCGGGATCGACAGCGCCGCGCGACGGAGTTGGTTCGCGAGAAGCCCGCGATCCCGCCGCGGAAACTTGCCGGTCGCGAGATCGACGGCGACTACGAGCTCGCGGGCCCGCTGCCAGACAAGCAACCGCCTGAAATCATGCATGCAGCAACGAAGCGCACGCCCCGTCCCCCCGCCGCACCCGCGGACCGCACGTCGGTCCCTCACCCCGCCACCAATTACCCGGTACTCAGTACTGAGTACTCAGTACTGCCGTTGCCGTTCGGTACGCCTTAGCGGAGGCCGGATGTCGGTCTCCGTACCCGGTACTCAGTACCAAGTACTGCCGTTGCAGTAACCCCTCACATCCGTAACCTCCTCGCCGGCACCACCACGCCCGCCACCAGCACCCCCGCCACCAGCGCCATCGCGGTCACCAGCGCGCTGAACGCGGTCTCGATCCCCGCGAGCGACTGCCGCTCCATCAGCGAGGTCAGGCCGCGGAAGCCCACCGTTCCCGGCACGAGCAGCAGCAGGCCCGGCACGACCACCACCGCCGCCGGGCGTCGGCGCACCCGTTCGTAGAGCGACCCTGCGATCGCGACGGCGAAGGCGCCGGCGAAGGCGCCGAGCTCCGGGCCGAGCGTCGCGGCGCCGAGGCGCCCGGCTTCCACCGCCACCGCGCCGCTCAGCACGATCCACGGCGCCTCACGCAGGTCCGCGCGGAAGATGATCGTGAAGCACAGCGGCACGAGCAGCAGCGCGAGCAGGGACGCCCATCCCGGGAGCAGGTCGGGCGTCGCGAGCGGCGGGACGCCGAATGCCGCGGCGCCCGCGCGGGTGCCGAGGGCGACGCCGAACGCGATCGAAAGGAAGGTGATGACGGCGCCGCTGAGTCGCGCGGTGCCCGATGCCAGGTGCCGCGTGGCGAGCTCGCTCAACGCGGTCGTCAGCGTCAGCCCGGGGATCAGGACGATGAGTCCCGCGAGCGTGGCCACGAGCACGGAGAGCGGTCCCATGACGTGCGCGAGGCCGACCGCGGCCAGGCTGACGAGGAATGCCGCGAGCGGATCGAACACCTCGCCGATCCGCCGGACCCGCGCCGCCACCTCGCCGAACAGGCCAAGCCCCAGGCCGAGGATGGTTGCGACGGGAATCTCCCGCAGGCCGCCGCCGAGGAACTGGCACGCCGCGCCGGAGGAGACGCCGAACGCGAGGATGGTGAGCGCCGCCCCGTACGGCGATGGCGCACGATTGATCCGTGCGATGGCGAGCACCCCCTCGCCGGGCGAGAGCCGCCCCTGGCCCACCTCGACGGACACCTGCTCCACCGCGGCGAGCTTCCCCAGGTTCACTTCCCCTGGCCGCACGCGCAGCATGTGTGTGCGCTGGCGCCCGAGCGGGCCGAACGACGCCATGATCGAGGTGGGCGTCGAGAACACCTGGGCGCCGAGGAGCCCGAGCTTGTCCGACATCGCTTCGACGAGGTCCTCGACCCGTTGCGCGGATTCCCCGTAGCTGTGGAGCGCCCGCACGAGCTGCAGCACGAAGCCGATCGCTTCGGGATCCGGTTCGTATCGATGGGCCTGGCTGGTCGTGAGCGCGTCGAGCAATCCTGCTCCGGGTGGTGGGACCGCACGGTTGCGCCGGCGGCGCCGGCGCGTGCGTTGTGGCTAGTGCGAATACGTTCCCATGAGGACCGCCTCCGCGAGGATGTGCTCCTTCATCGCCCCCTCGAGCTTCTTCTTCGTGAGGGCGCCGTGATCGCCAAGCATGGTATCCAGCGCGTACAGCTTGAAGAAGTACCGATGCCGGCCGATCGGCGGGCACGGGCCGCCGTAGCCCGTGCGGTGCCAGTCGTTCGTGCCTTCTCGCGTGCCCGCCGGAATGGACGTCGCGTCGGCTGCGCCAGGCAGCCCGGTCGCCGCCGGCGGCATGTCGTACAGCACCCAGTGCACGTAGGTCATCTTCGGCGCCGCGGGATCCGGCGCGTCGGGATCGTCCACGATCAGCGCGAGGCTCTTCGTCCCTTCCGGGATGCCCGTCCACGCGAGCGGTGGCGAGGTATCCGCGCCGTCGCAGGTGTGCTCGCGCGGGATCGCTTCACCGTGCGAGAAGGCCGGGGAGGTGATCTTCAGGGTCATGCTCGGGCTCCGTGAGGTTCGCCGCGCCCGCGCGGCAAGATCGGCGCCGCGGGCGCGCCTAGGCCCGGTACAGCGCGGCTCCCCAGTGCAGGCCCGACCCGAGCGCCGTGAAGCACACGAGCATCCCCTCCTTGATCAGCCCCTTCTCCACGCACTCGTGATAGAGGATGGGCAGCGTGCCGGCCGTGGTGTTGCCGTATCGCTCGATGTTGTGCGGGACCTTCTCCGGCGGCAGGCCGAGGTTCTTCGCGACGCCCTCGATGATGCGCAGGTTGGCCTGGTGGATCAGCAGCAGGTCGATGTCCGCCACCTCCACGCCTGCCGCCTGGCAGACGGCGCGCACCGCCTCCGGCATCCGCGAGACGGCTTCCTTGAACACCGCGCGCCCTTCCATCACCGGGATGGTCAGCCCCGCGTCCAGTTGCTCGTGCGTGACGAATGGCCGGTCGCGGAAGCCCGCGCCCGGGATGTACAGCGCCTCGATGTTGGAACCGTCGCTGAACAGCCGCGACACGATGAACCCGTGCTCGTCGGACTCGCGGGCCTCCAGCACGACGGCGCCAGCGCCGTCGCCGAACAGCACCGTGCGGTCGCGGATGCTCGTGTTCTGCGCGTATTGCTCCGGCGTGACCTTCCCGTCACCGCGGCCGATGGTGACGTCCCAGCCGTTCTGCCACGGCATGAAGGGCGTGTGCACGTCCGCGCCGATCACCAGCACCCGCCGGTACTTGCGCGCCTGGATCAGCGAGTCCGCAAGGTCGAGCGCGAAGAGAAAGCCCGAGCACTGCTGCCGGATGTCGAACGTCGGGATGTTCCCGAAGCCCATTCGCGCCTGGAGCACGGGCCCGTTCCCGGGGAAGAAGTAGTTCGGCGTCATCGTCGCGAAGACGACCGCGTCGATGTCCGCGCGCCCGACTCCCGCCGCCTTCATCGCCGCTTCCGCCGCCTGCATCCCGAGCTCGGCCGATCCCTCCCCCGGATCGACGTAGTACCGCTGCTCGATCCCGCTTCGCGTGCGAATCCATTCGTCCGACGTGTCCATGATCTTCGACAGGACTTCATTCGGGACGACGTTCTTCGGGATGCCGATACCGCTGCCGGTAATGACGGATCTCATGACGGAGATTGCAGGATGTCAGGGCTGAGGCGGGGTTGGGGGGAAAGATAGCCCTCGGTACGGCGGGATGAACCCGCCGAGCTCGTCAAACCGCCTTAACTCGATGCATTTCAAGGGTTTACAGGCAGGAACTCAGCCGCTATTTTTCAGTACTATCGGGGAGGCTTTTCTGCCCCTGATCGGGAGCGGCCCCTGGCCACCTCCCGCCCGCCGCGCATCCTGTCAGCACGCTCCCACCACCGGCCCCTCAGGAGGCTCGATGCATTCACGGAAGTACTTGCAGCATGTCGTCGTCGGCGCCATCGCCGTCGCGTTCGTCGGCGCACGCCTCGCGACGGGTGAGGATGTGTCCGCCCCGGTCGTGGCCGAGGCGGCCTCGATCGTGAACGTCGAGCATTCGACGACATATCTCGCAGGTGCCGTGACCGCCCGGGCTGCCGCGACCGATGGCGGGGACCTCACCACCGTCACCCGGACGGCGCTGGCCGCGCTGCGTGGGGCGGTGCGGGGCATCAGCCATCCGTCGGCGCTCGAGGATGCCTTCGGGAGCTACTTCGCGTACAAGGCCGCCAACCCCGGCGCCGTCACGAAGCCGTACCTCTATTTCGTCGACTACGGGCTCCCCAGCAACACGCCGCGTGGCTATGTCTTCGACATGGAGAAGCTCACGGTCGTGAAGGGCCCCTTCACCGTGGCCCACGGCAGCGGCTCGGCCAAGCGCAGCGAGCTCGTTCCGACGCGTTTCTCCAACCGCCATGGCAGCAACTCGACCTCGCTGGGCCTCTACCTGGCGCAGGAGACCTACAACTTCAGCGGCAAGTCGGGTGGGCGGCGCTACACGTCGGTGGGCCTGCGCCTCAAGGGCCTGTCGACGGGGTTCAACGACAACGCGCGCGCCCGCGGCGTCGTGGCGCATGGTGCGCCATACGTGACGGCGTCGCGCGCCGGACGCAGCCAGGGCTGCCCCGCCGTGACGCAGCAGCTCGCGCGGGAGCTGCTCCCGAAGATCGCGAACGGCGGCATGGTGTTCCTCTTCGCACCCGACGCCAGGTGGATGTCCAGCGACAAGTGGGTCGTCACGGCGAATGCGGGCCGGGACAAGACGCCGGTGACCACCGCGTCGAACTGACGCAGCCGGTACGACGACACGAGGCCGCGTGGCACATGCCACGCGGCCTCGTTCTGCATCGTCCCCCGGCGACACCGGCCGTGGAGCGAGCGCCGCGGGCCGAGCGCTACTCCTTGACCGTGAGGTGCCCGACCATGCCGAGCGCCGCATGCGGGTCGCACTGGAAGTAATGCGCGCCCGGATCCATCGTGACCTTGACGTCGTAGGTCTGCTGCGGGAGCTGGAGCATCGGCCCCGCCGGCGGCAGGCCCGACTTGCCGGCGTTGGAATCGGGCAGGAAGTTCACGTTGTGCACGCCCTGCACGAGGACGTAGCGGACGACGTCACCCTTCCTCGCCTCGAAGTGCGCCGGCTCGAAGCGGTTGCTTCCGTCGGCGTCGGTCATCATCTGCACGGTGATGACCTCGCGCCCGGGGTCGGGGGCGACATCGGTACCGGTCGTGGCTTCCGCCGCGGCCGCCGAGGGCGCCGCCCCGGTGTCCGCGCCGTCGCCGTCGCCACCGCCGCACGCCGTCAGCGCGCCGACGAGCATCAGTCCACCTGCCACCAGCCAGTTCTTCGTCATTCAATCACTCCAATGGGATGTGCGTGAGTCGTGTGATCAGAAGCTCTTGCGCCTGAACGCTCGCGAGGCGAGCCACATGGGTACGCCCGCCCAGGCGAGCAGCGCACCCGCCGCCGTCAGCGCGCCGGCGGTGGAACCGAAGAAGCGCTTGAACACGGCGCCGGTGTAGCCCATCAGCGCCGAGACGTCGAACCGGAGCAGCAGCACGACGCGGCCCATGTCCACCGGATTGGCGAGCATGGCGGCGAGCAGCGGCCGCTCCAGCGGGTAGTCCGAGAACATGGATGCCAGGATCAGGACCGCCCCGTCATACGCCACCGCGAAGAGCAGCCAGAGTCCGACACCGGCACCGAGCCCGCGAACGCGATCTTCCGATCGCACCGCGATCAGGAAGGCGAGCGCGGTGAAGACGAAGGTGAGCGCCCCGCCGACGCCGATGAGCGTCAGGAGCGACGTCCACAGCCGTGCGTCGAGGGCTGCACGCAGGACGAGCGGCGCGCCGACGCCGACGGCGAAGGCGCCGGCCAGCGGAAGGGTGAGGCCGAGATACAGCCCGCCGAAGAGCTGACGCCGCGTCACGGGCTGCGCGAGCAGCAGCTCCGTGAACTCGCGGGCGTCGTACAGGTACATCGTCCCGAAGACGATGGCGACCAGGGGGATCACCAGCAGCACCACGTTGATGAGGCTCAGCAGCACCGCCGCGGGGTCCCCGCCGAATCGCAGGAGGGCATCCGTCGTCAGCAGGTGGAACGCGGCGTAGCCGATCAGCCACTTGCTGCGGACGACGTTGCTGAGCTGGTAGCGCAGCAGCTTCTGCGTGATGCCGGGCGTCATGCGGCGTTCTCCCGCATCATGTGCGCGATCGCGCGCTCCAGGTTCAGCTGGCGCGTCTTCACCTTGAGGTCGTGCACCGAGCCGGCGAAGTGCACCGTCCCGTCGAGGAGGAACGCGAGGTCGTCCGCGAGCTCCTCGACTTCGCTCAGCACGTGCGACGTCAGCAGGACCGTGCGCCCCGCGTCCCGCTCGGCCATGATTCGATCCTTGAGGATGCTGCTCGCCACGGGGTCGAGCCCGGCGGTCGGCTCGTCGAGGATCAGCAGGTCGGGGCGGAACAGGAACGCCAGCACGGCGTTGACCTTCTGCCGCGTGCCACCGGAGAGCGTCCGCAGCGGCTTGCCCAGGCTCTCCGTCAGCGTGAACGCCTCGATGAGGCGGTCGTCCACTGCCGCGGCATCGCCGCGGAGCCCGCGGATCATCGCGAGCAGCTCGGCGGGCGTCAGGTTTTCCGGGAAGCGCGCGATCTGCGGCATGTAGCCGATCCGCTCGCGGTACTCCGGATCGTCGCCGATCGTCTCGCCGCCGAAGGAGATCCGCCCGCCGTCGGGACGCACGAGGCCGAGGACGCACTTGATCAGCGTCGTCTTGCCGGCGCCGTTGGGGCCGAGGATGGCGGTGACCCGTCCCCGCCCGAGGGCGAGATCCACACCGCGGAGGACCGGCTGCGCGCCGAACCGCTTGGCGACGCCTTCGAAGGTGATCATCGTCCGGTCGTCCTCAGGGTTGGGTGTGCGGCCGCCGGGCGCATCGCCGGGGCGACGTCTGCCAGCGCATCAGGGGTGAGGCTCGGAACGACGCGCTCCGCCGCCTCGAGCAGCCCGGCGAATGCGCTGCGCAGCAGGATCATCGCCGGGGGGTTCCGCTCGACGAGCACCGAGAACAGCGTCACGGGCCGGTGCGGCACGTCGCCGACGCCGTCGCGATCGAGGTCGTAGCCCCGGTAGCCGTCGAAGTAGTTGCCGGTGAACTGCGTGTCGCCGGTGTTGCCGTTCGTGCCGACGTCGAAGGTGTTGCGCACGAAGTCATTGCCGGCGAACCGGCCGCCAGTGGTGTTCGCCATGAGCTTCGCCGCCCAGCCATTGCCGTCGAACGTGTTCGCCTCGGCGATGATGTTGGTGGATCCGTCGGAGAGCAGCCCCACCGTGTTGCGGGTGAACCGGTTCCGCCGAAGCACCGGATCGGCGATCTCCTTGAGGAGCAGGCCGTACGCGGCGCTCCCCCAGTTGTCCTCGAACCGGTTACCGGTCATCTCCACGTTCCGCGTGTACATCACCGCGACGCCGGCGCCGTTGCGGCGGAAGACGTTGTCGCGGTAGCGGCACGAGTGGGAGTACATGAAATGCAGGCCGTAGCGCTGGTTCTCCTCGCTGCGGTTCCGTGCGACGTCCGCGCCCTGCACGAACTCGAAGTAGATGCCGTCCCGATGCCCACGGATCACGTTGTCCATGATCCGCACGTCGGTGGACTGCCACAGGTGGATCCCGTTGCCCGACGTCGACTCGCCGATGCGTGTGGCGAGGAGCACGTTGCCGGCGACCGTGCAGTCGTCGACGCCCGCGAGGTAGATGCCGAAGAATCCGTTCTCGATCCGGTTGTCCTCGATCCGGCAGCGCGCCGCCTTGACGATCCGCACCGCCGCCATGTCCTCGGTGAAGCTCATGCCGACGTTGCGGAACGTGAGCCCGCGCACCGTGACGTCGCTCGCGCTGATCGCCATGATCTGGCGCCGGCTCTCGCCGTCGAGGATCGCACCCGGCACGCCGACGATCTCGACCGGCCGGTCCACGACGATCATCGGCTCGCGGTAGACTCCCGCTTCGACCACGATGCGCGTCCCGGGCCTGGCCTTCGCGATGGCGGCCGCGAGGGTCCTCACGGGGCCCCGCGGCGACACGACGATCGTCGGGCGCGGTGCATCGGCGCCAAGACGGAGTGGCAGGAGCAGCGCGACCAGGAGGGCGCAGGCGAACCCGGGATGGCGCATCACGGCGCGAGCACCCCGTGCTCGTGCGTCCGCGGCAACCCGGTGCCGACCGACGGGTCCACCTGCGCCATCTGCAGCACCGCCGGCCAGTCGAGCACCCGGCCCTCGAGCTCGCGCACGAACGCCGTGTCCGCCCCACGGGATGGCGTGACCGCGATGAGGCCCTGCCCCATCGGCGAGTTGATGCGCCGTGTCTGGAGATACTGCGCCGTGCGCGCGTCGAGCATCTCGCCCGGCCGATCGAAGTCGGGGACCCAGACGCCGCGTACGTTGGCGTCGGCCGGCGCCGTGGCCATGTACCTCGCGAGGCACTCGATCGAGTCGAAGTTGATCGCCTTGCCGGTGCGCGTCACGACCTGGGAGGCGAAGCGCCGGTCATCGACCGGCATCCGGCAGACTGCGCAGGTCACGCTGCCATCATGCGCGATCGGGACCGGACCGGTCCCCCCGCATCCGATCATCGCGATGAGCAGCGCGAGACGCACGACCCCGCGCAGGATCGCGCGCACCGTCAGCTCCCCCGCGCCGTGGCGGGGCGGGCGGGGGTGGCGCGACGCCGGGCCTCCGCGAGCGCGGCCCGCTCACGTGCGCCGGCGGGCCGGGCGCCCTCGCGGCGCGCGACGACCACCGCCGCGAACGCGAGCGCCATGGCGACGCCCGCCGCGACTCCGCCGACGTCCGGCCACGACGTCGCGGTGAAGTTGAGGATCTGCTTCGTGCCGATGATGGGGGGCTGGTAGACCGTCCCCGGCACCTTGATGATCGCATTCTCCCAGTCGAGGTTGTGGCCGTAGTCGTACGTCCACTTCCAGAAGTCCAGGAGGCCGGCCGTCGCGGCGACCACGAAGGCGGCGACCCACGCATACAACACGCGCCGCCGCCCGAGGAAGGCCACGACGAGGCCGGCGCCGATGAGGGCCGCCAGCACCCATGGCATGTAGCGCAGCTCCGGGATCGCCTGCGGATCGATGACCCGCATGCCGATGTAATGATTGAGCTGGTTGATGTTGTCGAGATCGTACTCCTTCACCCCGCCCAGCTTGTGGATCCAGATGCGCATCCCCAGCCCTTCCGGGTACTGGGGGGCGATGAGCGAGATCCGCCACAGCGGCGTCACATAGAGGATCAGCAGCAGCAGGGACGCGGCGGCGGTGAGGAGTCTCGAGAGTCGTGACATGTGCATCTGGTGCGGCGGGATGCGGCTCCCGGCGACCATCGCCGGGAGCCGCCGACCCATCAGTTCCCGTGATTCTTGTGCGGCTCGGCCGGCATCCGGGCGACCTGCGACTTCGCCTTGTTGCTGGTGTTGGCGACGAGCGGCACGTTCGATCCCGCCGGCGACACCCGGACGTAGCCCTGCATCTCCTGGTGCAGCGCCGAGCAGAAGTCCGTGCAGTAGAAGGGGTAGATGCCCGCCTTCTTCGGGATCCAGCGCAGCGTGCGCGTCTCACCCGGCTGCAGGATGGTCTCGGCGGTGTTCATGCCGAGGACGGCGAAGCCGTGGAGGATGTCCCAGTCCTGTTCGACGTTCGTCACGGCGAAGTCCACCGTGTCGCCCACCTGGACGCCCTCGATGTTGTCGGGCGCGAAGTGGCTGCGGATCGCGACCATCTTCACGGTGACCCGCTTGCCGCTGCGGCTCACGCCCGCATCCATCTCCGACCGCGTCACCAGAGGATGCGTGTTCTCGGCCAGCCGGTGGAACTTGAGCTGCCGGTCCTTGATGAGCTCCGCGGGCATCGCCTGCGCGTAGTGCGGCTCGCCGATCGTCGGGAAGTCCAGCAGCAGCTTCATCTTGTCGCCGCTGATGTCGATCAGCTGCGCGGACTGGGTCAGCTCCGGGCCAGTCGGCAGGTAGCGGTCCTTCGTGATCTTGTTCATGGCCACGAGGTACTTGCCGTACGGCTTCTTCGTGTCGCCGCCGGGAATCATGATGTGGCCGACCGAGTAGTACACCGGGATCCGGTCCAGCACCTCCCACGTACCGAGGCGCCACTTCACCACCTCGGAGGAGATGAACATCGAGGTGTAGGCGTTGCCGCGGCCGTCGAACTCCGTGTGCAGCGGTCCGAGCCCCGGGTTCTTCACCTCGCCCGCGAGGACGGCCTGGTACTGCAGGACGGGGATGCCCTCGATCTCACGCTCGAACTTCTTCTCCTCGATCGCCTTGAGCATCTTCGTCGTCGAGTGCACCGGGATCACGGTGGCGAGCTTGCCACCGGCGACCAGGTACTCGCCCGTCGGATCCACGTCCACGCCGTGCGGCGACTTGGGGGTCGGGAGGTAGTACACGATCCCCGGGCAGTCGCTCGGGTCGAGCATCATGACGCTCGTCAGCATCTCGGTCTTCGCAACGCGCGTCTTCTCGTCCACGTAGTTGTGGGCGTACTCGGCCGGGCGGTTCTTCCCCTTGCCCTCCGCGACGCACTGCTCGGCGCGACGGTAGTTCACTGCGGCGATGAAGTCCTTGTCCGCCTGTGACGCGTTCAGCTCCAGCTTCTCGTACGCCTGCTCCGAGTTGTACGAGGTGAAGAAGAACCAGCCGTCGGACGGCCCCTTGCCCGCGTGCCCGAGGTCGTAGTTGAACCCGGGCATCAGGATCTGGAACGCGATCCGCATCCTGCCCGGCTCGTTCGCCTTCATGAAGGTCAGCGTGCCGCGGAACGACTTCTTGTAGTCGGCGATCGGCACGTCGGTGTTCGGGACCGGCACCGAGAACCGCGTGGCGCTGACCGCGTATTCCGTGTTCGGCGTGACGAAGGCCGAGGCGTGGCCGCCCGCCGCGTTCGGGATCTCGAGGATCTCGTCCGTCTCGAACCGGGTCAGGTCGATGCGGGCGACGCGCGGCGTGTTGTTGGCGTTGATGAAGATCCAGCGCCCGTCGATCTCGCCGTTGGTCTGCGA
Organism: Gemmatimonadaceae bacterium; assembly: GCA_035764975.1. Lineage (GTDB taxonomy): Bacteria > Gemmatimonadota > Gemmatimonadetes > Gemmatimonadales > Gemmatimonadaceae > JACDHQ01. The sequence goes on along the minus strand of DASTYL010000085.1, from coordinate 9,884 downwards.
CGCTTCGGGGTGGTGCGTATCGTCCCACGGCACGAAGCCGTGCGACGTGTTGAACATCGCCTTGGTCTCTTCGGAATAGCCCCAGCCGTTCTCCGCATTCTGCGAGAACACCGGCACGACCTTGAGCATGCGGCCGGACGGCAGGCCATACACGCTCAGCTGTCCGCTGAAGCCGCCCGACATGAAGGAGTAGAGCTCATCGTGCTGGCCGGGCGCGACGTAGACGCGCGAGGCCGCATCGCCGGCGGCGAGGCCGCCGGACACCGCCGGCGTGCCGCGGCACGCGAAGCCGACGGCGACGATCGCTGCGCCGGCGGTCGCACCGAGCAGCAGCTTGCGCATGGAGGAAGTCATTTGTTGAGCGAAGGTGGAGGAGAGGGACGAACGCGGTACTACAAATGTGTGCAGACGGGATTCCGCACATGATCAGGGAGAACTGCGGAAATCCCGTCGGCGTTTTCCTCACACGAACGTCCCGCCGCTCGCCGCCGTCACCCCGCGCGCACGGCCTCGCTCAGGGCTTCGCAGAGCGTCGGCGCATCGATGCCGTGCCGGCGGACGACTTCCTCGACGCTGTGCTTCCCCCCGCAGCAGGTATCGACGCCGAAGGCGGAGAACACCGCGACGGTCGCGGGATGCTCGGCGACGATGTCGTTGACGGTACGCGTGCAGTCGAGCGTGATCTGGGTGGTGGACATCGTGGGCTCCTGGCTGGATGCGCGGGTTCCGGAACGTGTGTCGTGCACACCTTCCGCGGGTTTCGCCAGTCAAGGTAGACCCTATACCACGCTATAGAGTCAAGGCGGCCGCGCGCCGCCCGGCGACGTGCCGGGCCGGGACGTTCGGGGGACATGCCGTAGGGCATCGACCCGTCGCGCGCGCGCGCGCGACGCCAAGATTGGAGATCTTCCCGAGCCCCGGAGGACCGATGCGGCACGGATGGACTGGCCAGTCGTCGCCCGATCAGGCATTCACGGAGCCGCAGCGGCTCCCCTTCGACGACCGCCGGGACGCGGGCCGCCGTCTCGCCGCCCGGCTCGACCGCTTCCGCGATCGGAACGCCATCGTCCTGGGCATCCCGCGCGGGGGGGTGCCCGTCGCGGCCGAGGTCGCCCGGGCGCTGAATGCGGAGCTGGACGTCATCGTCGCGCGCAAGCTCGGCGCGCCGCACAATCCCGAGCTCGCGATCGGCGCAGCCACGGCCAACGGAGGGCGGTGGCTCAACGACGAGATCGTGCACCAGCTGCACGTATCGCCGGCGTACATCGCGGAGGTGACCACGCGGGAGATGGCGGAAGCGCACCGCCGCGAGCACCTGTTCCGCGCCGGACGCAAGCCGCCCGTGCTCGCCGGGCGCACCGTCATCCTCGTCGATGACGGGCTCGCCACCGGGGCCACGATGCGTGCGTCCGCGCGCTCGGTTCGCACGCACGATCCGGAACGGCTCGTCATCGCGGTGCCCGTGGGCGCGCCGGAGACCTGCGACGAGCTGCGGAACGAAGCCGACGAGGTCGTCTGCCTCGCCGAACCCACGCCGTTCTACGCCGTGGGGCTCCACTATCGCGACTTCGGCCAGACGGAGGACGATGAAGTCGTGCGCCTCCTCCAGGAGCGCGCTGCCGCGACATGACCGACCCGGCAGGGCTCACGCTACTGCTCACGGGCGACGTGATGCTCGGCCGCGGGGTCGACCAGATCCTGGCGCATTCGTGTCCCCCCGGCCTGCACGAGCCGTTCGTCGCATCCGCGGAGGAGTACGTCGCCCTCGCCGAGCGCGTGAACGGCGCCATCCCCCGCCGCGTGCGCCCCGAATATGTGTGGGGCGATGCGCTGGCGGCGATCGCGGCGCATCGCCCGCACGCACGCATCATCAACCTCGAGACGACGGCCACGCTGAGCGAGGACGTCGCGCCGAAGGAAGTCTGCTACCGGATGCATCCCGCGAACGTCGACGTGCTCGCGGCGGGGGGCATCGATTGCTGCGTACTCGCCAACAATCATGTCGGGGACTGGGGCCGGCACGGGCTGCTCGACACGCTCGACAACCTCGCCCGCGCACACATCCCGTGCGCGGGCGCCGGCCGCTCCCGCGACGAGGCCGCGGCACCCGCCATCCTGCCGTCGGGGCCCGCCAGCCGGGTCGTCGTGTTCGCCTTCGGATTCGAGGACAGCGGCATCCCTCCGGAGTGGGCAGCAGGTCCGACGCGGCCGGGCGTGAACCTCCTCCCGGATTTTTCCGACCGGACGATCGACGACGTCGCCCTGCTCGTGGATCGGACGACACGCGCCCGCGACATCGTCGTTGCTTCCATCCACTGGGGCGCGAACTGGGGGTTCGACATTCCGGCGAGTCACCGGCGGTTCGCCCATGCGCTCATCGACCGCGCATTCGTGGACGTCGTGCACGGGCATTCGTCCCACCACCCCAAGGCGATCGAGGTGCACCGGGGCCGGCCGATCTTCTACGGCTGCGGGGACCTGCTCAACGACTACGAAGGGATCGAAACGGACGGACACTACCGCGACGACCTTCCGTTGCTGTACCTGCCGACGCTCGACGCGGCATCGGGCGAGCTCCAGGCACTCGCGATGATCCCGATGCGAATCCGGCGCTTCAGGCTGGAGCATCCGGGCGAGGCAGAGCGCCTCGCGGTGCGCGACATGATGGATGCCGAGTGTCGCCGCTTCGGCCGGCGTGTGATCCTTCGCGGCGACGTCCTCGTGCTCGGGGTGGAGTGACCGTTCACCCCTTGATGACGCCGAGCGGCCGGAGGCGCGCGACGCGCCGCGCCAGTCCCGCCCCCTCGACGACGGCCGCCACGAGGTCCACGTCCTTGTAGGCGATCGGTGCCTCCTCGGCCAGCTCGGTGGCAGAGGGACAGCGCACCACGATGCCCTGCGCCTCGAGCTGGCGCCGCAGCTCGCCGCCCGCGATCTGCCGCTTCGCCTCGTGGCGGCTCATCGTGCGCCCCGCGCCGTGGCACGCACTTCCCCACGACCGCGCGTACGACCGCGCATCGCCGACGAGGACCCACGAAGCCGTCCCCATGCTGCCGGGGATGAACACCGGCTGTCCGGTCGCACGGTAGTCCGCGGGAAGGTCGGGATGCCCCGGACCGAATGCGCGGGTCGCCCCCTTGCGGTGCACGAGCATGCGCTCGCCGTCGTACTCCTCCACCTTTGCGCAGTTGTGGGCGACATCGTACACGACGTGCGCCTCGTGCGGGGCGACGCCAAGGAGGCGCGTCGCCGTCGTCCGCACGATGTGCGACAGGCGCTGCCGGTTCGCCCACGCGAAGTTGGCGGCACACGCCATCGCGGCCAGGTAGTCGCGTCCCTCCGGCGAATCGGCCGCGGCGCAGGAGAGCTGCCGGTCCGGGACGTGAATGCCGTATCCCCCCATCACGGCATCCATGACCTTCACGTAGTCGTCACAGACCTGGTGGCCGAGCCCGCGCGAGCCGGTGTGGATGAGCACCACGATCTGATCCATCCCCAGATGGAAGGCGCTCGCGGTGGCCGGGTCCGTGATCCGCTCCACCACCTGCACCTCGACGAAGTGGTTGCCGGCGCCGAGCGTCCCGATCTGGTCGCGCCCGCGCCCCTTGGCGTGCGCCGAGACCTTCGAGGGATCCGCCCCCTCGATGCATCCGCCGGACTCGGTGTGCGCCACGTCGTCCATCGTCCCGAAGCCGTAGCTGCGCACGAGCTCCCGGCTGCCATCCTGGAGCACGCGATCGAGCGCGGCATCGTCGAGCGACCACGCGCTTCCCCGCCCCGTGCCCGTGGGGATCGCGCGCGAGAGCTCGTGCACGAACGGCTCGAGGTGGTCGCCGAGGCCGATGTGCGTCAGCGGCAGCGTGACGAGACGCACCCCGCAGTTGATGTCGAAGCCGACTCCCCCCGGCGAGACCGCGCCCTCCGGATAGCGGGTCGCGGCGACGCCGCCGACCGGAAAGCCGTATCCCTCGTGCATGTCGGGCATGCCGTACACGCAGCCGGTGAGCCCCGGGAGCGTCGCGACGTTCACGAGCTGGGTCATCGCATCGCCCGCGAGGATCGGCTCGATGAGCGCCTCGTCCGCGTACACGCGTGCCGGTACGCGCATGTCGGCCCGCCACGCGGCAGGCAGCTCGTAGCAGTAGTCACCAGCCGGGACGAGATCCTCGCGCCGGGGCTTCCGCACCGGCGGCGGCAGCGCTACCGCCTCCGACGTCACGGGCTGCTCGGTCATCTACCGCGTCCAGACGGCGATCGCGGCGCACGCGCGGCCCGCGGCGCTGAACTCCATCGGGATGAGCGTGGAGCGGCGGTAGACCTCGATGCCGTCGACGATCGACACCGGAATTCCGTCGAGGTCGATGACGGTCAGCCCATCCACGAACAGGTGCGGCCGGCAGCGTCCCTCGGCGGTGACCACGTATCGACGACCGAACCGCTCCACGACCTCCAGGAACGGCATCCGCCGGATCACGTCCCACACGTCGAACACTGCCATCCGATCGAGCTCCTGGCGCGTGACGTAGTCGCCGAAGCCCATCTTCTGCCGACGGTAGAACCCGACCTGCCGGAGGTACTCGTCCACCGCCGCGGCCTCGGTCACGATGGTGTCGAGGGGCACCGGCAGCACGGCCAGGCGGAAGTCCGCCGACCGCCGCTCACCGGGCTGCAGCGTGAGCGTCGTGGTCGCACTGCGGAATCCCATCCGCCGCACGGCGATCAGCTGCTCGCCGGGCCACAGCGAGTCGATCCGGAAGCGGCCATTCGCATCGGTGACGGCCCTCCGCGCCGGCCGCGACGAAGCCACCTCGGCCCGGGCGAGCGGTGTGCCGGCGCTGTCCGTCACCCGTCCGGTGACGACTGCCGGCGCTTGCGCCATCGCAGGCAGCGCCTGCATGCCGAGAGCGATCAGAGCCGCAACGACTGGTACAGTCCGCATGGGAACCTCCTCGTGCCGTTCATCGGCACGCGTTCCCCGACGGTGCTGCGTGGCACCATGCGGAGCAGTCGGGCCAACGCCCCACAGCTGTGCGGGATCGATGAACGCCGGGGGAGGCCGGCAGCGCGGTTCGAGCGCGTACGGACGCAGCCATGCCCCGATGAAGCAGAACGCCCCCGCGTCGTCTGCGACGCGGGGGCGTTCTTTCACTCGGTTGCTGCGGAGCCGCTCAGTAGAAGTACGGCAGCACGAAGGCGAGCGCCAGGCGCAGCGCCGTGGCATCCGGCAGTCGCGCGGCGGCCATGAACACGGCGGTCAGGTACGACCGGACCCGCGGCGACACCTCGCCGCCGTCGGGAGCGCGCATCTCGGTGCCGGTCGCGGTCTCCACCGACTTCGCGACCAGCGTGTCGTCGATGTAGATCTGCGCCGTGCCGGCGTTCGCGCCTGTGCTCGAGGCGACCATGCGGGTGGTGTGCTCGCCCATCAGGATCGTGAACTCGAGCGACCCCGTGTCACCTTCGGCGCCGAGGTCGAGCCCCTCGAAGAGCATCGAGCGCTCGGCGTTCATGAACGTCGCCTTCGAGATGCTGCGCCAGCGGAGGTCGGTGGTGTAGATGGTCGCCGTCTCCGTGACCGTGCCCGTCATCGTATCGGCAACGACGAAGGTCTTCGGCGATACGCCGAAGGTACCGGTGAAGGTCGCGTTGACGGTACGGGTCTCGACGCCGGTCTCCGTGTTGGTCTCACGGAAGGTGGCGACCAGGTGGTTCTGTGCATTGTAGAGGTTGATGCGGCCCACCTGCGAGGTCGTCGTCGAGCTGTCGATCAGGTCGAGCGCGCCGACCACCGTGTTGTTGAACGTCTCCAGGCCCGTGCGCTGATACAGCACGATGCGGATGCCGCGCGCCGGTGCATCGGTGCGCATGTCATCCCATACGTACTCGCCGGTCGTGGCGTCCCTCACGAAGGTCTGCCCCCACACCTCAGGGGCGATGTACCAGTCGGCACTCTCGCCGGGGTTGGCGACGGCGAACATCGGGCCGTTCAGGGCCGCGTCGACCGCCTTCCGGAACAGGGTGCCGTTGCTGCGGACGGCATCGAGCGGGTCGAGCGATGCGGATGCGTTCAGCGGCGCGGGCGCGACGGAGAGGCTGACCGAGGAGCCGGATTCGCCGAGCAGGCTGTAGAGCACGGGGACGTTCAGCGCGCTCTGGAGCTGCGCCTCCTGAGCCGCCACTTCGGTGGCGTCGAGCTCCGACGGATCGAGACCGGCGGGGTTATCGGAGCAGGCGGTAAGCGCGGTCGCCAGGACCGCGGCGCCTGCGAGCATGCGAATGGAACGGACGGCGAACATGGTGCTCCTGGAGGGAGAGTTTGAGTCAGGACCATCGGCACGCCCCGCGCGCGGGCGACCGGCTGCACGGGCTGTACCGGCCATACGGGCAGCTGGTCCGCCCGCGACCGAACCCCGACGATGCGGCGGCCGGTCACAGGAACGGACGTTCCGGACGCGATCACGGTCACGCCGGCTGCGCCCGCTTCGCTGTGATGCGCATCACCCCGATGTCCCGCGGCGGTGCCTCACGTGCCACTTTTCCGGAGGCCCGGGGGGCGAGCGCCGGCCTCAACGCCTGCGACCTCCCGTACGTAACCGTTCGATGCACATCGCCCGTGCACGCCGATGCCGGCCGGCACGGGCTCCCCACCTCCTCGCTCCCAGAAACCCGGATGCGACTCAAGAGCGCTCTCCCCCTCGGGATGCTCGCGGCCCTCGCCGCGGCTCCCGGCCTCGCCACTGCGCAGGCGCCAACCCTCGACTCCACGACGCTGGCCGGGATGCGATGGCGGCCGGTGGGCCCCGCCAACATGATGGGGCGCGTCACCGATGTCGAAGGCATCGCCTCGCCCTCCAAGACGTTCTACTTCGCGGCCGTCGCGGGCGGCATCTACAAGACGACGAACGGCGGCGTGACCTTCCGCGACGTGTTCGAGGGGGCATCCACCCGCGTGATCTCGATGGGCGATCTCGCGATCGCGCCGTCGGACACGAACCAGGTGTGGGCGGGCACAGGTGAGGAGGATTCGCGCAACTCCATCTCCCCGGGCGGGGGCATCTTCAAGAGCACGAACGGCGGGAAGTCGTGGGAGTTCATGGGGCTGAAGGAGACGGAGCACATCGGCCGCATCGTCGTGCACCCGACCGACCCCAACACCGTCTGGGTCGCGGCGCTCGGCGCCGCGTGGCGCACGAACCCCGAGCGTGGCCTCTACAAGACCACTGATGGCGGCAAGACCTGGCGGAAGACGCTCTTCGTGAGCGACCGCGCCGGCGCGGTGGACGTCGCGATCGATCCGCGCGACCCCAACACCCTCTGGGCGGCGACCTGGGAGCGCATTCGCGGCCCCTACTTCCTCAAGAGCGGCGGCCCCGGCAGCGCGCTCTGGAAGTCGACGGACGGCGGCGAGCATTGGACCAGGGTGACGGGCAACGGCCTCCCCGAGACCACCCTCGGGCGGATGACCATCGCCATTGCCGCGTCCAACCCTGACTACATGTACCTGATGGTGGAGGCCGACTCCGTGCGCGGCCGGAAGCCCGCGGGCAGCAAGCCGCAGACGCTGCAGAACGGGCTCTATCGCTCCACCGACGGCGGCCGGACGTGGGAGAAGCGCGCGCCGAACAACGTGCGGCCCTTCTATTACTCGCAGGTCCGGGTGGATCCGCGGAACCCGGAGCGCGTGTACTGGTCCTCCACGCCGGTGAACTTCTCCGACGACGGCGGCAAGACGGTGCGGCAGACGACGATCGGCCTGCACGTGGATCATCATGCGATGTGGATCGACCCCGCCGACCCGGAGCACATCGTCGTCGGCAACGACGGCGGCATCGGCATCACGTGGGACAAGGGCGGCAACTGGCTCTTCCCCAACACGGTGGCGCTCGGCCAGTTCTACAACGTGTCGTACGACATGGGCGTGCCGTACCGCGTGTGCGGCGGCCTGCAGGACAACGGGAGCTGGTGCGGACCGAGCCGGCGCGCGGAGGGGGGAATCACGAACGCGCACTGGGCGACGTTCAACGGGGGCGACGGCTTCGTGACGGCGCAGGACCCGACCGACCCGGACATCGTCTACGGCGAGTCGCAGGGCGGCAACATCGCCCGCGTGAACTGGCGTACCGGCGAGAGCACGCGCCTGCAGAAGCTGCAGTGGCGCCCGCGCTACATGCAGTGGGAGGATTCGGTCCTCATCGCCCGGCCGGACACGACGTCCGCGGCCACCCGCGAGCAGAACCGGCGCATCGAGGCCCTCCGCCGGGCGCAGCGGTCGGACTCCGCCGACATGGACGTGCGCTGGAACTGGAACACACCGTTCTTCCTGTCGACGCACAACCCGAGCGTCCTGTACGCCGCGGGCAACCGCGTCTTCAAGAGCACGGCGCGTGGCGACGACATGCGGCCGATCTCGCCCGACCTGTCGAAGAAGCTCTATCCGAAGATCGACACGTCGCTCAACCGGACCGGCGGCATCACCCTCGACGCGACCGGCGCCGAAGCGTACGGCACCATCGTGTCGCTGAACGAGTCGCCGATGCGGCCGGGCATCCTCTGGGCCGGCACGGACGACGGCAACCTCTGGCTCTCCCGCACGGACGGCGCGACGTGGACGCAGCTCCGCGGCCCCTTCCCCGGCCTGCCGGACGATCTCGTGTACGTCAGCCGCATCGAGCCGTCGAAGTACGATTCGGCGACGGTGTACGTGAGCTTCGACAATCACCGCCGCGGCGACTTCACCCCGTACGTCTACACCTCGACGGACTGGGGGCGCACCTGGCGCTCGATCGCGTCCAACCTGCCGACCGGCGGCCCGGACTTCGTGCACGTGATCCGTGAGGATCCCGTCAACCGCGACCTGCTGTACGTCGGCACGGACGTGGGCGCGTACGTCTCGCTCGACCGCGGCCGCTCGTGGCAGCGGTTCATGACCGGGCTGTCCCCGGTGCCGGTGCACGACCTCCAGGTTCACCCGCGCGATCGTGAGCTCATCGCGGGCACGCACGGCCGCTCGATCTGGATCGTCGACGTCGCGCCGCTCCAGCAGATGACGCAGGCGGTCGCATCGGCCGCGACGCATCTCTTCAAGCCGAAGACGGCGTACCAGTTCGGCGATGCGTACTCGGAAGGCCACAGCACCGGCCAGAGTGCCTGGGAGGCCGCCAGCCCGCCGTACGGCGCGGAGATCACCTACAAGGTCGCGAAGGCGCAGGACGGCCAGGCGAAGATCGTGATCACCGATGCGATGGGCGACACCGTCAGCACGCTGAACGGTCCGGCCCGCGCGGGCATCCACCGCGTCGTCTGGAACTTCCGCGGCCGGCAGCCGGCACGTGCGCCGCTGTCGCCGGCGGCGCGGCGCGACAGCGTGAAGAACGCGCAGCGCATGACGCACGTCATCGATTCGCTGGTGGCGACGGGCATGAAGCGCGAGGCCCTCGAGAACCTGCGCAAGCGGGTGGAAAGCGGCGACACGCGCGGCCTGTTCGGCGGCGGGGGACGGGGGAGCCGGCAGGGCTTCCAGGAGCGGCCGGGTGAGTCGCCGCTGCCGGGCGCCGGAGGCCGCGGGAACCAGGGTGGCGGGATCCCCGGGCTCGATGGCATCGATCAGGATCAGCTGCGCGACATCATGCGGGCGTTCCGCGGACCAGGCGCCGGCGGGTTCTTCGGCGGCACTCCCGCGCCGCTCGCCAAGTCCGGCGACTACGTGGTGACGCTGCAGGTCGGCGGCCAGACGCACCGGCAGCTCCTGCGGGTGGAACGTGCCGGCCCGTTGAACGGGAACGGGATCGCGAACGTAGTCGAGGGGGACGAACCGTGAGGCCACGGCCCACGCGTCACTGATGGACCGTACGCGATGATGGCAGGGGCGGGGGTCCGTTTCCATC
>DASTYL010000084.1:0-3155 GCA_035764975.1 Gemmatimonadaceae bacterium | reverse complement strand
CAACCGACACCCTCTGATCACCTGCCGCGCCGCAGGCGCCCCCTCGCCGCAGGCGCCCCCTCGCCGCAGGCGCCCCCTCGCCGCAGGCGCCCTAGTGCTCCCGGTCCGCGGGCAGCTTGCCGAAGATCGAGCCGGTCGTCTCCTCGCCCACGCCGATGTCGACGTTGAGCTCCCGCTCCGCCTGCGGCCACATGAGCGAGCCGACCACCGACGCCACCAGCACGCCCACGATGACGGCGAGGGACGCCATGATCGGCACCTTGTAGATGTCGACGAGGAGCATCTTCACGCCGACGAACGTCAGGATGAGGGCGAGCCCGTACTTCAGCAGGTGGAACTTGTGCACCACCGCGGCGAGCAGGAAGTACATCGACCGGAGGCCGAGGATCGCGAAGATGTTCGAGGTGAAGACGAGGAACGGATCCGTCGTCACCGCGAAGATCGCCGGGATCGAATCCACCGCGAACATCAGGTCGGTGAACTCCACGAGGACCAGCACGAGGAACAGCGGCGTCGCCACGCGGACGCCGTTCTCCACCGTGAAGAAGTGATGGCCGTCGTACCGGTGCGTGATCGGGAAGAAGCGGCGCGTCCACCGGACCACGGGGTTCTTCTCCCCGTCGAACTTCTCGTCCTGCTTGAACGCCATCCGCACGCCGGTGATCACGAGCATCGCGCCGAAGACGTAGAGAATCCAGTGGAACTTCGCGATGAGCAGCGCCCCGAGGCCGATGAACAGGCCGCGCATCACGAGCGCGCCGAGAATGCCCCAGAACAGCACGCGGTGCTGGTAGCGGGCCGGGACGTTGAAGTACTGGAAGATCATCACCATCACGAAGATGTTGTCGACCGAGAGTGACTCCTCGATCACGTATCCCGTGAGGAAGGTGAGCGCGACCGTCTGGTCCGCGTACCACCACAGGCCGGCCGCGAAGACGAGCGCGAGGGCGACCCAGACCGCGACCCAGATGCCCGCCTCGCGCGGCTTGACCTCGTGGGCGTCGCGGTGAAAGACGCCGAGGTCCAGCGCCAGCATGGCGAGGACGAAGGCAATGAATCCGACCCAGAACCAGACAGTGACTTCCATCAGGATGGCATGAATGTGATGCCCCATGGTCACGCGGGGGCGCTCTGGAAAAAAGCAGGATGCGCGCCCCCGGGCAACGAACGGGGCATGATGCGCGGAGGTTGCGCCCGTCAGCGCGCCTGGGGAGAATCCGGTATGACGACTGATCCCGGCGCCATCGCCATCGTGAATGCACGCATCTGGACGGGTGATCCCCGCCGGCCGTGGGCCGACGGCATGCTGGCCGACGGAGCGCGCCTCGCCCTCGTCGGCTCGAGCGCCGAGGTCCGCAAGGCGGCGAAGGCGGGCACGCGGGTGATCGATGCCGCGGGAAAGTTCGTCGTGCCCGGCTTCAACGACGCGCACGTCCACTTCGTCGAGGGGGGCTTCCGCCTCGCCTCGGTGCAGTTGCGTGATGCCAGGACGCCCGAGGCCCTTGCCGCGACGGTGCCGCCGGAGCTCATGGACCGCGCACTCGATGCCGCCATGCGGTACGTCGCCTCCCAGGGCGTCACCTCGGTCCACAACATGGGGTCATGGACCGACCTCGCGACGTTCGAGCGTGCGCACGCCGCGGGGCGGCTGCGGACGCGCATCTACGCCGCCGTGCCGCTGTCCTCATGGGCGCGGCTGCGCGATCACGTGGCAGCCAGGGGGCGTGGGGACGAGTGGCTGCGCATCGGCGGCCTGAAGGGCTTCACGGACGGGTCGCTCGGCTCGCACACGGCGCTCATGCTCGAGCCGTTCACCGATGCCCCCGGCGACCGGGACCTCGCCGGGACGCCGCCGGAGGTGATGGAGGAGTGGGTGCGTGGCGCCGATGCCGCCGGCCTGCACGTCATCGTGCACGCCATCGGGGACCGCGCCGTCCGCGGGCAGCTCGACCTCTACGAGCGCGTGGCGCGGGCGCACGGCCCGCGCGATCGCCGCTTCCGCATCGAGCACGCCCAGCACGTCGCGCCGGCGGACCTGTCGCGATTCGGCGGGCTTGGCGTCGTGGCGAGCATGCAGCCGTATCACTCGATCGACGACGGACGGTGGGCCGAGAAGGTGATCGGTGCGGAGCGCGCCAAGGGGACGTACGCGTTCCGGTCCCTGCTCGATCACGGGGCGACGCTGGCCTTCGGCAGCGACTGGTTCATCGCGCCACCGGCGCCGCTGGCCGGCATCTACGCGGCAGTGACGCGACGCACACTCGATGAACGTCACCCGGACGGATGGGTACCCGGGGAAAAGATCACAGTCGAGGAAGCGCTGCGCGCCTATACTCAGGGGAGTGCGTACGCGGAGTTCGCCGAGTCGGACAAGGGCATGCTGCGTCGCGGCATGCTGGCGGACTTCGTGATGCTTGATCGCGACCTCACCCGCATCCCGCCCGAGAGCATCCGTGACGCCCAGGTGCTGCTGACCGTCGTCGGCGGCATCGTCGCGTTCGAGCGCGAGACCGTCGACGACGCGACCTCGACTCACTGAATCACACAGGACCACTGCATGACCCGCTGGATCCCCACCCGCATGATCCTCGTCGCTGCCCTCGCGGGGGCCGCGTGCACCATTCCCAGTCCCAGGCCGGCGGACAGCTCGCCTGCCGACTCGCCGTCCGTCCCCACGACGCGCCCCGTGGGCGACCAGGAGTGGGACCGGTCCATCATCGACCAGCTCGAGCGCGATGCGCGGCGCCTCGCCACGGCCGACGGCTGCCGCGACGCGGGGAGCTGCCGCACGGCGCCGGTGGGCGTCAAGGCATGCGGCGGCCCGCGCGACTACATCGTCTACTGCGCGACGGCCACGGACAGCGTCGCACTCTTCCGCAAGCTCGACGAGCTCGCCCGAGCGGAGCGCGCGTACAACCTGAAGTACGGCATCATGAGCACCTGCGAGCTCCGCACGCCGCCCGATGTGGCGCTGGTCGGGCAGGCCTGCCGCGCCGCGCCGTAACGACCGCGATCAGCCGCGCCGGCGGATCTCCGCCGGCGCGGTCGCGACGAGGAATGCCGGCGCGGCGAGCGGCGACGTGCCGGCGATCACGATGGAGCCGCCGAGGAGCGGGATCTGGCTCGTGCACGTGAGCGTCGCGCCGTTGATCGTC
>DASTYL010000083.1:0-10513 GCA_035764975.1 Gemmatimonadaceae bacterium | reverse complement strand
CGCTCGAGGGACTCGAACACCCGTTCGAGCCGCGCCGTCATGTCCTCCCGCGTGATGAAGCCGAGGTCGTGCGCGCTGACCGTGGCGAGGAGCTGCAGGCCGATGTTCGTCGGCGAGGTCCGCATCGCCGTCGCCGGGGCGGGATCCTCCTGGAAGTTGTCGGGGGCGAGCCAGTGCGTCTCGGCGGTCGCGAAGGTGTCGAAGTAGCGCCAGTGCAGCCCGGCGTAGCGCAGCGCCTGCGCCCGCTTTTCCTCGGGCAGGGGTCGGTGGCGCTCCGCCCTGGGGCGGCCGGTGGCGTGCGCGATGGCGGGAGCGAGCGCCCACAGGAGCGCGAGCGGGCCGACGGCGACGGCGAGCTGCCATGCCGGCGCCGCGTCCACCCGTGCCGCCGCCGTGACGACGACGAGGGCCACGATCGCGAGTGTCAGCGCGACCGTGGGCCACATCCGCCGCCAGACGTCGGCGGCCGTGCCGGCGAGCGCGCGCTCGGTCTGCGATGCCGGTTCCCACTCGAGGAGGTGGCGCCGCGTCACCACCAGCCGCCAGAGCGTGCGGAGGATCGCGTCGGCGGAGACGATCGCCTGGTGAGGCAGGAAGGCGATCGCCATGGCGACCTGCTGCGCGCTCGTCACCGCGTCCTGTCCGACGGTCGCGTAGTATGCGCGCCAGGACTTGTCGAACGGCGGCCGCACGACTGCCATGAGCAGCGACACGATCCAGGGCGCGGCGACCGCGCCCAGCCCGAGCAGCGTCCAGCGCAGCGGCGATCCGGGGACCAGCGTCCATCCGACGACCAGGAACAGGAGCTGCGAGATCTCGACCGTGCTGCGACGGAGGTTGTCGAGGATCTTCCACCGCGAGAGGATCGAGAGCCGCGTGCGCTCGATGCCCGCGGGACCCGGGACGCGGGGCGTGAGCCAGCGCAACAGCTGCCAGTCGCCACGGATCCACCGATGCTTGCGCCGGGCGTGACTCAGGTAGCGCCCCGGGTAGTCATCGTAGACCGTGACGTCCGTGACGAGGCCGGCGCGTGCGTAGTTCCCTTCGATCAGGTCGTGCGAGAGCAGCGTGTTCTCGGGAAACCGCCCGCTCGTCGCCTGCTCGAAGACGTGGACATCGTAGATGCCCTTTCCGGTGAAGCTTCCCTCACCGTACAGGTCCTGGTAGACGTCGGAGACCGCGGTCGTGTAGGGGTCCACGCCCGGGTGCCCGGAGTGGACTGCCGCGAATGGGGAGTGGTGGGCGCTGGGCAGCGACACCCCGACCCGAGGCTGGAGGATGCCGTATCCCCGCACGACGCGCCGATGGGTCGGATCCCAGACGGCGCGGTTGAGGGGATGCGCGATGGCCCCGACGAGGAGCGCACCGGCACCCGGGGGCAGCACGGTGTCCGCGTCCAGGGTGATGACGTACCGCACGTGGCGGAGCGGCGCGGTGTTGCCGACGATCGCCGAGAACGCATCATCGGCGCCCGTCAGGACGAACCGGTTGAAGTCCCCGAGCTTGCCGCGCTTTCGCTCCCATCCCATCCACACCCCTTGCTGCGCATTCCAGCGGCGCGGGCGGTGGAACAGGTAGAACGTGTCGCCGGGCGGCGTGTCGCCGTTGCCGGATGCGCCGCCGCGCGCCGGATAGCGCTTGTTCAGCGCCCGCACCCCCTCCGTCACCGCCGCCAGGATGGCCGCGTCGCCGGGCAGCGTCTCCCCGGCCGCATCGGGAAAATCGCTGAGGATGGCGAAGTGCAGGTTGGTCGCGCGGTTGGCGAGGTACTGCGACTCCAGTGTCGCCAGCGTCTCGTGCACCTGCTCCACGCTCGAGAGCAGCGTCGGGATGACGACGGCGGTGCGCAGCGACGGCGGGATGCCGGTGGTATCCGGCCCGGCCTCGGCGAAGTCGAGCTTCGGCAGGGTGCGTGGCGGCAGCACGGCGGTGATGAGCTGGTTCACCGTCGTCACGGCGACATCGAGCGCCGGAAGCAGCGCGACCACGAGGACCAGCAGCCACGCCTCGCGTGCTGCATCGCCTGCGATCCACAGGATCGCGGCGAGCGCCGCCAGCGTGGCGGCGAGGACCGCGCTGACGAACACCGCGTTGGGGTGACGCATCGCCCAGCGGTGCACCCGCTCGCCGAACGGCGGGTGGTAGCTCGCGATGCGCTCGAGCTCCGCGAGCCCGTCGTCCACGAGGTAGTAGCCGACGTGCGTGCGCCAGGGCGCCGCGGCCATCACGTCATCGCGGCGGCGCGCGTCGCGCGCCAGGTCCACCGCCTGCCGTGCCACGGCGAGCTCCGGGCCCCGGGTGCGCTTCGCGATTCGCTCCACCGCGTGGCGGTACCGGTCGCGCGTCGCGAAGGTCATCGTCGCGTAGCAGCCCGCGGGATCCTCGCGAAGCGTCCGCTCCACGATGCTCTGCCGCTCGACGATCAGGCGCCAGTCCATCCGGCCGATCGTGCGCAGGCTCGTGATGCTGTGGGCCATGATCACCTGCGTCAGCGCGAGCCGCTGCGTGGCGCGCGCCTCCGCGTCGTCGGCGGTGAGCCCGTGATCGGTGATCCACTGCTCGAGCGACATCAGCGGAGCGAGCTCGCCCCCGGCAAGGCGGATCTGCCGGAGGAACCGCGACACGAAGATCGGCGTGAGCGGCGGGGGTGCTTCCACGAACTGCCGGAGCACCTCGTGCAGTGCCTGGGGGCCGGCGCCCCCTGCCACCTCGATCCGGAGGGCCCACTCGTCGGCTAGCCTGAGCTCGCGGAACCGGCCGAGTGTGCGCAGCGTCATGCGCCGCACGTTCTCGATGAGCGCGAGGCGCAACATGGCCGGAATCGCCCACAGCTCGCCGATCCGTAGGGGCTCGACTTCCTGGTACGCGCCGAGGAACAGGTCGACATTCTCCGGGTCGACGCGTCCCTCGGTGTGCGAGATCAGCGTCGTGGCGATCTCGTAGACCCGTGGAAAGCCGGTGAGCTGGCCGGTCGTGAGCTCCGGCAGCTCGCGATAGTAGCCACGCGGCAGCGCCTCACGGATCTCGCGGACGTGCTCCTGGATGACGTGATAATTGTCGAGCAGCCAGTCGGCAGCCGGCCCGACGTTCACCTCCCGGGCATCGGCGGCGCCCAGGCGGACATGAGCGTCGTCCAGGACCCGGCGGGTCTGGTCGAGGCGCGCCAGCAGCCGGGTCGGCTGCTGGCGCGCCCGGTGGACACGCTGGCCCCGTGCGAGGGTCCGGGCGCGTTCGGCGAGCAGCTCTGCACTGAGCAACTCGCCGCGAATGGGGCCTGCAACGAGGTCTTCGACCTTCGGGCGGCGACGGCGGACGCGAGCGAGAATGGGCGGTCAGGTTGGGGGCGTGGTGCGAGCCGGGGGCCGAGGGCCGCCCGTATCGAGGCGCTGCGTCGCACATCATGGGCCGATGATCGTGCGGACGGGGCCGGTGCCGATCCTGACGGCCTCGTGCCGGCGGGTCGTGGCTGCGACGTGTGCAGGGCATGACGTCTGCGGCACGTGCGCTCGCTTCACCAACCCTTCGGAGGAATTCACCATGGCCGATCGTGACATCAACCCCTCACAGGGTGTCGGAAATCTCGCCGCCACCAAGGCCGGGACCACGGGCGCCAGCGACTGGAGCACGGAGGAGTCATACTGGCGCGACAACTGGAGTACGCGCCCGTACGCGCATGCCGATCGTGGCTTCGACTACTATCGTCCCGGTTATCGCTATGGCCACGAATCCGCGACGCGGTTCCGCGGTCGCGAATGGAACGACGTCGAGCCGGAGCTGCGCTCGGGCTGGGACCGCTGGGAGCACCGCGGCCAGAGCACGTGGGAGAACGTGAAGGACGCCGTGCGCGACGCGTGGTATCGCGTAGCGCACCGGTAGTCCGCTCCTGACGTGATCGGAATCGGTGCGGCACGCCCCGGCGCGTGCCGCACCGATTTCCTCACCTCGGAACGAAGACCGCCGGGGGCGGATTTCACGCGGGCGAAAGTCAGCGGCGACGCGCGACCTTAATCCGCGTGCGCGTGAGCGTCACGTCCCCCTCGTGGGACGGGACGACGTACGCAGCGCCACCGCTGGCGCGCCGCACGGAGTCCGGCACGCCGGCGCGTTGCGCGACGAGCTCGAGATCCAGCGGCGCGGTGCCCGGCACCGTGAGCGTCACGACGAACCCCGTGTCGGGCGGGGCGACGTAGCCCAGGCTCAACCGCGCAGGGGAGTAGCGGTAGCGCCGGGCGTCGATGAGGCGGCCCGCGACCTCTGTCGCGAGGACGCCCGCTCCCGATGTCATGCGGACGACCCACGTCGATTCCGGGGCGAGCACGCGGATCGTGACCAGGCGTCCGCGCGCTGACGTGGTATCCGCGAGCAGGATCGCCCTCGGCAGCGCGGTGCTGTCCGTGCCGCCGTCGACTCGATGCACGAGTTGACCGCGGATCGGGTAGTCGTCGCTCGGGCGAACCGTCGCCATACCGACGAGCAGCGTCGCCGTCGCCGTCGCGAGCGCGCCGCCCGGGATGAGCCATCGCCGCGATCCTGCGACCCACTCCAGCGACGGCGCGATCAGCAGCACGCCGAGCGCCGTCAGCAGGGCGGCCGCCGCCGCGCCCGGGAGTCCGATGCCCAGCGCCGTGCCAAGGAGATAGATGATGGGCAGCAGCAGCACGAGGACGGCGACCGTGGCAATCGCGTGAGCAGCGCCTGACCGCAGCGCATCGGTCTCGTTCTGGCGGATGAGCGCCGCCCCTGCGGCGAACAGGAGCGGCCACGCGAAAAGGAAGCTCGCCGCGGGCGCGAACGCCGTTGCGGCAGCCGTCAGCGCGCTCCATACGACGAGCACTCCGGCGTACGCACCGCGCGCGGAGGCGCGCCGGCGCGCCATCGTCCACGCCGCGGCGGCGCACGCGACGGCGAGCGAAAGCACGGCTGCCTGGTACGTGCCGCGCCAGGTCGGCGCGCCCTCCCAGCCCGTTCGCGCATGCAGCGACTCGATCAGCACGCCCAGGCCGCCGCCGGCGAGCACCGCTGCGATGAGGCCCGCGACGGCGGCCAGCATGCCCAGGAGGATATCGCGCCACCAGTCCGCCCTGCGCCGTCCCCGCGCGACGACGGCCAGTGCGAGCGCGGTTGCGATCAGCGCGAGCGGCCATGCCCACGTTTCCGGATAGACCACGAGCCCCAGGACCGGAATGTCGAAGAATACCGCATCGCCCGTGCGGGGGCGCGGGAGGCTGTCGCCCGCGAACGCGCGCGCGAGTGCCAGCGCCTGCGCGCCGTGATGCTGGACGCTCCGTACGTCCAGATGCGCGACGTCGTCACGCGCCGTGTGGTACCGCTCGACGCCGTCGATGAACGCGAAGTTCATCGCGGGGACGCCGAGCGCGTTGAGCTCCGAGAGGTCGGTGTCGTTCGGCAGCACGCGATACGCCAGCACCATCAGCGATGATGCGGAGACGTCGGGCACCCCCCGCAACATGCGCGCGCCGTCCAGGTTGCCTGCGCCGGTCTCGAACATGAACGAGCGGCCATGCGTGCCACGGGCCTCGAAGTTCAGGATCATCGCGGCGTCGCGCGCCCAGGGATGCTCACGGACGAACGCCGCGGCGCCAAGGAGTCCCGGCTCTTCCCCATCGGTGAAGAGGAGGAGGACGTCGCTCGCGAGCGGTGGGCCCGCCCGGAGCGCGCGTGCCGTCTCGAGCAGCGTCGCGACCCCGCTCGTGGCGTCGCCGGCGCCGGGTGTCGCACCCTGGCTGTCGTAGTGGGACGCCAGCAGCACCGCGCGTCCGCCGCCGGAGGTGCCGGGGATCCGTGCCACCACGTTCCAGATGGTCCCCGCCATGGCGTAGCGCGTTCCGATGCCGACGGTCTGCTGCACCTGCGGCTCGAGGCCGAGCGTGCGGAGCTCCGCGAGGATGTAGGCGCGCACCCGTGCATGGTCGGCGCTGCCGGTCGGATGTGGTCGCACGGCGATCGCGCGCACATGCCGCATGGCGCGCGCGGCGGAGAATACCGTGTCGGGCGCTGTCGCCGGCACGGCGTCGGGCGGCGTGTTGGCGCGAACGACGAGCGCCGCCGCGACGGCAACGAGTGCGGCCGCCGCGAGCGGCCTGGTGATTCCGGGCGAAGGGCGCATGGACGGGCAACGTATTCCGCCTCGCCGAATCCACCAGAGTCCCCGCGCACGCCTTGCGACGCTCGGTGCGGTGCGCTCACCTTTGGCGCCATGAACCCGACCTCCCGCCTGCTCCCGGCGCTCGTCCTCCTCGTCGCCTGTGCCGGGCCCCGCGCCGGCGCGCGCCACTCGCCTTCCGCGGCCCTCACGTCCGAGCCGTCGCTCGCCGGCAAGCGCGTCGAAGCCCGCGGGGGCGTCGTCGTCACGAGCGCCGCCGACGCCTCCGCCGCCGGTATCGAGATGCTCCAGCAGGGCGGCAATGCGATCGACGCCGCCGTCGCGGCCTCGTTTGCACTCGGCGTCGTCGATCCCTCCCAGACCGGGCTGGGTGGGTATGCCGTGGGCCTCGCGTATTTCGCACGCGACCGCCATGCCGAGGTGATGGAGGCGATGGGGCAGGCAGGAGCGGATTCGGCGTGGGGCCTGCCTGACCCCGTTCCCCCCGGGGCAACGCCGGGTGTCTCATTCGATGGCGGCGACGCCCGTCAGCCGCGCACTGCGCTCGTGCCGGGCTTCATCGCAGGGCTGCTCGAGTGGCACGCGCGCCACGGCAGGCTGCCGCGCGAGAAGGTCCTCGCGCCGGCCATCCGCCTCGCGCGCGACGGCTTCATCGTCGGCCCTCTCAACCACCGCCTGTTCGTCTCGTCGCGCGACAAGTTGATGGCGGATCCGGAGGCGGCCGCGCTGTTCATGCCCGGCGGTGAGCCGCTGCGCGTCGGCGACCGGCTCGTACAGGCGAAGCTGGCGAACCTGCTCGACGCGATCGCGCGCGACGGCGCCGCGGCGTTCTACACGGGCGACGTGGCGCGCCGGATCGCGGAGAAGACGCGAGCGGTCGGCGGGCTCCTGGATGCCTCGGACTTCGCGGCGTATCGCCCGGCCATGCGCCGGCCCGTGTGCAGCGCCTTCCATGAATACACGGTGCTCGGCGCTCCGTCGCCGGTCGCGGGGCCGTCGATGTCGGAGCTGCTCAACCTCGCCGAGCAGAGCGGCCTCTCGCGCCTGCCGAATCCCACGCACGACACCGCGAGCGCGGTGCGCCTCGCCGATGCCCTCCGCGTGAGCGTCGCGGATCGCCGGCTGCTCGGCGGACACCCCGAGTGGCGCGTCGGACCGGTACGCGGGCTCACGAATGCCCGGTTCGCCGCCGCGCGCGCGGCGCTCGTCGGTCAGCCGGCGGTCGATTCCGTGCCGCCGGGTGACGCCTGGCCGTTCGAGGCGGAGCCGGTCGCGCCTCGCTGCGCCGCGCTCGAACCATATGCCGCATCGACGCGACCCGCGGGCGACACCGGGTTGGTGACGCCGGGCGACGACACGCAGAGCCTCACGTCGCATCTCGTCGTGATCGACGCCGAGCGCAACGCCGTCTCGCTGACGTCGAGCGTCGGCGTGCTGTTCGGATCCGGCGTCTATGCCGAGGGGGTGTTCCTCAACTCGAGCGGCAACCTGTTCACCCGCGGGGATCGCGCGCCGCATCGCAAGCCGGGGAGCGCGCTCTCGCCGACGCTGCTGCTCGAAGGCGATGACGTCCGGCTCGCCGCCGGTGCCGGTGGCGCCGCGTACATCCCGACCGCGGTCGCGCAGGTGGTGCTGCGGATGGCCGCATGGAAGCAGGATCCCTGGAGCGCGATGGCCGCGCCACGGCTCCAGCCGACGGCCGCCGGCACGGCGCTCGAGGTCGAGCAGGGCTTTGCGCTACCGGTGTACGGCGCCCTGCGTGCGCACGGCTATACGCCGTACAACCGGGTCGCGACGCTGCAGTTCGCGGGCGTGCATGCCGCGTGGGTGCGCGCCGACGGGGTGATCATCGGCGCGGCCGATCCGCGGCGGGATGGGGTAGCGTCGGGCTACTGAGTCCCGCATCCCGCATCCCGCATCCCGCATCCCAGTTCATTTCGCAACGAGCGGCGTCACCTTCAATCCCGTCACGTCCGCTTCCGTATTGTGCGCGAAGCGGATGCCGTACACCCCGTCCGTCGTCGTGAGGCGCCCTGGGGCGAGGAGGTCCGACTTCGCGTAGCTGCCGACGACCGTGCCGTTCACCGCGCACTCCACCCGGTCGCCGCGCACCGTCACCGCGATCTCCTGCGTCACCGGCGCACCCTTCCCGGCCGCCTTGTTCACCGCGGCATGCTCCTCGCCGCGGCCATTGAGCTGGAAGGGCTGCGGGCCGAACCCGCGGACGATGAACCGCCCGTTGCCGTACGCGGCGCAGTAGAGGTAGCGCGGCTCCTCGGTGTCGAGGCCCTGGCCGGCGATCATGATGCCGTACGGGTGCGGGTGATCGTTCAGCGCCATGTACGCGGCCTCGCGGAACGTTGCCGATACCGTGTACTCACCCGTGGCCTGGTTGGCCGGATTCCAGTAGGTCACCGCCGGTCCGGTCATGACGTGCAGCCCGGTGCCGCTCGGCGCGAGCTTCGCGTCGTTCACGGTCTGCCCCTGGGCAGCGGCGCGCGCATCGATGCGACCCGTCCACCCGGGAACGCTGATTCCACCGCCAGCGACGCTGCGGTCGACTTCCCCCTGGGCGCACGCCGCGCCGAGCGGCATGAACGAAATGGCAACCAGCGCGAACGCTCGGATCGGGTGCATGGGCTCTCCAGGCTCGGGGTGACTCGATGTGGAACGATATCTTCCCGCGAGCGGGTTGCGCAAACCTGATCCGGGATCAAGTTCCCATCAGCGGTATCCACGGCCGCGGCGCAACTGCTGGAGGGCAGATCAGGGATGCAGGACTTCGACGGGCACGGCACGCGCACGGTGGTATCGCCGGCAATGGCTGATGAGGTGCTCCGCCACCCTGCGGCCATCGATCGCATCTTCGCCGGCGGCGGCGAGATGCGTGCGCTGTGTCGCGCGTACGACTGGTCCACGACGCCGCTGGGCCCGGTGTCGGAATGGTCGGCCAGCCTTCGCGCCGCGGTCGGCATCGTGCTCGGCTCGAGCACGCCGATGTTCCTGTGGTGGGGGCCGGAGCTGATCCAGATCTACAATGACGCCTATCGTCCGAGCTTCGGCGCGGTGGGGCGGCACCCGAAGGCGCTCGGGATGCGCGGGCGTGACTGCTGGACCGACATCTGGGACACGATCGGACCCCAGATCGAGCAGGTGATGACGACGGGCGTCTCGACCTGGCACGAGGATCAGTACCTGCCGATCGAGCGGAACGGGACGCTCGAGGACGTGTGGTGGACGTACAGCTACAGTCCCGTGTACGAGGACGACGGGTCCGTCGCCGCCACGCTCGTCACCTGCCTGGAGACGACGCAGCGCGTCCTGACGGAGCGCGAGCGTGCACGGTTGCTCGACGAGACCGCGACCGCGGTGCGTGCCCTCGGCGAGAGCGAGGCGCAGCTGCGCGCGATCTACGACGGCACCTACGAATCCATCGGGCTGCTGTCCGCGGAAGGGACGCTGCTTCATGCCAATCGCGCGTCGCTGCAGTTCGTGCAGAGCCGGGTCGCGGACATCATCGGTCGTCCGTTCTGGGAAACACCGTGGTTCGGTCGCACCCCCGGCGCGGCGGAAGCGATGCGGGCGGCGGTGGCGCGCGCCGCGGGCGGTGAGTTCGTCCGCTATCAGGCCGCGCTGGCGCCGCCCGCGGGCGAGGAGCGCATCTTCGACATCTCCCTGCATCCCGTGCGGAACGAGCAGGGGGACGTGGCGTTCATCGTCCCCGAAGGGCGGGACGTCACGGATACGCATCTCGCCGTGCACGAGCGGGAGCAGCTGCTGGCGGCCCTCGAGGTCGAGCGCGCGCGCCTGGAGCAGGTGTTCCAGCGCGCCCCGAGCTTCATCGTCGTGCTGCGGGGCCCGGAGATGGTGTACGAGTTCGTGAACGAGGCCTACTACGGGCTCATCGGCGAGCGCGAAGTCCTCGCGAAGCCATTGCTCCAGGCGTTGCCGGAGCTCGACGGCCAGCCGTTCGTCGACATTCTCTACCGCGTCCGCGAGTCCGGCGAACCGTGGATCGGACGCGAGGCGCCCGTCCTGCTGCAACGCACGCGGGGGGAGCCACCGGAGACGCGCTATATCGACACGGTCTTTCAGGCGCTCGTCGAAGCCGATGGGACACGCTCTGGCGTCGTCGCCCACGGGTCGGACGTGACGGCCCATGTGCTCGCCCGGCGTGAGATCGAGCGCTTGCTCGCCGAGAGCGAGTCCGCGCGGGCGGAGGCGGAGGCGGCGCGCGCCGACGCCGAAGCTGCCAACCGCGCCAAGGGCGACTTTCTCGCCATCATGTCGCACGAGCTCCGCACCCCGCTCAATGCGATCGGCGGCTACGCGGAGCTCATGCAGATGGGCATCCGCGGGCCGCTCACGCCGGAGCAGGCAGAAGACCTG
>DASTYL010000082.1:0-15544 GCA_035764975.1 Gemmatimonadaceae bacterium | reverse complement strand
CCAGCGCGACCAGGATCGCGGGGGCAGCGAGAGCGGAGCGGTGGGTCACGGGGATCGAATCGAGGCGTGGCGCGGCCGCGCGGACCTACTCGACGGACACGGGGCGTGGGCGCTGGCGGTTCTTGTCCACGATCGCGTAGGCGATGACCAGGAAGGCGAGCAGGCGCAGGGAGTACAGCCAGACGGAGCTCTCACCCCATTCGCGCGCGACGGTGAGCACCAGCCGCTGGCCGCTCAGGATCAGGAACGCCAGGGCGAAGAGGGCAAAAAGTCGGTCGCCGGTCCGCGAGCGGAACTTGAAGAAGAACAGGGCGATGATCGCGTAGGCGAGCGTGAGCGCACCGGAGGCCGCGATGAGCAGGGTCGCGCGAAGGTCGGGCGTCATTCGGTGTCCCAGATGAGGCCGTAGACGAGGATGAGTGCCCCGGCGAGCGCCGGGAGCATCCGGTAGAGCGCCAGGTCGACCGTGGCGACGAGGTGCGTGTCCACGATCAGCAGCAGGTTGTTGAGGAACAGCCCGAGGAAGCACAGCGCGCTCCAGCGGAGCAGCCGGGCTCCGGACTGCCGGTGGCCGCGCCACAGCAGCACCGCGCAGACGAGGCTCGCGAGCGCGCAGAGGATGTAGATCAGGAGTTCCATGTCAGCTATCCGAGCGGAGCCGGAATGCGTCGGCGAACGCCGTCACACTTGACGGTGGCCGCTTGTACAACGCCTTGATCAGCGTCACGGGTCGGCGATCGTAGATGGTCTGCAGCAGGGCGACGGCCTGGATCGCCGTCGCTTCACTGGCGTCGAATCGGTGCTTCGGCGGGTGCACGCCGGGTTCCTTCTCCGCGAGGCGCGACGTCTCGAGATCGGCGAGCGCCGCGGCGACGAGGTCGGGGCTCGAGCGCAGCTCGATCGCCAGTTCGTTGAGTGCCCACGACCGCGGCCCGGTGCGGAACAGTAGCAGGAGGAGCTCGATGTGCACCATCGACGGCAGTGCCCGATGCAGCAGCGTCGTCACCTCCGTCGGGAGGTTCGTCTCGTTGCTCACGGGCGGCTCCGCGTCGAGGCGGGGCGGTCCTCGAAGAGCATCCCCGCCGGCCCGGCAAGACCCATCTCGGCGGTGAGCCGTCCGAGTGATGTGCACAACGCGCGCACGTCCGCCGCCGACATGCGTCGCAGTGCGACGAGCAGCATTTCCGTCGGCGCAGCCGGTGCGCTGGCGAGCGTCCGTTCCCCGCGCCCCGTGATCCGGACGAGCACGCGCCGCCGATCCGTCGCGTCGCGGCCGGTCGTCACGAGTCCTGCGTCCTCGAGACGTTCCACCACCGCGGCGACCGAGGAGCGGTCGGTGAGCGTCCGTTCGGCGAGGTCGGTCAGGGAGGCTCCGTCAGCCCGCGACAGCTGCCCGAGGAGAAAGAGCTGCGCTGCGCTCAGTCCCGTCGACGCGCGCGTCTGCTGCTCGGCGAGGCGCAGGCCTCGCACCAGGTGGCGGACGCAATTCACCGCGCCGGCGATGTCCGCGCGACGGCTGGCTCGCGTCGTTGCCGGTGACGGCGCACGGCGACGGCGGGGGCGGGTTCGAAGTTCGGAAGGAGCCACGGCGGAATTGCTCGGGGGGGCAAACGATGGGCAAATACGGGGGGTACCCCGTAAACCTAGATGCCGGCGGCGGGATGATGCACGCCTCATGCCGGGCTCGGCCGCAAAAGGATGCCCGGCGTCGCCCGCTCACCCCGGAGCGAACAGCAGACTGTAGAGGAGGAGCCCCAGCACCACCGCCGTCATGCCGACATAGAGCCGATCGCGCTGGAGCAGGAAGGCCACCAGCGTGAGCGCGACGCGCGCGACGGGCGTGGCGATGAGGAGCACGAGCCCGAGCTGCACGACGGCCTGGCTGTCGAGGGCAAGGGCCCCGCGGACGATTCCCGTCACGCTGCGCAGCGCCGAAGGCTCGGAGCGGAACACCCGGAAGTCGGCCCGTGTGCCGCCGTGGGCCGCGAGGAACGCGACGCCGCCCGCGAGGACCACGGCGGCCGCGAGCAGCACACCGACCTGCAGCAGACGACCGATGACCTGCTCGACGCGCCGGTCGCGCGCGGCGGTCGCCGCCTCGGTCCCTTCGGCGAAGAACGGTTTGCTCTCGCTCACAGTGCCCCCGTGAATCCCTTGTAGAGCATCTGCACCGCCATCACCACCACGACGACCGTGAACAGCACCCGCAGCCAGCGCGGGCTTGCGACGGTGAGCACACGCGCGCCCACGAGCGCGCCTGCCAGGACACCGAGCATCACCGGGAACGCGAGCGCGGGCTCGATGTAGCCGCGGTGGAGGTAGACCCCGCTGCTCGCCGCCGCCGTGACGCCGATCATGAAGTTGCTCGTCGTCGTCGACACCTTGAACGGCAGCTTCATCGCCCGGTCCATGGCCAGGACCTTCACGACCCCCGATCCGATGCCGAGCAGCGCGGAGAGAATGCCCGCGGCGATCATGACGATGAATCCGGTCGGCGGTCCCTGCACGACATAGGGCTGCATCCCCGACGCGGTGGGATAGGCCGAGTTGAGCCGGAGGCGCGTCGCCCAGGGGTGCGGCGCTCCGGCGAGCCGGTGCTCCTCACGCCCCTGAAACGACCGGTACGCCGTGTAGAGCAGCACGAGGCCGAACATCACCGCGAGCGCATCGGTCGGGATGAAGCCGGCGAGGGCGGCGCCGATGAGTGCCCCGATGGTCGTCGCCACCTCGAGGAAGATCCCGACGCGGACGTTGGTGTACCCC
Source organism: Gemmatimonadaceae bacterium (assembly GCA_035764975.1). Taxonomy (GTDB): domain Bacteria; phylum Gemmatimonadota; class Gemmatimonadetes; order Gemmatimonadales; family Gemmatimonadaceae; genus JACDHQ01. The sequence goes on along the minus strand of DASTYL010000082.1, from coordinate 12,781 downwards.
TCGCGGACATAGGCCGCCGCCGCGCCGGACGAGGTCGCGATGATCGACACGAGCGACGCGCCGATCGCATAGCGAAGGTCGACGTGGAAGAGCAACGTCAGCATCGGGACGACGATGATGCCGCCGCCGAGGCCGGTCAGCGCGCCGAGCATCCCCGCGGCGAACGAGCCGAGGGCCACCCAGGCGGCGAGTGCGAGCAGCGTCATTGCGGAACCGACACGGTGGCGCGCTCCGGTTCCTCGCCGAGCGGCCGACGCGGTGGTCGGGTGCGCCGCCGCAGCAGGAGATAGCCGACGACGCCGGCAAGGACCGAGGCGGCGAGCACGCCGACCTTGGCGGAATCGAGGAGCGGTCCGCTCTCGCCGTAGGCCAGGCCGGCAACGAACAGCGACATGGTGAAGCCGATGCCGCCGAGCCACGAGACGCCGTGGATCGAGGGCCAGGTCACCCCCTCCGGGCGCGACGCGAAGCCCGTCTTCACCGCCAGCCACGATGCGGCCGTGATCCCGATCGCCTTGCCGACGACCAGGCCGAGCACGACGCCGAGCACGACGCGCCACGACACCGCCGCCAGCATGGCCGCATCGATGCGAACGCCGGCATTCGCCAGCGCGAACAGTGGCATGATCACGAACGCGACGGGCATGTGAAGGGCGTGCTCCATCTTCATGAGGGGCGACTGGACCTCTTCGACGGAGCCTTCGAGCGCGTGAAGTGCCTCCTGCTGCTCCTTGTTCGAGAGCACCGAGCGCGCCTCGGGATCACTCGCCGCGCGGAACTCGCCCGTCGCCCACTCCGCCCGATGGATGAACTCGTCCTCGTCGATGCGTGTCCGCGCGGGAACGGTCATCGCCAGCAGCACGCCGGCGATCGTGGCGTGGATGCCGGACTCGAAGACGGCCAGCCAGAGGCACACCCCCAGCACGAAGTACACGAGCGTATGACGGATGAGGAGCCGGTTGGCCACGATCAGCAGGGCCAGGATGCCGCCCGCAACCAGCAGGGAGGGCACGGAGATCGTCTCGGTGTAGAAGAGGGCGATCACGAGCACCGCGCCGATGTCATCCACGATCGCCAGCGCGGCGAGGAACACCTTCAGCCCGAGTGGCACGCCCGGCCCGAGCAGGGCGAGCACGCCGAGGGCGAACGCGATGTCCGTCGCCATGGGGATTCCCCAGCCCGCGGCCCCGTCCGTCCCCGCGTTGAAGAGCGCGAAGATGAGCGCCGGCACGATCATGCCGCCCGCCGCCGCGGCGATGGGCAGCGAGGCACGGCGGATGGATGCCAGCTCGCCCACGAGCATCTCCCGCTTGATCTCGAGCCCCACCATGAAGAAGAAGACGACCATCAGGCCGTCGTTGATCCAGTGGTGCAGCGTCTTGCGGAGCGCGACCCCCTCGAAGCCGATCGTGAAGTACGTCTCCCAGAGATGGAAGTAGCTGTCCCCCCACGGCGAGTTGGCCCATCCGAGCGCGATGGCCGTGCACACGAGCAGGACGATGCCACCAGCCGAGCCGGTGTTGAAGAATCGCTGAAACGGCGCGAGCACCCGCTCGACGATCGTCACCTGCTCGGAATTTCTGGAGGAAGCTCGGGCCATTGCATCTCGACGTCCGGGGTCACGCGGAATCCATCCTGCATCGGAGCGGAGGAGCCGGGAAGATACCCCCGGGGCGGTCCGCCGTCTAACGTGCGAGAGGTCACACCCCCGGAGCATTCCGTACAGAGCAACGCCATGTCCTCTCGATTGCTGATCGTTTCCAACCGTTTGCCCGTGACGTTGGCGCGGGAGAACGGGACGCTGGTGCTTCACCGCAGCACCGGAGGCCTGGCGACCGGATTGAGCGGTCCGCACGAGGAATCCGGTGGGCTGTGGGTCGGATGGCCGGGCCGTTTCGGCAATCTCGCCGCAGCGGACCGGCAGGCGCTCGGACGCCAGCTTGCCGCGATGCGGGCGGTGCCGGTGGAGATCAGCGAGCGGGAAGAGAAGATGTTCTACGGGAACATCAGCAACAGCGTGCTCTGGCCGCTCTGTCACGACCGCCTCGATCAGCTCCCGCTGCGCATCGAGGGATGGGACGAATACCGCCGGGTGAACGCGCGCTTCGCGGACGTGACGGCGCGGGAGTATCGGACCGGCGACCTGATCTGGGTGCACGACTATCACCTGCTCGACGTCCCGGCGCTGTTGCGGGCACGCCTCGGCGGGGCGCCGATCGGCTTCTTCCTCCACATCCCCTTTCCGACGCCCGAGATCTTTCTCACGCTCCCCGGCCGCCGCACGCTCGTCGAGGGAATGCTCGGCGCCGACGTGATCGGCTTCCATACGCGACGGTACCTGGGGCACTTCGCCGCGATCCTCCGCCGGCTGTTCGGGCTCGAGATGGACCGCGGCGATTGCGTCACCTGGCAGGGCCGCCGCGTGAAGCTGCTCGTGGCGCCGATGGGCATCGATTCGGCGAGCTTCGCCGCGCGCGCGGCGAGCAGCGAGGTCGATGCCGAACGCCCGGCACTCCGGGCGAACGGACAGCACCTGCTCGTCGGCATCGACCGGCTGGACTACACCAAGGGCATTCCGCGCCGGCTGCTCGCGGTCGAGCAGCTGCTCGTCCGCCATCCCGAGTGGATGGAGAAGGTGACCTTCGTCCAGGTCGCGGTGCCGTCGCGCGGCGACGTCGGGTCGTACCAGCGCTCCCGATCGGAGATCGAAGGGCTCGTGGGCAGGCTCAACGGCCGGTACGGCACGCCGACGTGGACGCCGATCCACTACATGCACCGCAGCGTTCCGGATACGACGCTGCTGGCGCTCTATCGCGCGGCGGACGTCATGCTCGTGACACCGGTGCGCGACGGCATGAACCTGGTCTCCAAGGAATTCGTGGCGAGCCGCGTCGATGAGGACGGCGTGCTGGTGCTGAGCGAATTCGCCGGCGCGGCCGCGGAGCTCTCCGACGCGACCATCGTCAATCCGTACGACGTCGACGAGGTGGCGGATGCGCTGCACGCCTCGCTCACGATGCCGGCGGGCGAACGGCGGGACCGCATGCGGCGCCTGCGCGCGCACGTGATGGCGCATGACGTCCATCGGTGGGCCGCGCGGTTCCTGGACGAGCTCCGCGCGGTGGCGCCGGCAGGATGAGCGGACGATAGTGGGGTGGGGAGCCGCAGCGCGCCGCGGCTCGCCACGCAATCAGTCGCCCGCCACCTGTTGTGCGTGCGCCGGAACCTCCTCCCGCCCGATCAGGAACCCTCGTACCCGGCCGGCGAGGTCGTGCATGATCACGTAGGCACCGGGGACCACGAACAGCGTGAGCATCGTCGAGAAGGCGATGCCGCCGACGACGGCCACGGCGAGCGGGCGCATCAGCTCCGATCCTTCCCCAAGGCCGAGGGCGAGGGGCGCCATGCCGACGAGCGACGTCAGCGTCGTCATGAGGATCGGACGCATGCGGACGAAGCCGGCCTCCACGACCGCCTCGTGCATCGGCACTCCCTTCTCGCGACGGAATCCCTCGACGAACTCCACGAGCAGGATCGAGTTGTTGACGACGATCCCCGCCAGCAGGATCATCCCGAGATAGACCGGCGCGCTGAGCGGCATCCCCGAGGCCCAGAGCGTCACGACGACCCCGATCAGCGCCAGCGGGACCGCCAGCAGGATGATGAGGGGATCCACGACGCTCTCGTACTGCACGGCCAGCACGACGAACACCAGGAAGGTCGCGAGAAGGATCACGAGCAGCATCTGGGAGTTCGCTTCCTTCACCGCCTCGTCCGCGCCGCCGAGCATGATGCCGTATCCCTGCGGCAGCTCCAGTCCCGCCAGCCGCGCGCGCACGCTGTCCGTCACGGCGGTCACCGCGGCGACCTCCGTGTTGATGTCGCCGCTGACCTCGATCACCCGATTCTGGTTCTCCCGCTCGATCTGCGTCGGCCCCACCGCCTCCCGCACGGTGGCGACATCGCGCAGGTAGACCGGCGAGCCCCCGCGGGCGCCGGGGAAGAGCGCGACGCCGCCGAGCTGCTCCGCCGTCGTGAAGCGGTCACGCGGGAGCATCACCCGCACGTCGTATTCGAGATTGCCTTCGGCGTAGCGGGTCGCGATGGTGCCGTCGACCGCCGTGCGCACCGTCTGGCCGACGGCCGCGGCATCGAGACCCAGCGCGCGGAGGCGTTCGCGGTCGGGCGCGATCGCGAGCTGCGGGCTGCCTTCCTCGGTCTGCGTCTCGACGTTGGCCAGCCCCGGAACACCAGCCAGGCGGCGCTCGATGTCCCGGCCGATGCGGTTGAGCTCCATGAGGTCGTCGCCCTGGATCATCACGGAGAGATCCACGCCCGACTGCGACGTCCGGAGTCCACGGATCCGCGGCGGGCGCGCGAAGACGCGCGCACCCGCGAAGCCGCGCTCGTTCGCCTTCGCCTGCATCTGCTGCACCCACTCCTCGCCACTCAGGGAGCGCTCCGCCGGCGGGACCAGCATCACGTCGATGGAGCCGCGGTTGCCGCCGGCCGTGGCGAACACGCTCTGTACACCCGGCATCTCCTTCACGAGCCGCTCGAGCTCGAGCACGGCACGATTGGTCTGGGCCGGGGGGTGCCCCTGCGGAAAGCGCAGCCCGACGGACACGCTGCCGTCATCCACGTTCGGCAGGAAGGTCGAGTCCATCGTGCGCATCAGGAGGAGACCGGCGACACTGGCGAGCAGTGAACCGCCGACGAGCGCAAACCGATATCGCACCGCGCGGGTGGCGACCGAGCGATAGCGTTCGCCCAGCCGCTGGAGAAAGCCGTCGAACGCGACGAGCGGCCGCCATCGGTCCGCACCACTGGAGAAGCGAACCTTCCCGAACTGCGCCGCCAGCATCGGCACGAGCGTCAGCGCGAGCGGGAGCGAGGCGAGGATCGCGAAGCTGATCGTGAGGATCAGCTCGCGAAAGATCATCGCCGAGAGCCCGGTGAGCAGGAGGAAGGGCGCCACGGCCGCGAGGTTCGTCGTCGTGGAGGCCACGACGGCACTCGTCACCTCGTTCGCGCCCACGTGCGCTGCCTCTTCCGCCGGGAGGCGGTCCTCCTCACGTCGCCGGTAGATGTTCTCCAGCATGACGATGGAGTTGTCGAGCAGGATTCCCGTCCCCAGCGCCAGGCCGCCCAGCGACATCACGTTCAGCGTGAGGTCGCCGATGCCCATCATGATGAACGTCGCGAGGATCGCGAGCGGGATGGACACTCCGATGATGAACGTCTTGCGGAACGACTTGAGGAACAGGAACACGACGAACATCGCGAGGATCGCCCCGCCGACGGCGGCGTCCTGCACCGACTTCAGCGCATCGCGGATGAAGCCGGACTGGTCGTAGGTGATCGACGACTTGATGTCCCGCGGGATGAAGCCGTCGGCGGCGAGGGCGCCGATCCGTTCCGTGACCCCGTCCACGACCTGCACGGTATTGGCGTCCGGCTGCTTCCGGATGGAGATGCGCACCGCCGGCGAGCCATCGAGGCGGGCCCAGTCGCGCTCCTCGCGGCTCGTGTCGCGCACCTCGGCGACCTCCGTCAGCGGCACCCGCCGCCCCCCGGAGGAGAGGAGCACGCCGCGGATGTCGTCCACGCTGCGGAACTTGCCCATCGTCTTGCCGACGACTTCGCGCGACTCGGAGGTGATGCGTCCCGCCGCGACGTCCTGGTTCTCGCTCCGGAGTGCGCCGATGACCTGCGACACCGAGAGCCCCTGCCCCTGCAGGCGCTCCTGGTCGATGACGACCTGGATCTCGCGCACGAGACCGCCGGAGATGTCGACCGATGCGACGCCGGGGATCGACAGGAGCTGGGGGCGCAGCCGCTGGTCGACCCACTGCCGGAGCGCGATCCGGTCGCGCTCGTCCGAGGAGAACGCCATCGAGAAGACTGGCATCTGCGACGGATCCATCTTCCACACCGTCGGCGGATCCGCTTCTTCCGGCAGCCGTGACCGGGCGCGCTCGACGTTCTTCGCCGCGTCCTGCATCGCGAAGTCGAGGTTCGTGCCTTCCTTGAAGTGCAGCCCGACGGAGACGTTGCCTTCGCTGACATTCGTCTCCATCCGGGTGATGCCTTCCGTCGTCGCGAGCGCCGCCTCGAGCGGCTTCGCGACGATCTCCTCGAGCACCACCGGCTCGACCCCGGCGTAGCCGACGTTCACGCGGATCTGCGGATAGACGATGGACGGCAGCAGGTCCACGGCGATGCGGCCGATGAACACGAGGCCGAGGATGAGCACCGTCGCCGTGATCATGACGGTGCCGATCGGGCGGCGGATCGACCAGCTGGCGATGCCGCGGTGGCGCTCGGTCTCGTGCATCACGGGGTCTCCGTCGCGCGAGCCGCCGTACGGGTCTCCGCCGGCTCGCCGACCGGCTGGACGATGCGGACGGTGCCGCCGTCGCGCACCTGGTCCACGCCCGCCACCACGACGGTGTCTCCCGCGACGAGTCCGTCGAGCACCTCCACCTTGTCACCACTCGCGCTGCCGACGCGGACGGGGCGGCGCTCGCTGCGGGTGCCCTTCACCACGAACACGGCGCGACTCTGCGGCGATCCGACGAGGGCCGCCGCCGGCGCGAGCAGGACGTTGGAGCGCTCGCCGAGCCTGAACGTGACCCGTGCGAGATACCCGGGCTTGAGGAGGCGGGCTGCCGACCCGCTCAGCGCGACCTCCACCGGGACCATTCGATTCGTCGTGTCGGCGGCGGGGAAGACGCGGCGGACGCGCGCCTGGAACCGCGCCCCGCTGAGGGCATCCACCGTCACCTCGGCGACATCGCCCTCGCGGATCCCGGAGACGTCCAGCTCCGAGACGAGGACGCGCGCCACGAGCGTGGAGATGTCGGCGATGGTGAACAGGCGGGCCTGTCCCTGCACGACGTCCCCCGCCTCGACCCGCTTCTCGATGACGACGCCGCTGATCGGTGCGCGCACGCTCGCATGGCCGAGCCGCGTGCGGAGCTGGTCGTAGGACGCCTGCGCCGCGGCGAGTGCCGCCTGGTCGCGCTCGTACTCCGCCGCGGTCATGACGCGGTCCTTGTAGAGCTGCTCCGAGCGTTCGGCCGTGGACCGCGCGAACGCGAGCGACGCCTGGGCGCTGCGCACCTGCGCGCCGATTTCCCGTGCATCCACCTCCGCGAGGACCTGGCCCGCGGTGACCGGCGTGCCTTCCTCGGCACGGACCGCGGTGAGCGCACCCGCGAGCTGCGCGTTCACGCCGACGGTGCGAATGGGCTCGAGCGCGCCGGAGACCATCGTCGTCCGGGCGAGCACGCCGCTGGCGATCGTCGCGATCTCGATGGGGGTGGGCGCGTTGCGCATGCCCCCCGGACCGCCGCCGGGGCGGCGGCCGCCGGGACCCCCGGCCCCGCCGGGTTGGGCGCTCTCGCCGGCGCTACAGGCAGCGGTGAGGACGGAGAGGGTGGCCAGGCCGACGCGGAGGGCGCGCGGCAGGCGTGCGGGCAGGGCTACTGCTTTATGCATGCAGTGAATCGCGGAAGTCGAACGGCAGGGCCAGCGCGGGCGACGGCTCCGTCTGGCAGATCGGACAGAAGGTATACGCGGCCGCCGGGGCGAACGTTCGCAACTCGTGGCAGGGACCGCAGATGCGGGCTGCGCGGCTGCGCGGGGCATGGGGTCGGGAGCGCGGGTCTCGGCCCCGGGTCCTCGGGTCCGCCGGTGTCGGGGCGGCCGCCCTTGCTCCGGGCGGTGGTCGCGGGTTATCCTGAGGCCGCGGATTAATTAACTGGCTAGTTAATCAGCTTCATTCACCGGGCGATCGGTTGCTTTCACTCAGGACTCAGGGGTCACCGCGGAGAACGCGGAGCAAAGCCGAGGCGGTTCCTCCGCGCTCTCCGCGTTCTCCGCGGTGAAAAAACTCTTCAACGATCTCCGGGATACGCGTGCCCGGGTCTGAAACGCCGCTCTCGGAGCGAGGCGATGGAAAACGAGACAACCCGTCGGCCCACGGCCGCCAGGGACCGCGATACGGAACGCCGCATCCTCGAGGCGGCGCACGCCGTCTTCATGCGCCGGGGCACCGCGGGAGCCAGGATGCAGGAGATCGCCGAAGAGGCGGGCGTCAACCAGGCGCTCCTGCACTACTACTTCCGCACCAAGGACCGGCTGGCGACCGCCGTCTTCCTCATGGCCGTCACCCGCGTGCTGCCGGCAGTCCTCGCCATCGTCGCATCGGACCTTCCGCTCGACGCCAAGCTGGAGCGCTTCGTCGCGACGTACATCGACGAGATCCGGCAGCGCCCGTTCATTCCCGCCTACATCGTCTCCGAGCTCCATCACCACCCGGAGCGGCTGCTCGGCGCCGCGACCGGCGCGCTCGACACCGCGCCGTCCGGGTTTCGCGCTCGACTCGATGGGCTCCAGGCGCAGCTCGACGCCGGCGCAGCCGCGGGCGAACTGCGTCCGATGTCCGCGCTCCAGTTTCTCGTCAACACGCTGTCGCTGACGGTCTTTCCGTTCCTCGCACAGCCGTTGCTCCGGTTCGGTGCGGGCCTCGATGATGCCGCGTTCGACCGGTTTCTCGAGGAGCGGAAGAAGGACCTGCCCGGCTTCATCATGCGGGGGATGCGGCCATGAAACGCTGTATCGCAGTCGTCGCCGGCATCGTGGTCCTCATCGCGGTGATCGCCGTGCTGGCTGGCCGCGCGGCAGCGCAGGAGCCGGTGCGGACGGTACACCTCGACACGCTCCAGGACGCGGCCATGCGCACCGACCCGCGCGCGCGCCAGACGGCGCTCCTGCGCGCGCAATCCGCGGTTCGCGAAGCGAATCTCGACGCCGAGCGCCGGCCGACGCTGTCCGTCGAGGGGCAGGCGCAGTATCAGTCCGACGTCGCGAAGATCCCGTTCACGCTGCCGGGGGGCACGCAACCCGCGCCCCCGCCACACGACACGTACGACGCGCGCCTCGTGGCGCGCCAGCGGCTGATCGATCCTTCCCTGGGCCCGCGCCGCGACGTCGAGCGCGCGCAGCTCGCCGAGTCGGAGGCACGAGTGGCGACGACGCTGTATCCGCTGCGGACGGCGGTGGACGACGCCTATTTCGCCGCGCTCCTGCTGCAGGCCCAGCGCAGTGAGATCGCGTCGCTCATCACCGACCTCGAGGCGCAGCACGAGCTGGCGGCCGACCGGGTGCGCGCCGGCAGCGCCCTGCCGAGCGAAGCGGCGATTCTCCATGCCGAACTGCTGCGGCGGCGGCAGGCGCTGAGCGAGCTCGATGCGAATCGCGGCGTCGCACTGGACCTGCTCCGCGACCTGACCGGCGTGCCCATTGGCCCCGCCGACACGCTCGTGCTTCCCGCCGGCGCCGTGGAGCAGACGGGGCGCGCGGCGATGGACACCCTGCGTGCGCGTCCAGAATACCGGCAGTTCGAGCGCTCGCGCGACGTGCTCGCGCGACAGGAGGCGGTCGCCGCGGCGCGCGACAAGCCACGACTGATCGCCTTCGGGCGGGCGGGCTACGGCCGGCCGGGGCTCAATCCGCTGGCGGCGGAGTTCGACAGCTACTGGCTCGCAGGGCTGCAGGTCGAGTGGTCCCCGTGGAGCTGGGGCACGACGCGACGCGACCGCCAGGTCCTCGCCATCCAGCGCGAGGTCATTGCCACCGAGGAAGCCGCATTCACCGCGGCGCTCGAGCGGGGAGTCCTCCAGGACTTCGCCACCATCGACCGGCTGCGGGCGACGCTGGCGACCGACGAACAGATCATCGCGCTGCGCGAGCAGGTGCTTCGCGAGACGCGCGCACGGTACCGCGAGGGCGTGATCACCTCGGCGGAATACGTCGACCGGCAGACCGATCTCGCGAACGCGCGCATCGATCGCGCCCGCCACACGATCGAGCTTGCCCAGGCGCGGGCGCGCCTGCGGACCCGGCTCGGCCTCGAGGAATGATGATGAGCAAGACGACCGGAATTCACAGGGCTCTCCTCGCCGCGCTGGCCGTGGCGATGGCCGCCTGCAACGGCGAGCCGGAAGCGGACGCCTACGGGAATCTCGAAGCGACGGAGGTCGTCGTGTCCGCGCAGAGCAGCGGCCAGCTGCTGTCCTTCACCCCGACCGAGGGCGACCAGCTCGCGGCCGGCGCCGTCGTCGCACAGGTCGATACGACGCAGCTCGTGCTGGAGCTGACGCAGATCGCCGCGCAGCGTGACGCCGTCGACGCCCGGACGCGGGAAGTCGGCGAGCAGGTCCACGTGCTCCAGGTGCAACGCGACATCGCGCGGCGCAACTTCGACCGCACGCGGCGCCTGCGGGCACAGCAGGCGGCCACCGCGCAGCAGATGGATCAGGCCGAGCGTGACTACCGCGTGCTCGGGGCGCAGATCGACGCGGCCCTGGCGTCACGCGCGAGCATCGGCCGCGAGGGCGCGGCCGGCGACGCGCGGGTGGCGCAGATCCGCGATCGCCTCGCGAAGAGCCGGGTGGTCAACCCCGAGGCAGGGGTGGTGCTGGCCACGTACGCCAACGCGGGCGAGGTCGTACAGACGGGACAACCGCTCTACCGGGTGGCGCGGCTCGATACGCTCGACCTCCGCGCGTACGTCACCGGCGACCTGCTCGCCCGTGTCCGCATCGGCCAGCGCGTCCGCGTGAACGTGGACCGCGGGGGGGAGCTGAGCACCGTGTGGGGCATCGTGACGTGGGTCGCCGACAAGGCGGAGTTCACGCCGACGCCCGTGCAGACACGCGACGAGCGCGCCGATCTCGTATACGCGATCAAGGTGCGGGTGCCGAATCAGGACGGGATGCTGAAGATCGGCATGCCGGCCGACGTCACGCTTCAGGCGCCAGAGCCCGATGCCTGAACGGGCCGCCCCGGGAGCGCCGGTGCAGGTGCAGGACCTCGTCAAGCGGTTCGGCGCGGTGCAGGCCGTCGATCACATGTCGTTCGCCGTCGAGCAGGGCGAGCTGTTCGGGCTCGTCGGTCCGGACGGCGCCGGCAAGACCACGCTCTTTCGCATCCTCACCACGCTGATGGTGCCGGATGCCGGGACGGCGCAGGTGCTCGGCCGTGACGTCGTCCGGGACCTCTGGGAGATCCGGTCGCGCATCGGGTACATGCCGGGTCGATTCTCGCTCTACGGGGACCTCACGGTCGAGGAGAACCTGCGGTTCTTCGCGTCCGTCTTCGGGACGACCATCGAGGAAGGGTATGCGTTGATCGCGCCGATCTACAGCCAGCTCGAGCGCTTCCGGGAACGCCGGGCCGGCGCGCTCTCCGGCGGGATGAAGCAGAAGCTCGCGCTCTCCTGCGCGCTCGTGCATCGTCCGGAGCTGCTCCTGCTGGACGAGCCCACGACCGGCGTCGACGCCGTGTCGCGACGCGAGTTCTGGGACCTGCTCGCGGCGCTCAAGGCGTCCGGGCTGACGATCGTCGTCTCCACGCCCTACATGGACGAGGCGGATCGCTGCGACCGGGTCGCGCTCGTGCAGCAGGGGCGGGTGATGGGCATCGATACGCCGCGGGCGATCGCCGCCGGGTATCCGAGGCCGCTGATCGCCGTCCGCGTGGACGAACGCAGCCGGGCGCTGGAGGTGTTGCGGGCGCTCCCGAGCGCGATGTTCGTCTATCCGTTCGGCGAGACGCTGCACTACACCGACACGCGCGAAGGAGCCGATACCGCCGGGATCGCACGGGAGGTCGTGGCGGCGCTCACCGCGGCGGGGATCACCGGAGCGGCCGCGGAGCCGATCGCCGCGGGCATCGAGGACCGGTTCATCCAGCTCATGACGAGCACGACTCACGAGGCGAGCGCCGCATGACCCCCCTCGCCATCGACGTGCACGAGCTCACCCGCACGTTCGGCACCTTCACGGCGGTCGATCGCATCACCTTCACCGTCGAGGAAGGAGAGGTCTTCGGCTTCCTCGGCGCGAACGGGGCGGGGAAGACGACCGCCATCAAGATGCTGATCGGCCTGCTCGCACCGACGAGCGGGCGTGCGTCGGTCGCGGGCTACGACGTGGATACACAGACCGAAGCGATCCGGCGGCGCATCGGCTACATGAGCCAGCGCTTTTCCCTGTACGATGATCTCACCGTCCGGGAGAACGTCACGCTTTATGGCGGGATCTATGGGCTGCCGGACGAGACGATCGCCAGCCGCATGACGATGCTGCTCGATCGACTCGACCTCGCCGATGCCCGGGACTCGCTGGTGGCGTCACTGCCGCTCGGATGGAAGCAGAAGCTCGCGTTCTCGGTGGCCATGCTGCACGAGCCGGCCGTGATCTTTCTCGACGAGCCGACGGGCGGCGTGGATCCCATCACGCGCCGGCAGTTCTGGGAGATGATCTACGCGGCCGCCGCGGGCGGCACGACGGTCTTCGTCACGACCCACTACCTGGATGAGGCAGAGTATTGCGACCGCGTGTCGATCATGGTGGATGGGCGGATCGCGGCGCTCGGCACGCCGGCGGAGCTCAAGGCCGAGGCTGGCGCCGCGACGCTGGACGAGGTCTTCGTGCGGCTGGCCCGGCCGGGAGCACCGTCGTGAGTCAGCAGTTGCGCACGCTGCGCGCCTTCATCGTCAAGGAGCTCCACCACATCCTGCGCGACCGGCAGACGCTCGTGATCCTCCTGCTGATGCCGCTCGTGCAGGTCCTGCTGTTCGGGTACGCGCTCCGCACCGACGTACGCGACCTCCGCGTGGCGCTGGTGGATCCGACCCCGGACGCAGTCACGCTGCGGCTGAGGAACCGGCTCGAGGCCACGCCGCGGTTCCGTGTCGTGAGCGTGGCCG
>DASTYL010000081.1:0-5583 GCA_035764975.1 Gemmatimonadaceae bacterium | reverse complement strand
GTCTGGCCGGCGGTGAGCCTCCCGGTGCTGATCTTGCTCCTTGGCGGCACGGGCTGGTTCGGGGTGAGCCGGCTCGTGCGCGCCGAGGTGATGGCGGTGTCGCGGCGGGATCATGTCGCGGCGGCCCGCGCCCTCGGCGCGTCCGATGGGAGGGTGGTGCTGCGGCACGTGCTGCCGAACGCCATCGCGCCGGTGCTGGTCGCGGCGGCGCTCGGCGTGGGCGGGGTGATCGTGCTCGAAGCCGGGCTCTCCTACCTGGGGGTGGGCGTGCGCCCACCGCACGCGAGCTGGGGGAACATCATCCAGGATGGCAGCGGTGATCCATTCGCACTCTGGTGGATGAGCCTCTTTCCCGGCCTCGCGATCGCGATCACGGTCCTCGCGTGCAACCTGCTCGGCGATGCCTTGCGGGATGCCGCAGACCCACGACACCTTCCCGTCACCAATGACTGAGCCACTGCTGCAGGTCGAGACCCTGCGGACCTACTTCTACTCGGAGAACGGGGTCGCCCGCTCCGTCGACGGCGTCTCCTTCACCGTCGGCAAGGGGGAGACGGTCGGGCTCGTGGGCGAGTCGGGCTGCGGCAAGTCGGTCACGGCGCTCTCGCTGCTCCGCCTCATCCGCCCCCCGGGGCGCATCGAGTCGGGAAGCCGCCTGCGGTTCGAAGGACAGGACCTGCTCGCGCTGGACGAGGAGGCGATGCGCCGCATTCGCGGCAATCGCATCGCGATGGTGTTCCAGGAACCGATGACGGCACTGAATCCCGTCTTCACCGTCGGCGAGCAGATCGCGGAGGTGTCGCGGATTCACGAGGGGACGTCGCGCCGCGATGCCTGGAAGCGCGCAGTCGAGATGCTCGAGCTCGTGGGCATTCCCGCGCCGGAGCAGCGCGCGGGCGAATATCCGCACCAGCTCTCGGGAGGCATGCGCCAGCGCGTCGTCATCGCCATGGCGCTGGTCATGAACCCGGCGCTGGTGATCGCCGACGAGCCGACGACCGCGCTCGACGTGACGATCCAGGCGCAGATCCTGGAGCTGCTCGCGGAGCTGCAGCGGCGCGTGGGCATGTCGATCCTGCTCATCACGCACGATCTCGGTGTCGTGGCGGAAACCTGCTCGCGCGTGATCGTGATGTACGGCGGCGAGATCGTCGAGGAAGCGGCGGTGCGCGACCTCTTCGCCTCGGCACACCATCCGTACGCGGAGGGCTTGCTCGGCGCGATGCCCCGCGTCGGCGGTGAGCAGGAGCGGCTGGCGACGATCCCCGGCACCGTTCCGCCCCCGACGAGCTGGCCCGCGGGGTGCCGCTTCCACGATCGCTGCCCCTATGCGTGGGACCGCTGCACGACCGAGCACCCGCCGCTGTACCAGATCGGCGCCGGGCACGTGTCGCGCTGCCATCTCGCCGAGGAGCCCGAGCGTCGCAATCATCCCCATCCGCCGCTGGTCGAGGCAGTCGCCGGTACCGGTGGCATTGCTCAGGGCGCGCGGCCCGGCGAGCGGGAAAACGTGAAGGACCGGAGCGCGCTGTCATGACGGCCCCCAACATCGTCCCGTCCAGGACCCCACGGCCGTCGGGCGACGCGCTGCTCAGCGTCCGCGATCTCCGGAAGCACTTCCCCATCAGGAAAGGCCTCTTCGGGCGTGGCGGCGGCGCGGTCAAGGCCGTGGACGGCGTGTCGTTCGACGTCCTTCCCGGCGAGACGCTCGGCCTCGTGGGCGAGTCGGGCTGCGGCAAGAGCACCACGGGGCGCGCCGTGCTGCGCCTGATCGACCCGACCAGCGGCACCGTCACGTTCGGCGGCCAGGACGTGCTCGCGCTCAAGGGCAATGCGCTGCGGCAGCTCCGCCGGCAGATGCAGATCATCTTCCAGGATCCGTTCTCGAGCCTCAATCCGCGGATGAGCGTCGGTGCCATCGTGCGTGAAGGGCTCACGATCCATCGGCTCGCCGAGGGGGCGGAGGCGGACCGGCGGGTGCGGCAGCTGCTCGACGAAGTCGGGCTGCGGCCCGAGTATGCGCATCGCTACCCGCACGAGTTCTCCGGCGGCCAGCGCCAGCGCATCGGCATCGCGCGCGCGCTGGCGGTGGAGCCGAAGTTCATCGTGTGCGACGAGCCGGTCTCGGCGCTCGACGTCAGCGTGCAGGCGCAGGTGGTGAATCTCCTGCAGGATCTTCAGAGAGATCGCGGACTCGCGTACCTGTTCATCGCGCACGACCTTTCGGTCGTCGAGCACATCGCCGACCGCGTCGCGGTGATGTACCTCGGCCGGATCGTGGAGCTCGCGACCCGCGAGGATCTCTACCGCGAGCCGCTGATGCCGTATACGCAGGCGCTCCTCTCGGCGGTGCCCGTCCCCGATCCCACCGTGCGCCGGGAGCGGATCGTCCTCGGCGGCGATGTGCCGTCGCCGGCGAACCCGCCGTCGGGCTGCGTGTTTCATCCCCGGTGCCATCACCCCGCGAAGGACGCCGCGTGCGCGCGGATCGTGCCGCCGCTGGAGGAGAAGGCACCGGGCCATCACGTCGCATGCATCAAGCAGGTCCCGACGGCAGTATCTTGGGAGCAGCAGCAGGCGGCGGGCGGCACGCGCCCGCCGGAGCGGTACCTTCCGATTGCGGCGCTGCAGGCCTGACGGCGCCACCTCGCGCCCCACGCGGGGCGACTTCCCACCTCACCTCCCCACCCATGGCGAATCACAAGGACAAGGGCGTCTTCGACCAGCCGCAGGCGGCGACCGTCACACACGACGAGGCGCCTCCCGGACTGCAGCGTGTCGGCCTCGATGACCGCGGATTCTTCGGTCACCCGCGCGGCCTCGCGACGCTCTTCTTCACCGAGATGTGGGAGCGGTTCTCGTACTACGGCCTGCGCCCGCTGCTCGTGCTGTTCATGGCCGCGGCGCTGGCGGAGGGAGGCTTCGGCTTCGACCGCACCCAGGCGTCGGCCATCGTCGGCATCTATGGCTTCAGCGTCTACCTTGCCTCGCTCCCCGGCGGCTGGATCGCCGACCGGCTGCTTGGCCTGCAGCGCGCGATCTTCATCGGCGCGGTGCTCATCACGATGGGGCATCTCTCCATCGGTCTTTCGGGGCTGGGCGGCCCCGGCGGCGGGAAGATCCCGTTCTTCGCCGGTCTCGTGCTGATCGTACTGGGCACGGGCCTGCTCAAGCCGAACATCTCGGCGATCGTCGGCGACCTGTATCCGGAAGGCGGTTCCCGGCGTGACGCGGGCTTCTCGATCTTCTACATGGGCATCAACGTCGGCGCGTTCGCCGGCCAGCTCATCACCGGCGCGCTCGGCGAGAAGGTCGGCTGGCACTGGGGCTTCGGCGCCGCGGGCGTCGGCATGGCGTTCGGTCTCGTCGTCTTCTGGCTGACCCGTGGCAAGACGCTGCAGGGGATCGGCACGGCCCCGGCGCGGCATCCCGATGCGGCCGTGCAGGCGCGCCAGGAACGCACCGTCAAGCTCGCGATGTGGGGCGGGCTCGCGGCCGTCGTGATCCTGTTCGCGCTGGCCGCAACAGGGACCATCACGATCGACGCGCAGGCGATCGGGCAGTACATGGTGAACGTGACGCTCGCGCTTGTCGTGCTCTTCTTCATCTACGTGTTCCTTGCCGGCGGCCTGACCGGCGACGAGAAGCGGCGCATCGGCGTCATCTTCGTCCTGTTCCTGTTCGCGGTCGTGTTCTGGGGCGCGTTCGAGCAGGCGCCGACCTCGCTGAACCTGTTCGCCCGCGACTTCACGGACCGCACGATCGGCGGCTTCGAGGTGCCGGCGACGTGGTTCCAGTCGGTCAACTCGTTCTTCGTCATCCTGCTCGCACCGGTGTTCGCCGGCATCTGGGTGGCGCTGGGCAAGCGCAACCGCGACCTCTCGAGCCCCGGCAAGTTCTCGCTCGGCCTCGCCCTCGCCGGTGTGGGCTTCCTCATCATGATCTGGGCGGCGAACAAGGTCGTCGCCGGCGGGGCGGGCACGCTCGTCTCGCCGTGGTGGCTCGTCGGCAGCTACTTCTTCCAGACGGTCGGCGAGCTGTCGCTCTCCCCCGTCGGCCTGTCGTCGATGACCAAGCTCTCGCCGCGGAAGTACGTCGGCCAGATGATGGGTATCTGGTTCACCGCGTCGGCGCTCGGCAACCTGATCGGCGGTCTCGTCGGCGGCCACGTCGACCCGGAAAAGCTGGACCAGATGCCGCAGCTCTTCACCCGCACGACGATGTCGCTGTTCATCGCCGCGGTCGTGCTCGCGCTGCTCGCGATTCCGATCCGGCGGATGATGCGGAACGTGCCGGCGGCGAACAAGTGATGCGCCGCTGACGGCTGTCCGTGACTGAACGAAGAAGCGCCCGGCTCCGCCGGGCGCTTCTTTTTTTTACATCACGGCCACGCGAACACCGATGATGGCACCGTCGGCCCGCGCGTCGAGGCGAGGTCGCCGGGCTCGCGCCAGAACACCGCGCTCCGATCGCCGCGCGTGAGCCCCAGCGTGATCCGGTTCAGGGCCGGTCCGTCGAGCGGCATCGCGACGTCGAGCCGCCACATCCGCGCAGACCGCGCGGGCACGGCCCCGAGCAGGCTGAGGCCGAGCGAAGGCTGGATCGGCGTCGTGACGCCGAAGGGCGCACCGCCGCGCCACACCCGTCCCACATCCACGAAGGCCGCCACGCCGAGATCGCCAGCCCCCCGCACGTTCGGAATGGCGACGCGCTCCTCGAGGCGCAGGACCGCGCGGTGGCCGCCGCCCATCAGCGCATCGGCGTATCCGCGCACCCCACCGTCCCGCGCGCCGACCATGAGCTGCAGCGGGGCACCGGCGCGCCACGTCGCGGCCCAGTCGCCGCTCAGCGCCACCGTATGGTTCGCGGACGGCTTGATCTGGTGGGCGAGCCTGCCCGTGGCAATCCCCCGCCCCCAGCGTCCGTCGGTGGCGCTTCGCGTCCCCTGCGCGCGAAGCTGCAGCCGGGTCGCATCGTTGGTGTCGCCGCGGCCGGCGTACAGGTCCGCCGACAGAAACAGCTCCCGCCCGAATCCTTCGACGGGCGCGTCGAGCCCCCGCCCTACGACCAGCCCCGCCTGGAAGCCGACGGGAATGTCCTGCGTGGCGGTGAGCGCGTCGAACCCCTCGACGCGCTCGAAGGTGAGCCGCCTCGCGCCGACGAAGGCATTCAGGCGCGTGGATTCGTACGGCCGCGGGGCCGCGAAAGTATCGGCGGCGACGGGGCTGCCGTCGGGGGCGAACGTATACAGCGTCTGCCCCACGACCTCCCGCTCATGGGAGATCTGCAGCCCGAGAAACCCCATCCGCACCGGCGGGCCGATTCGCGCCATCAGCCCCGCGTCCGCATACCGTCGCTGCACACGCACGACATGTGTGGGACTGTCCGGGTGCCGCAGCTCCGTGTACGTCACCACCTCGCCGGCGCCGGCGCGCCACGCCTCGCGCTGGAGGCCGGTGAAGAACGGTCGTGTGAGATGCGCCTGCCATTCCCCGCCGAGCGGTGCGCGCTCCACGTGCAGGTTCAGGAGGTGCGGGCGGCCCAGGAAGAGGTGATCGGCAAAGGTGATCGCGCCCCCATCCC
>DASTYL010000080.1:0-31995 GCA_035764975.1 Gemmatimonadaceae bacterium | reverse complement strand
TGGGCACGCGGACGCGTGATCCCGCGGTGAACGCCATCGCGAGGTCGAACAGCTCCTCGATGGATCCGGCGCGCATGACGCCCGCCTGCGTCAGCAGCGCATCCACCGCCGCATCGCTCGCGGCGAGCGCGCCGGTGTGCGACGACGCGGCACGCGCGCCGACGTCGGAGCGCCCCGCCTTGAGCACGACGATGGGCTTCGTCCGCACGACGCGGCTCGCCACCTCGAGAAAGGTGCGCGGATTCCCGAAGTTCTCGACGTACATGAGGATGACGCCGACGTCGGGATCGTGCTCCCACTGAAGCAGGAAGTCGTTGCCGCTGAGATCCGCCTTGTTGCCCATCGACACGAACTGCGAGATGCCGATGTGGTACTCCGCGGCGTAGTCGAGCACGTTGACGCCGAGCGCCCCCGACTGCGACACGAAGGCAGCCGGGCCGAAGGGCGGCGTGACCGGCGCGAACGTCGCATTCATGCGATACTCCGCCGCGGTGTTGATCGCGCCCATGCAGTTGGGGCCGAGCATCCGCATGCCGTGGCGCCGCGCGATCTCGAGCAGCTGGCGCTCGCGCTCAGGCCCGTCGCCGCCGACCTCGCGGAACCCCGCCGAGATCACCACGAGCCCCCGCACGCCCGCCGCCCCGCACTCCTCGGCGACGTCGCACACGCGCTCCTTGGGCACCGTGATGACGGCGACGTCCACCGGCTCGCCGATGGCGGTGACGGACGGCGACGCCCGCATCGAGTGGATCGCCGTGGCCTTGGGGTTCACCGGGAACACCGCACCGGTGAACCCGTTGCCGACCAGGTTGGACACGATCTGGTGTCCGATCGTGCTGGCCGACCGCGACGCACCGACGACGGCAATGGTGCGCGGCTTCAGAATGGCATCGAGGGCGCCCGCGGGCGCCCTCGAATCGTCGTTCATCATCTATAGCTTCGCTGTACCGCTCTTGGTGGCCTGGGGGAAACGCTCGGTGAGCTTGCCATCGTACTTCCGCTCGGCCGGGCCGACGTAGATCTGGCGGGGCCGCGCGATCTTCTGCTCCTTGTCGAGCAGCATCTCCTCCCACTGCGCGAGCCAGCCGGACGTGCGGGCGACCGCGAACAGCACGGTGAAGAAGTCGGTCGGGAAGCCCATCGACCGGTAGATGAGGCCCGTGTAGAAGTCGACGTTCGGGTACAGCTTGCGGGAGACGAAGTAGTCGTCGGACAGGGCGACGCGCTCGAGCTCCAGCGCGATCTCGAGGTCCTTGTCCATGCCGACCTGCGCGAACACCTCGTCGGCGAGCTTCTTCACGATCTTGGCGCGCGGATCGTAGCTCTTGTAGACGCGGTGGCCGAAGCCCATCAGGCGGCTGCCCTTCCCCGACTTCACCTCGTCGATGAAGGCCGGGACGTTCTTCACGTGCCCGATCTCCTCGATCATGCGGAGCACCTGCTCGTTCGCGCCGCCATGCAGCGGGCCGTAGAGGGCCGCGATGCCGGCCGCGACCGCCGAGAAGGGATCCACGTGCGAGCTGCCGACCGCGCGCACCGCGCTCGTCGAGCAGTTCTGCTCGTGGTCCGCATGCAGGATGAACAGCACCTCGAGCGCACGCGTGAAGACCGGGTTGGCCTCGTACTTGGCCTCGGTCATCCGCGCCACCATCGAGAGGAAGTTCTCGCTGTAGCTCAGCTCATTGTCGGGGTAGATGAACGGCAGCCCCTTGAGGTGGCGGTAGATGAACGCCGCGAGCGTCGGCACCTTCGCCAGCAGGCGCACCACGGAGATGTCGCGCTGCTCCTGGTCGAAGATGTTCTTCGCCTCGGGGTAGAACGACGAGAGCGCCGCCACGGTGCTGCAGAGCATCGACATCGGATGCGCGTTGTAGCGGAACCCGCCGAGGAACTCCTTGATGTTCTCGTGCACGTACGTGTGGTGCGTGATGTCGTGCACCCACTTGTCGTACTCGGGCTGCGTCGGCAGCTCGCCATTGCGGAGGAGCCACGCGACCTCGAGGAAGGTCGACTTCTCCGCGAGCTGCTCGATCGGGTAGCCGCGATAGCGCAGGATCCCCTTGTCGCCGTCGATGAAGGTGATCGCGCTGCGGCACGACGCCGTGTTCATGAACGCCGGATCGTACGTCATGAGGCCGAACTCGTCGGGCGACTGCTTGATCGCCCGGAGGTCGAGCGCACGCACCGTGGTATCGCCTTCGGTGCCGGCCGGCAGGACCGGCACGGAGTACTCCTTGCCGGTGCGGGTATCGCGAATCTCCAGGCTGCCGTTGGCGGCCGCCGTATCCGTCTTGCTCATGCCTCGTTCTCCCCTGGTATGCTTTCAACGGCGCTCGCGGGCCCGCCATGCTGGTGCCGCGGAGGGTGCCGGGTCTCGTGGCCGCCCGCGCCCGTCCGACCGGTACCGGTCGGCGCGGGGCATCCGGTCGCCCGGAATCTAGTCGGCTCCAGCGGTGGTTGGAGCAACCGGATTCCCGGGCGCGACGCCCCGCGATCCTCCCCCAATCAGCACGGTTCGCGGGCGGCGCGCAGTCGGCGATTCTCATGCCGCATGTGTCCGAGTTCCTCCCCGGTTGCGTCAGCCAGACCACCCCTTCAGGCAGTCCCCCCAAACGCGGCGCGTGCGCGGGGCGCATGGGCGGCGTCGTGGTGGCGGGGGAATGGCGCCGGCTCGGCAGCATCCGGCCGGCGCCGCCGCGGAAAAAGGACGATGGCGCCACCCCCTCGGGGATGGCGCCACGGGCCTGCCGGGCAGATGGGCGGACCGCCCTTCTATAGTTCCTGCGCCGTCACGGGGAGGGCCACCTCGAAGCTGAACTTCGTCCCCTTCCCGATCTCCGTCTCGACGTGCAGCTCACTGCCCATCGAGCGCACCAGGCGCTGGCAGATCGCGAGGCCGAGCCCCGCGCTCGAGAAGGTGTTCTCGACCCGCGCGCCCCGGCGAAGCCACCGGAAGGGCTCGAACAGCGACGCCATCACGTCCGCCGGGATCCCGACCCCGGTGTCCTCGACGACGAATTCCACGGCCGTCCGCGAGCGCGCACGGGCGATCACCCGGACCTCGCCTTCCTGAGTGAACTTCAGCGCGTTGGTCGTGAGGTTCACGAGCACCCGGTTGAGCGCCCGTGGCTGCCCGACGCGCGAGTCGACTTCGGGACCGACGATCGTCAGGCGAAGCTTCTTCTCTTCGGCAATCGGCCGGACGATGTCCCCGGCCGCCTGGAGGATCTCGCCAATGGAGAAGGACATCGGCTCGGGCTCGATGAGGCACTCGCCCCCGCGCGCGAGGTCGATGACGTCGCTCACCATGGCGTGCAGGCCGAACGCCGCGCTGTAAACGAGCCCCACCTGTCGCTGCGCGATGGGGTCGAGCCGCTCCGGCTGGGCGTTCCGCAGTGTGTCGGTCAGCAGCAGGATGGCGGTGAGCGGCGAGCGCATGTCGTGGGCGACTTCGACCACGAGGTCCATCGCCGCCGGCCCCGCCAGCGTCCGCCGGAACTTCTGCGCCTCGTCCTTCTCCAGCCGGTCGCGCACGAGCTCCAGCGCGGCGAGCATCTGGACGGCGCCGGCGTAGTCGGCCCGCTCCGGAAGCCGGCACAGCTCCTTGAGGAAGGCGGCCCGCAGCCGGTCGAGCGTCGAGCGCGCGGGGAGATTCTCCCCCGGGAAGCTCGCACGCCCTTCATTATATGCCTGCCGCCAGGCGGTGCAGAGCACATCGAGGGCGTCGCCGCCGTCGCCGGGGATCAGGTCGGACGGCGGCGCCATGTCGGCGGGCACGTTGCGGATGGAGTCCGCGGCGCGACGCGCTGCCCGCCACAGGGTCCCCGGCTCCGCCGGGGCAAGCGCCGGGACCTCGGACTCGTAGATGAGGCCCGGGGTCGGCGTGTACATGCCGACGGGGAGGTCGGCGGGCGCGGAAACGCGCCGTGAGGTGGCTCGCATCGACTTGCTCGGCAGTCTCAGTAGGTCTCGACCAGGGTCTCACGCTGCATGCTGTGACGCTCCATCAGGCGATAGAGCGTCGTTCGGTCGATTCCTGCGAGGCGGGCCGCGCGCGACATGTTGCCGCCGGACCGTGCGACGAGACGGGTGAGGTACTCGCGCTCGAAGTCGGTGACCACGCGGTCCTTCGCGGCGTGGTACGCATCATCGAGCAGGCGAGACGGGATCGTCCCTGCCACACTCGCGGGCATGGCGTCATCGTAGAGCGGGATGTCGTCCGGGCGGATCTCCTGACCGGATTCGGCGAGCACCGCGAGATTCTCGATGACGTTCTGCAGCTCGCGCACGTTCCCCCGCCACGGCCGCGAGCGAAGGAAATCGATGGAGGCCGGGCTCAACCGCGGAGGGGCGTGGCGCCCCGGGCGGTGCCGCTTCCAGTAGTGCGTCAGGAAGTGCTCGGCGAAGAGCGGGATGTCCTCCTGTCGCTCGCGAAGCGGCGGGAGCTTGATCTGCACCACGCGGAGCCGGTAGAACAGGTCCTCGCGAAGGATGCCGTTCGCCACCGCTTCCTGCGGCTCGCGGTTGGTCGCGGAGACGAAGCGGACATCCACGACTGCACCCGCTTCCTCGCTGCCGACCCGGCGCACGACGCCGTCCTGCAGCACGCGCAGCAGCTTCGCCTGGATCGGCAGCGACATCTCCGTCAGCTCGTCCAGGAACAGCGTCCCGCCATTGGCCGTCTCGAGGAGCCCGGGCTTGTCGCGATCCGCTCCGGTGAACGAGCCCTTGCGGTGACCGAACATCTCCGATTCCAGCAGCTGCTCGGGGAGCGCGGCGCAATTGATGGGCACGAGCTGACGGCTCGCACGGCGACTCGACCGATGGATCAACTGCGCGATGCCTTCCTTACCTGTTCCGCTCTCGCCGCTGATCATCACCGACGCATCCGTCGCCGCGACCTTGCGTGAGAGCTCCAGCGCGCGCCGGAACGCGGGCGCGTTGCCGATGAGAACCGGCATTCCCGGATCGGCCCCGGGCTGTCCCTGCCGCGTCCGCATCTCATGCGTCTCGCGAGCGACGACCACCGCATGTGCCGCGCGACCGATCAGCACCTGCAGGTGCGACGCGGAGAACGGCTTCGGCAGGTAGTCCCAGGCCCCGGCGTGCAGCGCCTCGAGGCTCGAATTCACGCTCGGATTGCCCGTCATCACGATGAACAGCGTGTCGGGGAACGCGGCGAGCGTCGCCTTGAGGATCTCGATCCCCGTCACCGGCGTCATGTACAGGTCGCACAGCACGACGTCGAAGCGCCGCCGGCGGACGAGGTCGAGCGCCTCGTCGCCCCGCCCGATGACCGTCGTCTGGTAGCCCTCGAGGCGGAGGATGCTGTCGCATCCTTCTCGCAGCGTCCGATCGTCGTCGACGATCAGCACCTGGACGGTTGCCTTCACCTCGGGTGACAGCATGGAGAGCGCATCCACGGATGAACGCTCGCGAGCTGCTGCCACGGGACCTGTCGGAGTCATCGTCGTCTCCTTACCGTCCACGTACCGCTACCGCCGACCTGCACACCCGATTCACCAGCCGTTCAACAACCGACACGATGTGGTGGAGCAGAGAACGGGGTCACGACGTTTGGGTGAACCAGCGATTCTGTCAAGAGAAAAGTGCGTTGCCCATCCACTCGACGACCATTCATCGGCCGCCGGCGTTCAAAGCGAGTGCACCCCCCGGCGAAGCTGCCGGCATGTGAGGGGCATTACATCGGCGGATCATCCGACAGCTGTCAGCCAAATGCCGGACGTGCACGCCGTCAGTCATTGGCAGACCCAACGTCTCGCGCGGCAGCGTTGCGCAGCGTGAGACTCGCATGGCGCAGCAGCTCGACCGCGTCACTCGGCGCCGACGCGTAATCGTCTACCGCGGCATATTCGGCACGCACGCGCACGCGGCACGTCACGCCCTCGATGGTAACGGGAATTGCCTCAACGCGGTCCTTCAGTCGATCGAGGAGCACCTCGGCGCCGGCGGCGTTCGTCGCGGCCGCAACGATCCCGAATTCCGCCGGCCCGAGATGACCGAGAGCGTCGCTCGCCCGGCCGCTGCGTGCCCACTCGGCGCCGAGGTTCCGGGCGGCGGCCGCGATCGCGGTCGCCGAGAGGTCTTCCCGCTCGACCGGCGGCACCAGCTCGAGCGCGACGGCGACGCAGGCGAGTGATTCGTGGCGGCGGAATGCGCCGGCGCCAACTTCGCGGGCGCGTTGCGCCAGACCGCGCGAGCTGTAGAGCCCGGTCGCACTGTCGACCATGGCGGCTTCCTGGAGGCGATCCATCTGGCGCTTCACCCCGATGAGGGTGCGCAGCTGCCGAACGAGCACCTCACCGTCGAGCGGCTGCGTGCAGTGGTCCCAGGCGCCCGCACTGTAGATCGCGAGCCGGTGCGCCCGGTCGATGGGGCTCGCGCTCACGGCAACGATCGGCGTGCCCGGGTTGAACCGTGGGTCCTCACGCAACGACTGCATGGCATCGATGGCGCTGAGCGCCGGGGGGCGGTGCTCGAGGATCAGGGCATCGGGCCGCGTGGTGGCGGCCAGCGACACGAGCTGCCGTTCGCCGATCGCGCGCATGACGACGTAACCCGATGGATTGAGCAGCGTCTCGAGTGAGCGCGCCGACCACTCCGTGTCGGTCGTCACCAGCACGACCCCCGGTCGCCCGGTCTCAGCGGGAACCGTGTGTGACTCCGTGACATCCACGTCGGAATTCCTCCGCTGGTGCCAGGACACCTGCGCTGGAAGCGATCCCTTTGCGACGCCAATGAATGGCAGTATGCGGCTCCCCGGTTTCATCCCCTCGCTGCGCCTCGCCCCGCCCGTTTCCTGTGATCATTCCTCGGCCCGTCGGGACTCCCTGCCGGCCGGCCCCCGCTCACGCTGGCGGAGCTCGTTCCGACCCGCAGAGCTCAGTGGGCGGTGAGCACACCATGCGACCGACCCGTCGCCCCCTGATATCCAGCGTCCGCTGCCGGACGATTCCGGCGGCCGTTCCGCTCCTCCATCCACGCCGCGAACTGACGGATCCCGTCGTACAAAGGCGTTCGGGGAGCATACCCGAGCAGCTGCCCCGCCTTGTCGATGCTCGCCCAGGTCTGCGGCACGTCCCCCGGCTGACATGGCTGCCAGTCGATTCGCGCAGGCACGCCGAGCGTCGCGGAGATGGTGTCGATCAGGTCGAGCAGGCTCACGGCGCGGCTGTTCCCGAGGTTGATCACTTCGTACGGGGAGCCGGTGTACGCGATCGCGGCCAGCACTCCCTGCACGATGTCGTCGATGTAGGTGTAGTCGCGGCGCGACGATCCGTCGCCGAATACGGGGATGGTTTCCCCACGCATCATGCCGGTCGTGAACTTCCGGATTGCGAGGTCGGGACGCTGGCGGGGTCCGTAGACGGTGAAGAATCGAAGCGAGAGGAAGCGGATCCCGAAGAGCTTGCTGTACACGTGGCCCAGGAGCTCGCCGCTGACCTTGGTGCTGGCGTAGGGGCTGATGGGGAGCAACACCGCGTCCTCCTCGTGCCAGGGGACTCTCGGCGCCATCCCGTACACGCTGCTCGAGGAGGCGAAGACGAACTGCCCGATCCCCCGCCGCCGTGCGAACTCGAGGAGCACCTGCGTGCCGCGCACGTTGACGTCCTGATACAGCAGCGGCTGTTCTATTGAAGGGCGCACACCCGCACGCGCTGCGAGGTGGACGACGACATCGTATCGGTCGCGCAGCTCGGCATCGATGACCTGTTCGTCCCGGATGTCCGCCTCCACGAGGCGATAGGCGGGCGAGGACAGGTGCCCGGCGACATTCCGCCGCTTGTCCTCGACGTCGTAGAACGGGTCGAAGTTGTCGACCACGGTCACGCGGAAGCCTTTATCGAGCAGGTGGTCGACGACGTGACTTCCGACGAAGCCGGCGCCGCCCGTGACGAGCGCGTGCTGCATGGCGAATGGTCTCCGGGACCGAGTGTGGCTCGCGTCGGGGGAGGGCAAGAAACGATGCCGGGCTGCGGCGGGGCCGCATCGCATGGCTAACTCTCGGGCTTTCAGCGACTTGGGGTGAGTGAGCGGGGGTCGCCGGGGCCGTGGGCCGTGTGGGGCGTCCGCCACAAACCGTCGCATGCTTCCGCCGCGCAGCGTACGCTCGTGGCGTTGCGCCTCGCACTGGTCTTTCCCTCGGCGCGGACGCGCGCGGCGTCGTGCCTGAAATGGCGGTGGACCCCTGTTGCGCACGCTGCACGGCTGTGGCTCCGGCGCAACAGGTTTGCTCGCGGCGCCACGGTCACCTGGATGGCAACCGCATGCACATCAACGGCTTGAACAGATGGCGCCCGGCAACCGGTCCGAGGCGACCTATTTGCACCCCGCCTCGATCGTCGCGGCACGCCCACGGCGGCTTCGACTCATGATCACCATCAGGAGGAAGCTCGTCATGAGTGCTTCACGTCAGTTCAGCGACGGCCCGGACGCAATCGGGGCTGCGCGTCGCATCGCGAAGGGACCTGCGTCCATCGGTGCCCGCGCGCGTTTCGCCACTCTCGCGACGGTGCTCGCCGTCGGCAGCGCGGTCGCGTGCAGCGACAGCCCGTCGGAGCCCAAGGTAGAGCCGCGACCGAACGACAACAGGCCGGTCGCCCTCGACAGCTTCACGCGGGCGTCGTCCTCCGGCTGGGGCGAAGCACAGATCGGTGGACGCTGGGTTTACCGGACGACCGATCCCTCGATGTTCCGGGTGGATGGGTCATCTGGCCGCATCGTCGTGCCGGTCACGACGCCGCAGGTCGCCCTGCTCGAGAACGTGCGCTCGAAGAGCGGCTCCGGCCTCGTGGCGTTCAGCATCGGCCAGGCCCCGGACAACCCGAATCGCTTTCATACCGTCGAGGTTTATGCGCGCCGCCATGCGGCGGGCGCCGACGAGAACTACTATCGCTATTCCGTTCGCGCGTTCGGTACGGGGCAGATCGACCTGCGCATCGAGAAGCGCGTCAACGGCGTGAACACGTTCGTGTCGGAGCCGTTCACGATCTCGACGACCTGGCAGGCGGGCGCCCGCTACTGGATCCGCTGGGATTGCGTCGGCACCAGCCCGACCACGGTCATCCGGATGAAGGTGTGGCAGGATGGGTCGTCGGAGCCGGGGCCCTGGCAGCTCACGACCGCGAGCGACGAGCCGGCGCTGGATACGGAAGGCACGATCGGTTTCCGGGTGGCGCCGCCGAGCGCGGATCAGGTCACCTTCCCCGTCGAATTCACCTTCGACGATCTCGCGCTCAAGCTGCCGGTCGTCAACCCGACCCGTCCAGTGGCGCGCTACACCGCGCCGACGAGTGGACAGACCAGCGTCCCGCTCACGTTCGACGCGACGGCGTCCGCCGATGCGGGCGGCGACCTGCCGCTGGCCTATCACTGGGACTTCGGCGACGGATCGGCCGGATCGGGACCGACGGCTACCCACACCTACACGAGCGTGGGCGCATTCCAGGTGCGGCTCACCGTGATCGACGCGGGCGGCGCGGCCAGCGATCCCCTCGTGACCACCGTGAACATCGCGCCGGGCGACCCGAACCTGCTCGTGAGTGACAGCTTCACACGTTCGCTCACGGGGCGCTGGGGCACGGCCGACGCCGGCGGCGTCTGGAGACGTTCCTCGACGCCCGGCATCTTCGACGTCAATGGCACCCGTGGCCTCATCACGGCGGCGCCGGGGAGCGCACACAACATCGTCGCCAGCTTCGGCTACGGGGTCAACGTCACCGGACTGATGTCGTTCGGCGTCGATGCAGCGCCGGATTCCGCGACCCGCTTCCATACCGTCGAGGCGTACGCCCGCCGTAACGATCACGTCGGAGACGGCGAGGATTTCTATCGGTACCGCGTGCGGCTGTTCGGTGGCGGCAAGGTGGACCTGCGTATCCTGCAGAGTGCCAGCACCGTGGAGGCCTGGCTCACGGACAACACCCCGGTCACCATGCAGTGGCAGGCCGGCAAGAATTACTGGCTCCGCTGGGAAGCAGTGGGCACGAGTCCATCGACGACGCTGTCGATGAAGGTGTGGGCGGAAGGGACGGAGGAGCCGGCGGCGTGGCAGCTCACGACGACCGTGAACGAACCGCGGCTCGACGCCGCCGGGACTACCGGCGTACGGGTGGAGGCGAGTCCATGGAGTGGTACCAAGGTAGCGACGTTCACCTTCGATGACCTGGTGTACAGCCTGAAGCAGTAGCACTTCGTCGTCGGTCGGCAGCCGTTCGGCCGGCTCGAGGCGGGTCCGCGTGCGACGAAGCACGCGGACCCGCCTGCTTTGGCGCCCGGGGCTTGCGCGTCCGCCCTCGCGGCAATCACGCGAGTGGTCGTGTGGTACGCGGCCAACATCCGTAGGGGTGGCGCTACACCGACCGACGCGTCACTGCGCCGCCACGATCCCCGGTGTCCTTACACCGCAACGGCTTACGACCACTGGCCTCCCGTGCATGGTCGTTGCCGACCATCGATGCGAAGTCACGGCGCCTTCATGGGGCGTCGACGTCTTACCTCTGCGATGGTGGCGGTATGTCGAAGCAGAATCTGCAGCGCGGCCTGCTCGGAGCGCTTCTGGCGCTCCTCGTCGCGTGCGCGGGACGAACGGCGCCCGACGCGCGTGCAGGTGCGCCGTCGGCCGGCAACACCGGCAGCGCGCGCCCCGGGAACGTATCGACCTCGGCGGTGGCGGTCGCGGCCAACGGACGTGCGATTTCGGCGGGGGACCTGCTCGACATCAGCGTGTTCGGCGCCCCGGAGCTGAGCCGCGTCACGCGCGTGGCGGACGACGGCTCGATCACGATGCCGCTGGTGGGCCTGGTCGTCGCCGTCAACCGCACGCCCCGGCAGCTGGAGATCGCGCTGCAGGACACGCTTCGGAAGACCTACATGCGCGATCCGCGCGTCGCCGTCGAAGTGAAGGAGGCGGCGATCGCCCCGATCTACGTCGTGGGCGAGGTGAACCAGCCCGGCGCGTTCACCCAGACGGGCGAATCCGGGTTGACGATCCTTCGCGCCGTCGCGGTCGCGGGCGGGTTGAAGTCCGGCGCCGCGCAGCGCGCCGCCGTGGTGATACGTCCGCGTCCCGGCGCGGAGCCGCTGCACATCCCGGTGAACCTGGACGATGCAGTCAGCGGGCGCGCGCCGGACCTGGCGCTCTATCCGAACGACGTCGTGTTCATCCCCACCAACAGGCAGCGCGCGGTGACGCTCGGCATGATCGACGCGGCGCTGCGACTGGTCACCTTCCGGGCGGTGTTCTGATGACCTCATACCATCACGGCCCCTCCGCGCCCCGGAACGAGATCACGCGACGGGACGCGCGCACGACTCCGGCGGTCGGTCGGCCGCGCCAGGCCGGCCACGCCGTGCCGGCGGCGCCAGGCACCACTCCGGGTTCGGACTTCCAGACCTACGCCGCCATTCTCCGGCGCAACTGGCCGATCATCGTTGCCTCGCTCGTGCTCGTCACGTTCGGCGTGGCCGCCGGCGACGCGCTCAAGGATCCGATCTATCGTGCAAGCGGCACGATCGAGATCCGGAAGCAATCCGCCGAGGTGGTGCCGGTCGAGGCGCTCTTCCAGTTCGAGCGGATCTCCGATCAATACCTGCAGACGCAGTATGCGCTGCTGCGGAGTCCCACCCTCGTGCGCCGTACCCTGGCCGACAGTGGGCTCGCCGCCGGGTTCGCGCGCGCGGAGTTCGGCCGCGTCGACACGACCGACGGGCGCCAGCAGCTCGATTCGCTCGCGGAACGTGCCCGCAACCGGCTCTTCGTCGATCCGGTGTCGGGCAGCCGCATCGTGAAGGTGAGCTTCGAAACGAAGGATCCGGTCATCGCGGCGACGTTCGTCAACGCCGTGATCGCGGAATACATCGAGATGCGGCAGGAGTCGGGCTCCTCGGCCCTCGACCGCTTCGCCGCGCAGGCCGAGACCATCCGGACCGAGATGCTCCAGATGGAGGCGCAGCTCCAGCAGTTCGTGCGCGCGAACGGACTCGGGGTGATCACGACGAGCTCCGGTGCCGTGGACGACGTGAATCACGAGCGCCTGCGGCGCCTGCAGGACGAGCTGACCGCCGCCGAGACCGAGGGGATCCGGGCGGAAGCCCTCTTCGGGACCGCGCGCCGCCAGGTGGACGCGGCCGTCGACAGCGACCTTCTCAGGACGTTGCGCGCCAGCATCGCGCAGGTGCAGGGCGAGTATGCGCAGGTGCGGGCCACGTTCACGGACAGCTATCCGCGCGCCCGGCAGTTGCGGGAGCAGCTGGCAGACCTCAACGCACAGGTCGAGCGGGAACAGCGGCGGCTGCGCTCGACGCTGGGCGGGCAGCAGCAGACCGCACAGTCCCGCCGCGAGCTGCTCCTGCGCGCCGTGAACGATCAGCGCGCGCTGATGGACGATCTGTCGGCGAAGTACGCGGAGTACGAGCGGCGCAAGCGGGACCTCGACGTCCAGAAGCAGCTCTACGGCACGATCCAGCAGAAGCGCAAGGAGGCGACAGTCTCCGCGTCGCTCGCCGCGATCGACATCGGCGTGCTCGACCCTGCCGCCACGCCCGGCAGCCCCATCAGCCCGCTCCCCAAGCGCGACATCCCGCTGGGCGCGCTCGTCGGCGTGATGCTCGGGCTCGGCGTGGCGTTCGTGCGATCCTATTCGGACACGACGGTCCGCACGCTGGACGAGGTCGAGGCACTCTCCGACCGCCCGGTGCTCGCGCTGATTCCCTCGGTGCGGACGCCAGTGGGCCCGCCGGTTTCGCACGGTGGGAGTGCAGGCGCCCTCACGTCCGGCACGGGACAGGTCTTCGACGACCTCGCGGAGGCCTTCCGCGGGCTGCGCACCTCGGTGCTGTTCGAGTCGATGGGGCCTCTGCCCCGCGTGCTCATGATCACGAGCGCGGCGCCGGGGGAAGGCAAGACGTTCGTCACGACCAACCTCGCGATCTCGCTCGCCTCACTCGGGCGCCGCGTCCTCCTGATCGACGCGGACCTGCGCCGGCCTGCGGTCGATCGGGTCTTCGGCCTGAAGGGCGGCGCCGGCCTGGCGCGCTGCCTGGCGGGTGACGTGACGTGGGAAGACGCGCTCTCGCGCAATGTCGTCCCGGGGCTCGACGTGCTGTCCTCGTGCACGGACTCGCTGTCGCCGTCGGATCTCCTGTCGTCGCCGGCGATCGGCGTGCTGCTGCGCGAGGCGACGGCGGAGTACGACTTCGTCCTCGTCGATGCGCCAGCGCTGTTCATCAACGTCCCCGACGCGCGGATCCTCGCGCAGAAGGTGGACGGGGTGGTGCTCGTGGTCCGCAGCGGCGTGACGCCGCGCGACCTCGTGCGACGGCTCACCGCGCAGACACCCAATCTCGTGGGGCTCGTGCTCAATGGCTACGACCTGCGCCAGCTGCCGGCCTCGTACGCGGCGTACGGCGAGCGCGTCGCCACGGTCTGAACGGAACGGGAAGGCCCTGTACCTGGCGGCGCGACTGACGACGCTCAGCAAGCCGGAGCAGCGAACGGCGCAAGGCGACGGCAGCACATACTGGCAAGGAGAGGAGCATGCGGAGATTCACGTTGCCCGACCTGCGATTGTACAACTCGCAGCAATGGGCCGCGGGAGACAGCGCGCTGCGAGGGCGCCTCACCTCCATCCTCACCTTCCAGGAGCTCCGCCCCGCTCTCGAGGGAGAGCTGCGTCGGTCCCGCCGGTACGAGCGCCCGCTCGCGTTGCTCACCCTCGTCCCGGACGTCACGACTGCCACGCCCTTCGGCCGCACGGCGGCCGGCAACGGCAACGGCAATGGTACCGGCCATGGCGACGACAGCGGCAACGGCCGCCATCACCTCGCCGCGACGCCCTACGCGACGCAGCTGCGCTTTCTGCTCCTCGGATCGATTCTCTGCGGCACGCTCCGGGAGAGCGACATCGTGGGCTACGACGCCGAGCGCCACGAATTCTGCGCGCTGCTGCCGGAGTGCGATACCGCGTCGGCGACGGGGATGGTGGCCCGGCTGCATCGCACCTATTTCGAGCGTACCGGCGACGGCGTTCGAGCGGGAATCGCTCGCTTTCCAGAGGACGGCCTGACGCTCGACGACCTGCTGGCCCAGGCGCGCGTGGCGCTGATGCTCGCGCCGGTCCGCCCGCTCGCGCGCGGCACGACGACGCCGGACGGCCAGTCATGAACCAGCCCCTCCTGCTGAAGCTCTATGACGCCGACGGCCGCATCTGGTACCAGCGACAGGTCGTGCCGCGCGTCCTGTCCGATGCGGGCTATCGCCGCGCCAAACGGGCGCTCGACATCGTGGTGAGCGTCACGCTGCTGCCGCTCATCGTCCCCGTGCTGCTCCTCTGCGCGCTCGCGATCCGCCTCGATTCGCCGGGGCCGGTCTTCTTCTCGCAGAGCCGGACGGGACGCGGCGGGCATCGGTTCCGCATGTGGAAGCTGCGGACGATGGTGCGCAACGCGGACGAGCTGAAGGCGCAGTACGCACATCTCAACGAGCTGACGTACCCCGATTTCAAGATCACCGACGATCCGCGCATCACCCGGGTCGGGCGCGTACTGCGCAGGACGAGCCTCGACGAGCTGCCGCAGATCGTCAACGTCCTGAAGGGCGACATGTCGCTCGTCGGACCCCGCCCGACGTCGTTCTCGGCATCCACGTACCGCCTGTGGCACACCGCGCGGCTCGAGGTGCAGCCGGGGATCACCGGGCTGTGGCAGATCTCCGGCCGGAACGAGCTGGACTTCGACGACCGGCTGCGGCTGGACGTCGCCTACATCCGCCATCGCAGCTTCACCCTGGATCTCGCGATCCTGGTGCGGACGATCGGCACGGTCGCCAGCGGGCGGGGAGCGAACTGACGTGACCTTGGTCGCGATCACTGTGTTCTGGGTCTCCGTGGGCGTGCTGGCCTACGCGTATGCCGGCTTCCCCATGCTCCTCGGCCTGGCGGCCGCGATCCGCCCGCGCCGGGTGCAGCGCGCCCCCGTCACGCCGACGCTCACGCTGATCATCGCCGCCTACAACGAGGAGGCGTGCATCGGCGAACGGCTGGCGAACGCCGTCCGCGCGGACTACCCGCCCGAGAACCTGGAGATCATCGTCGCCTCGGACGGGTCGTCGGACGACACGGAGCGGATCGTCCGTGAGTTCGGGCACGGTGTGCGCCTGCTCGCCCTCCCCCGCCGCGGCAAGCTGGCGGCGCTCGTCGATGCCGCGCGGGAGGCGTGCGGGTCGATCCTCGTGTTCTCCGATGCGAACAGCATCGTCGCCCCGGATGCCCTGCGCATGCTCGCGCGCAACTTCGCCGATCCCACGGTCGGCGGCGTGGTGGCGCACACGGCCTACCGCGGTGCCGACGCCGGTGAATCGAGCGGCCGGGGCGAGGCGATGTACTGGGAGTACGACACCTGGCTCAAGCAGCTCGAGAGCATGACCGGCAGCGTCGTCTCGGCGCACGGGGGCCTCTACGCGATCCGCCGCGAGCTGTTCCAGGTCCCCGCCGACAGTGCCGTCACCGATGATTTCATCATCTCGACCTCCGTGGTGGCGCACGGCCGCCGCCTCGTGTTCGAGCCCGCGGCGCGGGCGTGGGAGCTGCCCGTCGCGACCGCGCAGCGGGAGTTCGCCCGGCGCATCCGCCTGATGACGCGTGGCATGCGCGGCGTCTGGCTTCGCCGGTCGCTGCTCAACCCGATGCGGCATGGCGTGTACGCGGCGGTGCTGCTCACGCACAAGGTCGTGCGCCGGCTGCTGTTCATCCCCCTCGTGGCGATCCTCGTCGCGACGGTGTACCTCGCCCGCCACAGCGTCCCGTTCGCGGTGCTGGCCGCGGGCCAGGCGGCGTTCTACGGTCTGGCCGCGCTGGGCTTCGCGATGCGCAGCACCGATGCCGGGCGACTGCGGCCCCTGTACGTGCCGTTCTTCTACTGCATGGCGAATGCGGCGGCGGCCGTCGCGTTCGTCCGCTTCATCCGCGGGGAGCGCATCGTCTCCTGGCAGCCGCAGAGGCACACCTCTCATGCCTGACGCGCTGTCTCCGTCGGCGACCGCCGCCGATCATGCCCGGTCCACGGCCATCCGCGGCAGCGCATGGTGCGACTTCGACCTGCACGGCATGGTGGGTATCCGCCTCGTCGGTGCCTCGCCGGACGATCGCGCCGCCGTGGCCAGGCAGCTCGGCCCCATCGCCAGTGCGCTCGCGCGCGAGCCGGACATCGTGATCCGCTTCGTCGAGCGGCTGCGCCGCGACACGCCGCTCGAGCTGATCGGTCTCGACGACACCGCCTACACCGGCGACGACTTCTTCCTGCTGCGTGCCAGGCACAAGGCCAGGACACGAGTGCAGATCGCGTTCGATGCGATCGGCGGGCGGTGCGAGATCGTGTGCGAGCGCGGTGTGCCGGCGGTGCCGCTGCTCCTCGCCATCGTCAACCTGACCGTCCTCGCGCGCGGAGGACTGGCGCTCCATGCGTCCGCCTTCCGCTATCGCGGGACCGGCGTGCTCGTCACCGGGTGGTCCAAGGGCGGCAAGACCGAGCTCCTGCTCGGCTTCGTCGAGCACGGCGCGGAATACATCGGCGACGAGTGGATCTACATCACGCCGGAAGGCGACCGGATGTACGGGATCCCCGAGCCGATCCGCGTCTGGGATTGGCAGCTCGAGCAGCTCCCGCGGTACTGGGAGGAGATCGGCGCCGCCGAGTCGCTGCGACTCGCGACGTTGCGGCAGGCCCATCGGGTGACCGCGGGCATCGCGAACACGCCAGCGGCACATCGGATGGGCGGGCGCAGGCCGCTCCGGCGGCTTGCCGACCTGATCGATCGCCAGCGGTATGCGTTCCTCGCGCCCGCGCGGACGTTCGGCGCCGAGGCGAGCGCGCTCGCCGGGTCCATCGACCGCGTCGTGTTCGTCGGCTCCAGCGAGGACCGGCGGACGCGCCTCGAACCGGTCTCCGCGAGCTGGATCGCCGAGCGGATGGTCCACTCGCTGGCGGAGGAGCGCAGCGGCCTCCTCGCGAGCTACCGGCGGTTCCGGTTCGCGTTTCCGCACCGCGCGAACCCGCTGCTCGACGGCGCCGCGCAGGTCGAGCAGGAACGCCTGCATCGCGTCCTCGCCGACAAGCCGTGCTATGCGCTGCTCCACCCGTATCCACCGTCGATCCGTGAGCTGTTCGAGACGGCCGCGCCGATCATCCCCGCCTGAACCCGTTGCCACTGCTTCGAGACGCCGCTCATGAGAGTCCTGATCCTCAGCCAGATCGATCGTTCCGCCGTCGCCCGCCTCGCGGAGGCCCACGATGTCGTCAGCGCCATCGGGGCGAACGAGGACGAGCTGCGCGCGCGGATCGCCGACCGGGAGGTGCTGGTGTTCCGCAGCGGCGTGACGCTGTCCGCGGACCTGCTCGGCCGTGCGCCGGAGCTCACCCTCATCGTGCGCGGCGGCTCGGGGTTCGACAACGTCGACCTGGATCACGTTCGCAGCCGGGGCGTCGAGTTCGTGCGCGTTCCCGAACCGGGGGCGCGGGCCGTCGCCGAGCATGCGTTCGCGCTGATGCTCGCGCTCGCACGGGGGCTGCTCCCCGCCGACCGCGCCTGGCGCGACGGGCGGTGGGTGAAGAACGACGTCGTCGGCTACCTGCTGCGCGGCAAGACCCTCGGGATCATCGGCGCGGGCAACATCGGCGCGCAGGTGGGTGAGCTTGGCGCCGCGTGGGGGATGAACGTCATCGGGTGCGTCGCGCGACCGGGCCCGGAGGTCGCCCGGCAGCTGCAACGGCGGGGCGTCCGGCTCACGGACCTCGATGAGGTGCTGCGCACGGCCGACTTCCTGAGCATTCACTGTTCGCTGAACCCGACGACGCGCAACCTGATCGACGCGGCGGCGCTCGCGCGCATGAAGCCCGGCGCCTTCCTGCTGAACCTCGCCCGCGGCGGCGTCGTGGACGAAGGCGCGCTTCGCGCGGCAGTGCTGGACGGCAGCCACCTCCGCGGGGCTGCGCTCGACGTCCATGCGGCGGAAGGCAATGGCCACATCTCGCCGCTCGCCGACCTCCCGAACGTCATCCTGACGCCCCACATCGGATCCACCACGGTGGATACGCAGCGCGAGATCGGCGAGCGCATCGTCGAGATCATTCGCGCATTCGCCGAGCAGCGACCGGCCGCGGCGCGACACGCGCCGGCGCCCGACGCCGCCACCGGCTCCCTTTTTCTCGACGCCCCGGCGAACACCGCCGCTGACCAGGCGCTGGGACTCCTCACGACGAGGCAATGACCGATGCGCAAGACCACACAGCTCCGCAACATGCTGCACTCCTCGCAGCTCGAGTTCCTCATGGAAGCCCACAACGGCCTCGGTGCCCGGATCGTGGAGGAAGCCGGCTTCTCCGGCATCTGGGCCAGCGGCCTCTCGATCTCCGCGTCGCTCGGCCTGCGCGACAACAACGAGGCGAGCTGGACGCAGGTGCTCGACGTCGTCGAGTACATGAGCGACGCCTCGCACATCCCCATCCTGCTCGACGCCGACACCGGCTACGGCAACTTCAACAACGTGCGCCGGCTCGTCCGGAAGCTCGAGCAGCGCCAGGTCGCCGGCATGTGCATCGAGGACAAGCTCTTTCCCAAGTCGAACTCGTTCCGTGAGGGGAAGCAGCAGCCGATGGCACAGATGGAGGAGTTCGTCGGCAAGATCAGGGCGGCCAAGGACACGCAGACGGATCCCGATTTCTGCGTCGTGGCGCGGGTCGAGGCGCTGATCGCGGGCTACGGGCTGGAAGAAGCGCTGCGCCGCGGCCGTGCATACGCGGAAGCCGGCGCGGACGCGGTGCTGATCCACAGCAAGCTGGCCACGGCGTTCCAGATCCTGGCGTTCATGGAGCACTGGGATGCGGACTGCCCCGTCGTCATCGTCCCGACCAAGTACTACACGACGCCGGTGGACGTCTTCGAGCAGGCGGGCGTGAGCGTCGTGATCTGGGCGAACCACCTGATGCGGTCCTCGATCACCGCGATGCAGAACGTGGCCCGGCAGATCCACAGCGAGCGCTCGCTGGTGAACGTCGAGCCGGTGGTGGCGCCGCTCGCCGAGGTCTTCCGCCTGCAGGACGAGGCAGAGCTGTGCAGCGCCGAGGCGAAATACCTGCCGCAGGCGCCGGCCGAGGAGCCCGCCGAGGCCGTGCGCTCGCCGGATCTCTCGCTGCTCATGCGCAGCGGCACGGATGCGCGGCCCATGCCGCTCGCCTGAGGAGACGATGGCACTGCGGACCGCACGACGCCGTGAAGCGCCGGCGGCGGGTGACCCCGTCGCCGGCGTCCGGATCCGGATCGCCCGTCAGTGGCGCCCGCTCGCGGACGCGGCGGGACTCGACGGCGGGCGCGCCGCGGCCGTCGTCGTCGGCCTCGATTGCGTGACGGGGCTGCAGTCGGCGCGCATTCTCGCGCGCCGCGGCGTGCCCGTCATCGGGGTCGCCGCGGATACGACGCACTTCTGCACCCACACACGGGTCGTGCGCGGCCTCGTGGACGCCCCGACGTCCGGGCCAGGGCTGATCGAGGCGCTCCGAGCGCTCGGTCCCACGCTGGGCCGGAAGGCAGTGCTCTTTCCCTGCACCGACGCCAGCGTCCTGACGATCGCCCGCCAGCGCGAGCAGCTGGAGCCGTGGTACCACGTCGTGCTCCCCGAGACGGCGGTCCTCGGCTCCCTCATGGACAAGGTGCAGTTCCTCGAGGTGGCGGAGCGGTGCGGCGTGCCGGTGCCGGCGACCCGCGTCCTGCGCGAGCGGGCGGACGCCGAGCGCGCGGCAGACGAGCTGCCCTTTCCCTGCATCCTGAAGCCGGCGCTCAAGACGCCGGTGTGGGAGGAACACTCCCCGGCGAAGGTCCACCGGGCCGATACGCCCGGGGAGCTGCTGCGCCTCTACGACGCATATGCCCGGTTCGCGCCGCTGCTCATCGCGCAGCAGTGGATCGACGGCGGCGACGACACGCTCTTCTCGTGCAACTGCTATTACGACCGTGACGCACGGGCGGTGTGCAGCTTCGTCGCCCGCAAGCTGCGCCAGTGGCCGCCGCGCACGGGGACGAGCAGCCTCGGCGAGGAAGTGCGGAACGACACCGTCCGCGACATCACGCTGCGCATGTTCGATCAGGTCGGCTTCCGCGGCCTCGGCTATCTGGAGGTCAAGCGCGATCCGCGGACGGGGGCGCACTTCGCGATCGAGGCCAACCCGGGCCGTCCGACCGGCCGCTCGGCGATCGCCGAAGCGGGGGGCGTGGAGCTGCTCTACGCGATGTACTGCGAGACCCTGGGCCTCCCGTTGCCGGCGGGGCTCGAGCAGCGGTACGTCGGCGCGAAGTGGATCTACCTCCGGCAGGACATCCGGTCCGCGTTCTACTACTGGCGGCGCGGGGAGCTCTCGCTGCGCGACTGGGCGTCGAGCATGCGCGGCAGGAAGGTGGATGCGGTGCTGTCGTGGTCCGACCCGGGCCCGTTCCTCGCCGACATCGGCAACCTGGCGCTGACCATGGTCCGGCGGTCGCGCGCTGGTGATGCACACGCCGGCGGTACCGCGGCCAGCCCGGCGACGGTTCGATGAACCGGCCCATCGCCCTGTCCGTGGGAGGCGCCGCACGGCCGGTCCGGTCGCTGCGCGAGACCCTCGCCGACGCGCTGCGGGCCATCCCGCGGCCGACGCCGGCGCAGGCGCTCGCACTGCTCTCCTTCCTCGGCCTCGTGCTGGTCGTGCTGCAATACGGCACCCCCACCGCGCTCGGCGCGGTGGCGCTCGTGGCCGCGGTCATCCCGCTCCTGCTCTGGCCGGAGGCGGCGACGCTGCTGATGGTGTTCCTGCTCTATGCGAACATCCCGGCCGTCGCGTCGCAGCACCACGGGGTGCCGCGGTTCCTCGCGGGGGCGTTCGTCCTGCTGCTGATCATCCCGCTCGGGCGCATCGCGCTCGTCCGGCGTGAAGCGCTGAAGGCGGACCGCACCTTCGGCGGCATGCTGCTGTTCCTCGGGGTCCTCCTCATCGCGTCGCTGCGCGCCCGTGGGCTCGGCCTGGCCATGGATCGCATCCTCACCTTCGCGGTGGAGGGGCTCCTGCTCTACTGGCTGGTGATCAACGTCGTGCGAACGCTGTCGACGCTC
This sequence comes from Gemmatimonadaceae bacterium, assembly GCA_035764975.1. Lineage (GTDB taxonomy): Bacteria > Gemmatimonadota > Gemmatimonadetes > Gemmatimonadales > Gemmatimonadaceae > JACDHQ01. Next base: position 10,840 of record DASTYL010000080.1, on the reverse strand, counting down.
CGCCGGGTGATCTGGGCCATCCTCATCGCCGGCGCGATGCTCGGCGGGCTGACGACCTATCAGGAGATGACGGGCTCCTTCGATCAGCAGTTCGGCGGGCTCGCGCAGCGGAACTACGAATACCTCGCGTTGAAGGGCGGGCTGCTCGCCGAACCCGACGACCCCGACGTGCGCGCCCAGGTCGAGGAGGTGCTGCAGCGCACCGGGGGGGAGCGTACGCAGCGGGCGGAAGGGCCGGTGGACGAGCCGAATCGCTTCGCGCAGATCCTGCTGGTGCTGCTGCCGCTCGCGGCGTTTGCGTACCGCACCGGCCGGTCACGCGGCAGCCGCATCGCGGCCGCGACGCTCGGGCTGCTCATCGCGAGCGGCATCGCATTCTCGGACTCACGCGGCGCCCTCATCGCGCTCGTGGTGGTCATCGCCGCCGCGGTGAAGATGCGATGGGTGCGCCCGGCGCACCTGCTCGTCGGATGTATCCTGATGATCCCGATCGTGCCGGTCGTGGCCCCGAGGCTGCCCGAGCGCATCGTCAGCATCGCGGCGGCGGCGAGCCTCGTAGGCGCCGATCGGCCGGGCGCGGCAGACGGCGCCATCCGGGGTCGGGCGACGGAGATGCTGGCTGCGTTCCAGGCCTTCCTCGATCATCCGGTGATCGGCGTCGGGCCGGGGCAGTATCGCCCGTTCTACTCCGAGGAATATCACCAGCGGAACCCGCGACTCGCCTTCCGCGACATCAAGGGCACCCGGCGCGCGCACACGCTCTACCTGGAGCTGGCCGCCGAGCTCGGAGTCGTCGGCCTCGTCGCCTTCCTCTCGATCGTGCTGCTGCTGATGCGCGAGCTGGGCGTGATGCGGCGGCGGTGGGCGGGGCATCCGCAGCTCGCGGACCTCGCGGCTGCCCTTCAGCTCACGCTGCTCGCATACCTGGCGACCGGGGTATTCCTCCACCTCGCCTATGAGCGCTACTACTGGTTCCTCCTCGCGCTCGCGGGCGCGGGGGTGGAGATCGCCCGCCGTCTCGAATGGTCGCCGGCGCATGGCGAGGGCGCACCATGAGGGAGTGGGTGGATCACCTCAACGAGGCAGCGTCGCGGTTCGTGTACCGGGCCGCCGACGCGGCGATGACGTCGCGGCTGCCGCGAACGCGCGCCGCGGCCATCCCGCGGGCCCGTAGCTCCAACTACGAGCGCATGCAGAACGTCGTCGCGTCGGCGAGCACCCGCATGCCGAGGCTGATGGGGTTCGTCTCGCGGTGGATGGAGCGGCACGAGGACCTTCCCGTGAAGGTATCCCACGTGGAGCTGCTGAGCTTCGGCACAGGCGCCACGGTGTTCCTGCTGCATTGCCCGCAGCCGGCGGGCGGCGACTCGGCGATGGTGCTCAAGATCCTTCGGCGATCGCTCGGGCGGCGGATCCACGTTCTCGTGCGCCAGGCGGAGGAATTCCGCGATCGCTACGAGATGGTCGCCCGCTGGTATGCGGACTCCTCGCTGATCGTCCCCACGACCTTCGTGATTCTCCGCGGGCCCCTCCTGGGCCTGCCGGCGGTCGCGTGCCTGCAGCCGCTCGTCTCGGGCGAGCTGGCGGACTTCTTCGAGGACCACTCGGATGGACAGCTCATCAACGCGCTGCGCCGGCACCCGGCGCTGCAGGCGCAGTTCTGCAACTTCGTCACGCGCACGCTGTCGATCGTGCGCGAGCAGTCGATGTGCGTGGATTTCGTGGGCAGGGACAACCTGCTCCTCGTGGCGACGCGCGACGGCATGCGGCTCCAGCTGATCGACTTCGGCGTCTTCCACCTGCACCAGCTGCAAATGAACTCCCCGGCACTGTACTCCGAAGCGGGCGATCGCCTCGCCCGGCTGGCCCGGCTCCACGCCCAGCTGGTCGCCACGACCGGCGTGACGCAGCCACTCACCGCGGGAGACCGCTGAGATGGCGTCCGTCGCATTCATCGGCCCCGATGGCACCGGCAAGACGACGATCACCCGTCGGCTGGAGCAATCCGGCCTGCTCCCCTTCAAGTACCTCTACATGGGCGTGAACATCTACGCCGCGACCACGACGCTGCCCACCACACGGCTGGCCGGGTTCCTGAAGCGCCGGCTCAGGAGACGCACGGAGGCGTCGGACGGTGCGACGCCCGGGGCCGGAGACCCGCGCGGAGCCGGCTGGCTCTGGGCGACCGCCCGTCTCGGGAACCACCTCGCCGAGGAGTGGTTCCGGCAGCTGGTGTCGTGGTCGTATCAGCTGCGTGGGTACGTCGTGCTCTACGACCGGCATTTCATGTTCGACTTCTCCCCCGAGATCGTCGCGGGAATGCCGACGGAGCCGGACCGGCGCCTGCACCACTGGCTGGTGACGCATGCGTACCCGAGGCCGGAGCTCGTCTTCTTTCTCGATGCACCGGGGGAGGTGCTGTATGCCCGCAAGGGCGAATCGACCGTCGAGGAGCTGAACCGGCGCCGCCAGGGGTTCGCGGCGCTCGGGGCGCGGATGCCCAACGTCATCCGGGTGGACGCAACCCGGCCCATGGACGACGTCTATCGGGACGTCGTCGCGCATCTCACTCGCTTCTATGGCCGGCGGCGGGCTGCATCGCACTCCCTCACCGCGACGATGGGCGCGGCGGGTCCGGTATCCGGCGGCGCGGAGCTCGAGCAATGAGCGACTCGCGCCTCCGGGTGCTCACCTACCACCGGGTGCTCGATCCCGCGCAAACGACGACGCTGAACGCGTCCGTCATCAGCGCGACGCCCGCGGATTTCACACGGCAGATGCGCCACCTCGCCGCGCACTACCGTGTGCTCCCGGCGGAAGAGATCGTGGACGCCGTCCGCGCCAGGCGCCGCCTGCCGCCGCGTGCCGTCCTGCTCACGTTCGATGACGGGTACCGCGATTTCGGCGAGGTGGCGTGGCCCGTGCTCCGGCGCTACCGGCTGCCGGCAACGCTGTTCGTGCCGACCCACTATCCAGATCAGCCGGAGCGCGTGTTCTGGTGGGATCACCTGGACCGTGCCTTTGCCCTGACGGCCCGCACCTGGATCAGCGTCCCCCCACTCGGGATCCTGTCGCTCCAGGGCGTGGCGGCGCGCCGCCGCAGCCTCCGGCGTGTGCAGCAGCACCTCAAGACGATGCCGCACGCGGAGCTGACGAAAGCCGTGCGGGCCATCGCCGGGCAGCTCGACGACGTGCGTCGCACGCCGGCCGACGTCCTGTCGTGGCCGGAACTGGTCGCGCTGTCGCGTGACGGCGTCACCCTCGCCCCGCACACGAGAACCCATCCGGCTCTGACGCAGATGCCCGAAGCGGAGGCGCGCGCGGAGATCCGCGGGTCGCGCGACGACCTGCGCCAGCGCATCGGCGCCGTGCTTCCGATCTTCGCCTATCCCTTCGGCGCGCACGACGACCGCGTGATCCAGCTGGTGCGGGAGGAGGGATTCGAGCTTGCGGTCACCACCGTCCCCGGCCAGAACGTGCTGTCGCGGATCGATCCGCTGCAGCTGCGCCGCACGAACGTGGGGATGCGGACCGGCCCGTTCCTGTTCCCGCTGCGGCTGCTGAACGCCTTCACGGCAGTCGACCGCTGGCGCCAGGGGATCCGGCGCGCCGCGGACGGGGAACCGCTGGTGCGAGGGATCGCGTGATGAAGGTCGCCTACATCATGTCGCGCTTCCCGAAGCTGACCGAGACGTTCGTCCTCGGGGAGATCGAGGCGATGGATGCGCTCGGAGCGGACGTCGAGATCTATCCGCTCCTGCGCGAGCGCCAGCCCGTGACCCATCCGGAGGCGGAGCGCTGGACGAGGCGCGCGCGCTTTCTCCCCTTCCTGTCGCTGGGGATCCTCGCGGCACAGGGATACTTCCTCCGCCGGCAGCCGGCCGCGTATCTGCGGCTGTGGGGCGACGTGCTCCGGGGAACCTGGGGGAGCGCCAACTTCCTCATCGGCGCGCTCGGGATCCTGCCGAAGTCCGTCCGCTTCGCGTACGAGATGCAGTTGCGCGGCGTCGCGCACGTCCACGCGCATTTCGCCACGCATCCGGCCGTCGCGGCATACATCGTCCACCGGCTCACTGGCATTCCGTTCAGCTTCACGGCGCACGGCTCCGACCTCCACGTCGACCGGCGGATGCTCGCCGAAAAGGTCGCCGCGGCGGCCTTCGCCGTCACCGTATCCGAATACAATCGGGACGTGATGGTGCGCGAGTGCGGGGAGCAGGTCCGGAACCGGATTCACGTGATCCACTGCGGCGTGGATCCCGACCGATTCGCCCCGCCGGCGCGGACCGGCCGCATCCGTCCGCTCCGGGTGGTCTGCGTCGCCTCTCTCGAGGAGGTGAAGGGCCACCGCTACCTCATCGACGCGTGCAGGCTGCTGCGCGACCGTGGGGTCGACTTCGATTGCGACCTGGTGGGCGACGGCCCGCTGCGCGATGAACTGGCGCGACGCATCCATCGGCTCGGGCTCGGCAGCCGCGTCCATCTGCACGGTGGCCAGCCGCGCCAGGTGATCGCCCGCATGCTGCGTGATGCGGACGTGGCAGCGCTCGCGAGCCATCCCACGCGCGAAGGCAAGCGCGAGGGGATCCCCGTTGCGCTCATGGAGGCGATGGCGAGTGGTCTGCCCGTCGTCTCCACCGCCATCAGCGGCATCCCGGAGCTGGTGGATTCCGGGCGCAGCGGCTTCCTGGTGGCGCCCCGTGATGCGGAGGCGCTCGCCGATGCGCTCGAGCTGCTCGCAAGCGATGAGGATCTTCGCCGCCGGATGGGCGCCGCAGCGCGTGAGACAGTCGTTCGCGAGTTCAATCTCGCCGCCAGTGCCCGTGCGCTGTACGCGCTGTTCGCGGCACAGGCTGGCGACATCGCCATTCCGGCGGGTGGCGCAACCGAGGCGCAGGCCGAGGCGCATGCGGTGACGGCGGCATGACCGATCTCGATCTGGCGCTGCCGGTCGGCCTCCGGGTCCCCGCGTCCGCATCGCCGCAGGCGACGTCCGCCTCCGGCGCGACGCGGACGCTGATCCGGGGGTCGTCCCTGCTGCTCCTCGGGCGCCTGATCTCCATCGCGATCAACTTCGCCGTCCAGGTGATCACGGTCCGATACCTCGTGAAGAGCGACTACGGCGCCTTCGCGTACGGGATGGGCATCGTGTCGACCGGCTCCACCGCGGTGCTCCTCGGCCTCGACAAGTCCGCGTCGCGCTTCATCGCGATGTTCCAGGAGCGCAGCGAGCCCCGCCGGGTGATGGGGACCATCGCGCTCGCGGTAGCCACCGTCTGGGGGCTGGGCCTCTCGCTCGTGGTCACGCTCTACGGCCTGCGCGCCGTCGTCGCGGACAGAGTCGTGACCGATCCCATGGCGATGTCGCTGCTGCTCATCCTCATCGCCCTCGTGCCGGTGACCGCGTTCGACAGCCTGCTCCAGCGGCTGCTGGCGGTCTTCGTCGGCGCGCGGGCGATCTTCTTCCGGCGGCATCTCCTCGGGCCCGGGCTCAAGCTGGCGGCGGTGCTCGTGGTCGTCGGCACGGGCGGCAACGTGCAGCTGCTGGCCTGGGGCTACCTGATGGGCGGGTTGCTCGGGGTCACCGCGTATGCCGTCGTCCTGCTGCGCGCGTGGCAGCGACAGGGACTGCTGCTGCACCTGACGCTCCGCCCCGCCGATGTACCGGCGCGTGCCGTCCTGCTCTACAGCCTGCCGCTGCTGTCATCGGAGCTCGTGCTGGTACTGCGGGATTCGCTGTCGGTCATCCTGCTTGGCCACCTCCAGTCCAGCAATGAAGTCGCGGCATTTCAGGCCGTGCTGCCGGTGGCGAAGCTCAACCTGATCGTCATGCAGAGCTTCTCCATGCTCTTCCTCCCGCTCGCCTCCCGCCTGTACGCCCGCGGAGACCGGCAGGGGATGAACCACTTGTACTGGCAGACGACGCTCTGGATCGCACTCGTGTCGTTCCCGGTCTTCGCCGCGACGGTGTCGCTGGCGCAACCCCTCGTGCATCTCCTCTTCGGCCCGCAGTACGCCTCGTCGGCCCAGGTGCTCGCCGTGCTGGGCGTGGGGCACTTCTTCCACGCATCCCTCGGGTTCAACGCGATGACGCTGCGGGTGCACGACAAGGCGCGCTACATCATGGGGATCGACGCAGCCGCGCTGGTCGTCGGCCTCACCCTGAACCTGCTGCTCATCCCCCGCTACGGCGCCCTTGGCGCTGCCGTGGGCACGACCGGCACCTTCATCCTCCACAACGTCCTCACGAACATCGGGCTCTCCGTCGCGGGCACCGGCGTGCAGCTGATCCACTGGCGGTTCCTCCGGGTCTATGGCGTCATCGCCGCGTGGGCGCTGGGATTGTTCCTGTTGCAGTGGCTGATGCATCCGCCCGTGTACCTCACCGCGGCGCTGATCGCGCTGACGTCGCTCCTCCTCATCCGGACGACGCGCCACATCGTCCGCCCGGGCGAGATGTTCCCCGAGCTGCTGCGTATTCCGCTGCTCCGATCGCTCCTGGCGTCCCGCGCGCACGATCGACGGAGCACACCGCCGTGATCACTCATCTGCCACCGGAGCGCACCATGGACGCCGCATCCCCAGTCGATCTCCGCCAGCTCGCGGCGCGGCTCGCGACCATGCGGAGGAGCGGGGCGCCGTCGCTCGCCATCGCCATTCCGGTGAATGCCCAGGGCGACCTCGGCAACGTGGTGCACCTGCTCGACGACCTGGCATCGTATCGCGGATCGCGCGCCGTCGAGATCGTGCTCGTCGTCAACAACTTCCCCGAGGCATCTCCACCGCCGGAAGTGGCCACGCTCCGGCGCCTCGGCGTGCAGGTGCTCGCCACGCCGAGCGTGCGACGTGCGGGGGAGGCGGTCGGCTTCTCAGGCCGCGTCGTGGGCGCACAGGCAGCCACGGCGCCATACGTGGTGTTCTTCGACGCGGATTGCCGCATCCCCAATGCGACGGCGCTGCTCGACTGGTACGCCGAGCAGCTCCAGGGGGGTGCCCACGCCGCCTATACCTGGGTGACTTACGTGGACTGCGCCGACGCCCTCGCGGTGCGCGTCAAGCTTGCCCTCCATCACGCATCGCGCTCGTTCAAGCGCGTGGTGCTCGGCATCCCCACGACGCAAGGGTGCAACTACGCCGTGCGGCGCGATTCCCTGCTGGAGCTCTACAGCCAGGGCTATCTGGCCGACGAGATGAACGTCGGTCCAACGATCAAGGCACTGAAAGGGCCCGTGGCGTACTCGCGCGCCCGCCGGCTTCACGTGCTGACCTCCGGGCGGATGTTCACTGCCCGCTGGGGACGGATCATTCCCTACTTCACGCAGCGGCTGCTCTACAACCTGCGGGTCATCCCGGTGCGGCCCGGGGTGGCCCGCAGGACCGGTCGCGAGCGCGACCCCGTGCGCCGCTACGTCGACAACCGTCCCGTGCGGGACGAGACGGAGGCGAGCGCCGCCAGGCAGTGACGGCACACACGATCAGTCGCGTCGCGGTCCGCGTCGTCGCGGAGCCGTGAGGGCGACCCGCAAACGCAGACGCAACACACCGTCGACCATTTCGAGACCGGAGGAGACATGACATCCCGAGCAAGGCGCTACCTGGCTTACGTAGGATCTGCACTGCTGGCCGTTTCCGCGTGGGCCTGCTCCGAGCCGGCGGGCCCGGGGGCTACGCCCCATCTCGCGTTGAGCGGTTCCACGACCGTTCTCGTGAGCGACGCCTTCGCACGCACCGAAGCCGCCGGGTGGGGAACGGCCGATAATGGCGGGCTGTGGCGAATCGACAGCGACGTCTTCGACAGCTTCCGCGTCTCGGACGGCCGCGGCCTGATCGTCGCGCCGAACAACCGGCCTCGCAATGCGGTGGCCACGAGCGGCTACGGAGTCGACGTCGCCGGCCTCGTATCGTTCAGCATCGACCGCATGCCCGACAACCCGAACCGCTTCTATACCGTCCAGGTGTACGCGAGGCGTGACGATCGCTTCTCCGACGGCGATAACTACTACCGCTTTCGGATACGCGCGTTCGGTACGGGCAAGATGGACGTGCGGGTGGAGAAGAACGTGAACACGGTGCGCACCTGGCTCATGGACGGCGCGCGGATCGCGACCGTCTGGGCCCCGGGGCAGCGATACTGGATCCGCTGGGAGAGCATCGGTGCGAGTCCGTCGACGACGCTGCATCTGCGCGTGTGGGCCGATGGGGCGGCGGAGCCATCGACGTGGCAGATCGATACGGTCGTCGATGAGCCGGCGCTCGACGTCGCGGGGACGACGGGGATCCGCGTGGAAGGGCCCAATGCCGACCAGGTGAACTATCCGATCACCTTCAGCTTCGACGATCTCGAATACATCGGAACGAACTGATTGTCCTGCTCGAAGAGCAACGCGCTGCAGGCAGCCGGTGGCTGAAGCGAGACGCAGCCGGCCCGACGGGATGTCGGGTCGGCTCGATCAGCCGTTCCGGCCGACCGCATCCCAGCAAGTGTTCGCCCACTCCGATGAAGGGAGAGCAACATGCGCTCGTCGTATGCACGCCCATTCGCGGCCGCCGTGCCGGCCGTCCTCGCCCTCACCCTGTGGTCGTGCTCCGACGCGTCCGCGCCGGCACCCTCGGCGCCCGACGACGTGGTGTACGCAGCCGCCTCGAGGAACAAGCCGCCGACCGCGGATGCGGGCGGGCCGTACGTCGGCGGCGTCGGCATGGGCATCCGGTTCAACGGCACGGCATCGAACGACCCGGATGGCCCGTCGAGCAAGTTGAAGTACTCATGGAGCTTCGGTGACGGAACCCAGGGGAGCGGGAGCCGGCCGGTGCATGCCTACGCCGCGTTGGGCACGTACACCGTCATCCTCCGCGTCACCGACGCAAAGGGGGCGGTGAGTGCTCCGGATACGGCCCGCGTGTCGATCGAGCCGAATCAGCTGCCGGTCGCCGATGCCGGGGGGCCGTATTCAGGGACGGCGGGCGTGCCCGTCGCATTCGATGGGACGTCGTCGAGCGATCCGGACCAGCGCCTCCCGCTGAGCTACAGCTGGCGATTCGGCGACGGCAGCACGGGCAGCGGGAGCGCGCCCTCCCATACGTACGTGAGCGCGGGCACCTTCGAGGTCATCCTCGTCGTGACTGACGCGTGGGGTGCGGTGAGCGCTCCCGACACGACATCCGTCGCGATCGTCCCCAATGAATTGCCGATCGCGGATGCCGGCGGTCCGTACTCCGGTACCGCGGGCACGCCGATGAGCTTCGACGGCACGGGGTCGACGGATCCCGATGGGCACCTCCCGTTGAGCTACGCCTGGAACTTCGGCGACGGAACCACCGGCACCGGGGCCACGCCGACGCATACGTATGCGTCGGCGGGCGTGTTCGACGTCGTGCTCGTGGTGACGGATGCCAACGGAGCGCGCAGCGCCCCGAACGGGACGACGGCCACCGTCGCGTCGTCCACCCCGACGAGCTTCCTGGTGAGCGATGCGTTCGCCCGCACCGTCAGCGGCGGCTGGGGCACCGCCGACGTCGGCGGTCCGTGGCGCATCGACGCGGACGTCATCAGCGCCTTCAGCGTCGACGGCGGCCTCGGGAGGATCGTCGCGACGAGCACGCGCCCGCGCAACGTCGTCGCGACCGACGGCTACGGACTGAACGTGACGGGGCTGGTGTCGTTCGGCATCGACCGGATGCCGGACAACCCGGGCCGCTTCTACACCGTGCAGGTGTATGCGCGCCGCGACGACCGGCTCACCGACGGCGACAACTACTATCGCTTCCGGGTGCGTGCCTTCGGCACCGGCGCGATGGACGTGCGCGTGGAGAAGAACGTCAACGGCGTGCTCGCGTGGGTGACCGACCTGACCGCCATCACTCCCCGATGGGCCCCGGGGCAGCGCTACTGGATTCGCTGGGAGTGCGCGGGCACGAGCCCGGCGACGTCGCTGCGCCTTCGGGTCTGGGCCGACGGGAGCACGGAGCCGGCGGCATGGCAGGTCGACGTGCCCGTGAGTGAGCCGGCGCTGGACGTCCCCGGCACGACAGGCATACGCGTCGAGGGGCCGAATGCCGATCAGGTGACGTTCCCGATCACCTTCAGCTTCGACAACCTGGAATACCGCACGCGCAACTGATCGCCGGGGACGCGGGCGGGCGCGCCAACCGCAGCACTGAGAGCCAGGAGCCCCCGGCGGGCGACCCTGGCTCTCAGCGCCGCCAGGTCATGTGGCTCCAATCGGTGTAGCCGACGAGTCGTCCCGCTCGCACGACATCCACCACCGGGAACGAGACGCCGTACGCCCTGTTGACGAGGAATACGATCTCATCGGCGCGCGTCCCGTCGAACCACACCTCGCGACCGGTCTGCACGCGCAGGTACCAGAGGTACTCCAGGGTGCGCAGCACCGCGCGGTCCGCGACGTCGAACGCGGGGTAGCCGCTGCGATGGAGGATCACCGCGGCGGGGACGAAGCCTTCGAGCCCGACCCACGGGTACTGGGTGAATCCCGGCGGCCACTGATAGTCGCCGCCGCGGCGCATGTCGTTGATGATCGCGCCATCGAGGCGAACGGTGCGTCCGGCTCCGGGACGCCCCCGGGGCACACGCTTCGTCGTCCCCTTCGGGTTGACCGCGCAGGGGGAGGCGTCGTCGTGCGACCACCCCGTCTCGACTCCCTTGCCGAGATCGATCCGGCCGCGGCGGGGCGCTGCAGGATCGCAGGCGTACGTGCGGAACGCATCCCACGACCGGTCGAGCGCCTTGCGATCGGCGAGGTACGCCGCCACCGCGGCGTGCACGAAGCCTTCCTGCGCCGCGCTGTTGCTGCCGGAGTGGAACGGTTCGATCCCACGC
>DASTYL010000079.1:0-2222 GCA_035764975.1 Gemmatimonadaceae bacterium | reverse complement strand
CGGCACGCCGGGATCGCGCTGCACGAGATCTTCGAGAAGCTCGACTTCGGCGGGCCCGCGTCGGACGTGGATGCGACGGTGGCGGACGTCCTGCATCGCCACCGGTTCGCGCTGGATGAATCGGACCTGCGGATCACGGCGACGATCGCGATGGTCAATCGCGTGCTCCGGAGCACGCTCCCGGCCGCGGACTTCCCGCTCCGGGTCGTTCCGAAGGGGAAGACGCTGCGTGAGTGGAAGTTCCACCTGCCGCTCGGCGCGGTGGAGCGGCACACGCTCGCCGACCTCTTCGCGGCGCACGGCGACGATGTCGCTCAGCGGTATGCGCCGGTGCTGCGCGCGATCTCGCCCCAGCGGACCTTCGGCTTCCTCACCGGCGTGGTGGACCTCGCGTTCGAGCAGCACGGCCGCTGGCACGTGGTGGACTGGAAGTCCAACCACCTCGGCGCCGACCTGGCGAACTACGAGCCGGATGCGCTCGAGCCGGAGATGTTCGGCAGCCACTACGTGCTCCAGTACCACCTGTACGTCACGGCGCTGCACCGCTTCCTGCGGATGCGCGTGCCGGGGTATCGCTACGAGACGCACATGGGCGACGTGTGGTATGCCTTCCTCCGTGGCATCGACGGCAGCGCGCGGGGGTGGCACCATCACCGGCCGGCGGAGTCGCTGATCCTCGCGCTCGATGCGCTGATGGCCGCGGGAGGCCACGCATGAAGCAGTTGCATGCCCTCGCCGCGGAGGGCTTCCTCGCACCGATCGACGTGGAGCTCGGCAGCCTGCTGGCGCGCCGCGCTGCCGCGTCGCTCGGCGACGTAGCCGACGTGCAGACGGTCGCGCTCGCGGGAGCGCTGCTGAGCGCGGAGCGGGGCAGGGGACACAGCTGCCTCGACCTCGCCGCGATCGCCGGACAGACGCATGGCGGCGATGGAGTCGGCGTGGCGCTCCCGGACCTCGAGCGCTGCCGCTCGGCGCTCCAGCGCAGCGGACTGTGTGCCGACGGCGCCGAGCCGTCGCCCCTCGTCCTCGAGGGCGAGCGGCTTTACCTCTATCGCTTCCATGCGGCCGAGCGGCGGCTGGCGGAGGCGGTGCGCGCGCGCGTTAGGGAGCAGGCCGGGTCTCCGGCTGACGTCAGCGAGGAGACGACGGCGCTCTTCCGCGCGTGCTTCGATGTCGGTGCCGGCAAGCCGACGGACTGGCAGGCCGTCGCCGCGGCGGCGGCGCTGCGGAACCGGCTGTCGGTGATCACCGGCGGTCCCGGTACCGGGAAGACGTACACCGTCGCGCGCGTCCTCGCGCTGCTGCTGAGCCGCGACCGATCGCTGCGCATCGCCGTCGCGGCCCCAACGGGCAAGGCGGCGGCTCGGCTCGCGGAGGCGCTTCGCGAGGGTGCGGCGAAGCTCCCGATCTCCGACACGATCCGCGATGCGATCCCGCGCGAGGGGCAGACGCTGCACCGCCTGCTTGGCTATCAGCCATGGGCGGATCGGTTCACGCACGGGCCCGGGCATCCGCTCGCCGAGGACGTGATCGTCGTGGACGAGGCGTCGATGGTGGACCTGCTGATGATGGACGCCGTCTTCGCGGCCTCGCGCCCGACGGCCCGCATCATCCTGCTCGGCGACCAGGACCAGCTCGCGAGCGTGGACACCGGGTACGTGCTGGGCGACATCTGCCGCGCGGCGGATGCCTGCGGTGCGGCGCACGGTGCGGGCTTCGGCGCGTGGTACGAGCGGGTGTCGGGGCAGCGGCTCGACGAAGTTGGCGACGCGCCACCGCTGCGGGATGCGGTCGTACGGCTCCGGCGGTCGTTCCGGTTCGAGAAGCAGCCCGGGATCGGTGCGCTGGCCGAGTCGATCCGGGAAGGCGAGGCGGGCGATGCGCTGGCGGTGCTGGCGTCCGGCGAATACCCCGACGTGTCGCGTCGGGAACCGGTCCGCCGCGTGGGCGACCTGCTCGAGTCCGTGCTGCCGGAGATCGAAGCGTATTTCGCCGCGAGCACGCCCGCGGAAGCGCTGGAGCACTTCGGGGCGTTCAGGGTGCTGTGCGCCCTTCGCGATGGTCCGCATGGCGTAACGGGCCTCAACGACGCCATCGAGCGGTGGCTGCGGCAGCGTCGGTCCGTCGCCCGGTCGCAGTGGTACGACCGCCGCCCGGTGCTCGTGACCGCCAACGACCACGGCACTGGCCTCTACAACGGCGACGTCGGGGTCACGTTCCAT
>DASTYL010000078.1:0-2762 GCA_035764975.1 Gemmatimonadaceae bacterium | reverse complement strand
GCGCCCCCTCGCGCGAAGCGCGCCCCCTCGCGCGAAGCGCGCCCCCTCGCGCGAAGCGCGCCCCCTCGCGCGAAGCGCGCCCCCTCGCGCGAAGCGCGCCCCCTCGCGCGAAGCGGGCCCTACGCCAGCCGCTCCAGCGCCCGCCCGAGCGTGGCGACCTCCAGCCGGGCATCGATCTGTGTCGCCAGCTCCAGTGCGCGCGAGTAGCAGCGCTGTGCCTCGTCGCGATAGCCGCGCCGCTCGTTGATCGTCCCGAGCAGGCGCAGGCATTCCACCTCGCGCCAGCGGTTGCCCGATTCGCGGAAGTGGCCGAGCGCGCTGCACACCAGGTCGTGCGCGCGCGGGTAGTCGCCCGCGGCCAGCGTCGCCTCGCTCAGGTTGGTCGTCGCGAGTGCGATGAGCTCCTCGTCCTCCACCTGCCGTGCCGAGGTGAGGGCCTGTTCCAGGACGGCCTTCGCGTGGACGGCGTCTCCCCGGTCGAGCGCGACGCGTCCCTGGTTGTTGAGCGCGATTGCCTGCCCGCGCTCGTAGCCGCACTCGTGGAAGCACGCGAACGACTCGGCGAACATCCGCTCGGCGGCGTCGAGGTCCCCGCGCTGCGCGTACACGGAGCCGAGGTTCTGAAGGCCGATGCCGCGGAGGCGGACGTCGTCGCTCACGCGTACCATCTGCTCCAGGAGCGGCACCGCGCCGTCGAGGTCGCCACGGGCGAGGTGCACGCTCGCCTCGGCGTTCAGCGCCTGTGCCTGCCGTACCGAGAGACCTTCCTTGGCCGCCACGTCCTGCGCCTGCCGAGCGGTCGCCAGCGCCCGGTCCCAGTCACACTGCAGGCGCAGCACGTCCGCGATGCGGGTCAGGGCCTCCGCCACCACGTCGGCGCTCGTGGAGGTGGATGCCGCTTCCTCGTACGCCGTCAGCGCACGGTCGAGCACGCCGAGCTTCTCCGCCCGGGCCCCTTCGGCCAGCAGCCGCACGCCTTCAGTCATGGGTGACGGGAATCACGAGCATTTGTGGTATCACTCTTGAAACATATGCGCTGCCGAACGAAGCGGTACGATGGGAGCGGGCGCTCCAGGCGGCCGGTGCAGGCAACCGAACCGTTCGTTCCATCGGCAAATGCCATCATGTCGTGGAGATCGAGTTCATGTCCATCCTCAAGGCCTTCCGCGGGACGGTTTTCGCCGCCCTGCTCGTCAGTGCATGCAGCGACCCCACGGTGGGGCGACATGAGGCAGTTCCAGCCGCGCCGGCGGGAGGCGAGGCTGCCGACAAGCAGCTCGTCGTCTGCCCCACCGATCGCGAACACGCCGCCGAGGGCGTGATCGGCGTCCTCGGCGGAGCGCTGACCGCGGGCGGGACGACGATCAATATACCGGCCGGTGCCGTGCTCTCCGCCACCACCTTCAAGCTCGTCGTCCCCGCCTCGAAGTACATGGAGGTGACCATCAACGGCGGCCTCCTGTCGCATTTCGACTTCGAGCAGCCGGTCTCGGTCACGATCGATTACTCGCGGTGCCCGGACGCCGCGCTCGGGACGGACCCGCTGACCGTGTTCTACGTCGACGACTCGACGAAGACGTTCCTCGAGAACATGGGCGGGACGGACGACCGGGCCGCGCGGAAGATCACCTTCATCACGGACCACCTCTCCGGCTACGCGATCGCGAACTGACTGCGATGCGACGTGAAGACGCGAGGGCGCCCGGTCGGGCGCCCTCGTGGCGTTTTCGGGCTGCGGACTGCGGAATGCGGACTGCGGACCGCACCGTCGGGACATTTCCCGACCATGTGGACCGGTACCCGGGTCCACCATGCGACGACGCCGTGGTGGAGCACCAGATGCAGGCGACACGCTGGCGATCGGCAGCCACTTCCCTCTGCGCTCCTGCGCACGCACTCCTCGCGCTCGCGTTGCTCGGCGCAGCGGCCTGGTCGTTTGCGCAGCCGGCGGCCGCGGCGGCCCACGGTGCTCCGCCTGCCGTCCATCTCGTCCTGAACATCCCCGCGTACCGCCTCGACGTCGTGCGTGATGGCGCCATCGTCGCGACATATGGTGTCGCGGTGGGCATGCGGAAGTACCCGACCCCGACCGGAGACTTCCACGTCACGCGGATCATCTGGAATCCGTGGTGGTATCCGCCCGATCGCGAGTGGGCCGCGGGGGAACGCGTCACCCCGCCAGGGCCGGGGAATCCGATGGGGCGCGTCAAGCTGCTGATGCGCGGCCCGTACTACCTCCACGGCAGCCCGTTCGAATCCAGCATCGGCACAGCGGCTTCGCACGGCTGCCTGCGGATGCGCAACCGCGACGCGATCGCGCTCGCCCGGTTGCTGCAGCAGTCCACGGCCGCCCCGATCACCGAGGCGGACGTGGACGTGCTCACGACGCGGAGCCGGCGCACGCGCGAGGTCACGCTGCCGCAGCCGGTGCCGCTGCACATCGCGTATCAGGTGGTGGAAGTCAGGCGGGACAGCCTTCTCGTGCACCGCGACGTCTACCGGCGCGGCACATCCGCGACCCGCCGCCGGGCGGTCGACGTGCTCGCCCGTGCGGGGGTCGACGCGGGACGCGTGAACGGCGCCATCCTCGATTCCCTGCTCCGGGCCGGGCGCGCCCTGCATGCATCGATCGCCCTCGACGAGCTGCTCGGCGCCGACACTGCCTCTGGCGACCCGCCAGGCAGCGTCCCAGAATAGGGGTCCGACGCCCCACTCCCCTTCGCCCCGGACCGCATGTCCTCCTCGAGCCTCCCCCGCCGCGG
>DASTYL010000077.1:0-5118 GCA_035764975.1 Gemmatimonadaceae bacterium | reverse complement strand
GCATCATCTGTCCCGGCATCTACACGACGGATACCGACACTCTCCGGGCCGGGTCGTCCACGACATTCTCCTTCGCCGCCCATCGGCGGGGCACGTACCGCGTGCGGGTGCTCATCGGGCCCGACGTGGGCGACCCGCAGCGCACCGTGCTGACGAACGAGTTCGACGTGCAATAGCCGGCGTCGCGGGTAATATTCTGGCGAATTCCTCCCGCGGAGCTCTCCCGATGGTTCTCGTTCGTCGCCTTCGCCCCGGCATCCTCCTCGCGGCCGGCGCCCTCACTCTCGGGCCGATGGCTGCTGCGCCAGCCGCCGCCCAGACCGCCGCCCGGGCGACCGCCACGCAGGCAGCCGTCAGGCGGCCGATGACCTGGCTCGACATGCAGCACCTGCGCACGGCGGGCAGCGCCGCCGTGAGCCCCGACGGCAAGTGGATGCTCTACACGCTCACGTCGCCCAGCTGGAAGGATGCGACGACCCAGAGTGACATCCACCTCGTCTCGACGGAGCGCGGGCTCGCATCGGCGAAGCAGCTCACGTTCACGAAGAAGAACGAGACGCAGCCGCGCTGGGCGCCTGGCGGGGGATGGTTCGTGTTCCTCTCCAACCGGGACGCGGCGCCGAGCAGCGGCACGAGCGGGAGCAGCGCGGGCGCGGGCGGCTCGAGCGGCGGCGGCAGCAGCAGCAACCAGCTCTACCTCATGCGCCCGGACGGCGGCGAAGCGAAGCAGATCACCGAGGCAAAGCCCGGCGTGAGCACCTTCGCGTTCAGCCGCGACGGCCGCTGGCTCGTGTACCGCGCCGGCAAGGCCGACGAGGAGCAGCTCTACGCCCTCGCCGTCGCGGATCTCGCGGCAGGGCGCGACGCCGAGGCGCAGCAGCTCACGCGCCATCCGACGGGCGTCGGCCAGTGGCAGATCTCCCCCGATGCGAAGCGGATCTACTTCGTCACGGCCGACACGGTCGACAAGGACGAGCGAACGCGCACGGAGAAGCGCTTCACGGTCGCCATCCGCAACCCGCTGACCCCGACGTCGAGCCTCTGGGCGCTCGACCTGGACGGCCGCCGGACGACGCGCCTCACCACCGACACGTCGTACAGCGTCACGGATTTCACCATCTCCGACGACTCGAAGTGGATCGGCTTCCGCGCCTTGCCGAGCGATCGCTATTCGCGGGGCATCACGGAGCAGGGGATCCACTCCAACCTCCACCTGCTGGAGACTGCGACCGGCCGCATCGAGCGCCTCACGGGCAACACGGAGGTGTCGGAGAGCGCGCTGAGCTTCTCGCCGGATTCGCGCTGGATCGCGTTCAGCGCCTCGGACGACACGACCGGCTACAACATGAAGAACGCCCGCGTCTACCTGCGTGCGATCGCCGGGGGCGCCTGGCGCAAGCTCGGTGAGGGCTTCGACGGCGACGTGAGCGTGGGCTTCTGGTCACGCGACGGACGCACCATTTACTTCAACGAAGGCATCCGCGCGACCAACCAGGTGCTCGCGCTCGACATCGCCACCGGCAACGTGAAGCCGCTCACGAACGTCGAGGGAGTCGTCAGCGCCAGCGAGGACGACGACAGCCGTCGCATCATCCTCACGTACGCGGACCCGGAGACGCCGCCGTCCTTCTACACCGTCCCGGCCATGACGCGGATCGGCGACCGGAAGGCGTGGACGCAGCTCACCGCGCCCAACCCCGAGGTCGCCGGGTACGCCCTCGGTGAGGAAACGGAGATCACCTGGACGTCCACCGACGGCACGAAGGTCGGCGGCGTGCTCGTGAAGCCGATCGGCTACGAGCCGGGCAAGCGGTACCCGCTCATCGTCGCGATTCACGGCGGCCCCGCATCCGCGGACGTGCTGGGCTTCAACGGCGGCTACGGCGCCCAGGTGTACGCGGGCGCCGGCTACGTCGTGCTCAAGCCGAACTATCGCGGGTCGACGAACTACGGCGAAGCATTCAAGAACGGCATCGTCGGGAACTACTTCGACCCGGGCTACCAGGACATCATGACCGGCGTCGACCACCTCATCGCGCAGGGGCTCGTCGACTCGACGAAGATGGGCGTGCTCGGCTGGAGCGCCGGCGGTCACTGGTCCAACTGGATCCTCACGCACACCGATCGCTTCAAGGCGATCAGCTCCGGCGCCGGCACGTCCAACTGGATCTCCATGTACGCCCAGAGCGACGTGCAGCGGAACCGCCAGTACTACCTCGGCAACAAGCTGCCATACGAGGACTTCGACGCATACTGGCAGCAGTCGCCGCTCAAGTACATCACCAACGCGCGCACGCCGACGATGATTCACGTCGTGGAAGGCGACCCGCGGGTGCCGGCCGCGCAGAGCATCGAGCTCCACATGGCGCTCAAGAAGCTCGGCGTCCCGACGGAGCTCTTCCTCTACCCCGGCAACTCGCACGGCATCCCGGACGCGCGCAACCGGCTGCTCAAGAGCACGGCGGAGATGATGTGGATGGACTACTACGTCCGCGGCACCGGCCGCAAGTTCGCGTGGCGCGACGTGCTGCAGACGCTGGAGGAGGAGAAGGCAACCGCCGACCGGTGAGCGTCACCCATTGATCTCAAGGGGGGTGACGATGCGGTGAACGGCGATCCGGTCAACAGCGACCGGTGATCAGTGAAGTGAGACAGCGAACGGTGAACGGCGACCTGCAGTCGCCGTTCACCGTTCGCTGTTTCACGCTGCCTGGACCAGCTGTCCCAGCGCGCCCTCGACCGCGCAGAGACACTTGCCGAGTCCGTCCATGGTGTGGTCGCCCATGTGGCCGATGCGGAAGGTGGTGTGCACGAGCGGGCCCAGCCCCCCGCCGATGGTGATGCCGTGCGCCTCGACGAGGGGAAGCAGCTTCCGGGCATCCATCCCCTCCGGCAGCAGGACCGTGCTCACGGATGGTGACCGCATCCCTTCGGGCGCGAGCATGCGCATCGCGATGCCGAGCCGCGAGGCGCACTCCGCGACCCACCGCTCCGTGGCGGCGCGCATCGTGGCGTGTCGCTCCCACCGCGCCTCGACGCCCTCGCGCTGCATGCGCGCCATCTGGACCTCGAGCGCGTACATCAGCGAAAGCGCCGGCGTGTTCGGCGTCTGGTGCTTTGCGGAGAATCGCTCGAACTCCACGAGGTCGAAGTACAGCCCGCGGTCCGCGGCCTGCGCCGCATTGCGCATGAACGCCTCGCTCGCCACCGCAAAGGCCAGCCCGGGCGGCAGGGCCAGTCCCTTCTGCGAACCGGTGAGGACGTAGTCCAGTTCCCATGCATCGAACTCCACCGGCGCGGCGCCGATGCCGGTGACGCTGTCGATGAGGCATGTGGCGCCATGCCGGCGCGCGAGGGCGTTGACCGCGCGGATGTCCGTCAGCACCCCGGTGCTCGTCTCCGAGTGCACGACCGTGAGCACGGCGTAGCGGCGCAACGCGAGCTGGCGATCCACCGCCGCCAGGTCGAATCCCGCGCCGTATGCGACCGTCAGGAGGTCGACCTCCCGGCCGCACGCGCGTGCGATCGCGCCGAACCGGTCGGAGAACTGGCCGTTCACGAGGCAGAGCACCGGCCCCGGCGGCGCATTGCGGATCCCCGCCTCCATCAATCCCGTCGCCGACGACGTGCTGACGAACACCGGGCGCGTCGTGCGGAAGAGCGCCTTCAACCCCGCCTGGCATCGGGCGAACAGCTCCTCGAACTTCGTGCTGCGATGCGGGATCATCGGCCTCGTCATCGCCGCGAGGACGTCCGGATGCACTTCGGTGGGACCGGGAAGGAAGAATGTCCCGAAGCTCGTCGTCGTCATGAGAGTATCAGCGTGGTGAGCTGGTCGAATGAGGAGATGACGTAATCTGCGCGTTCCACCACCGGCTCGCGCCTGATCACTCCGACGAACGCGGCGAACGCATCCACCGAGGGTCGCGCCGCGAGGTCGGTGTGGCCGTCGCCGACCATCAGCGTCGGCCGCGGCATCGCGAGCTCGCCGGCGACTGCCGCCTTGCCCGTGTCGGTTGCCAGCGGCGACCGCGTATCGTAGCCGGCGTACGCTCCGGAATCATCGAGGAAGATGTCCACGGCCCGGAGCCGCTCCGCGGCGACCCCGAGGTGCACGGCGAGCGGGAGGAGCGCCTGGCGGATCCCGCCGCTGATGATCGCGAGCTCCACCCCTGCTGCCGTGAGTGTCCGCACCGCCTCCTCGGCGCCCGGCACCAGGCGCTCGAGATAGACGTCGCTCAGGCGGCCGATGAGGGCCGCATCCGGCTCGACGATCTCGAGCCGGGCCCCGTACACCGCCTCCAGCGCGATCTCGCCATTCATCGCGCGCTCCGTCACCTCGACGATCCGCGCCGCGACGGCCGGCCCTCGTTGCCCCGCGAGCCAGTCGATCCCTTCAACGGCGCAGAGCGTCGAATCCGCGTCGAGGATGACGGAGCGGAAGCGAGGCGCCATCAGATCACATTGCCCGGCGCGAGAATCCCGTGCGGATCCAGCTCGCGCTTCACCGCGCGCATGACGCCGAGCTGCTGCGCCGTTGCCTGGAGCGGAAGCCAGCGGCGCTTCACCTTCCCGATCCCATGCTCGGCGGCAACGGTGCCGCCGAGCGCGATCACGTGCCGCAGCGTTGCTTCGATCACCGTCTCCGTCCGTTCCCGGGTCGCGGTGTCCTCGGCGATGAAGTTCTCGTGTGGATGGCCACTGCCGGCATGCCCGTAGATCACCGGCGTCGGGACGCCCGCGATGCGCGCGAGCCGCCGCGCCTCGGTGATGGCCTCCGCGAGCCGCCGATGCGGCACGGCCCAGTCGGTCGAGAGCTTGCGCCCGCCCGCCGCGCGATGGCGCCCTCCCCGCTCGTTCATGGTCGCGGGCACGGCATGCCGGAGACGCCGCGCCTCCCGAAGCGCGGCCTCTCCCTCGAACACGAGAACGTCGTCGGTCAGCGCACCGTGCGTCTCCGCCATCGCGAGCCACGCGTCGAGCGGCGGCTCGCCGCCATCCGTCGACGCCTCCTCTACGTACACCATGCCGGCCGCGCTCACCGCCCAACGCTGATCCGAGTGAACGCTCCGGGCGATCTCGAGCGCGAGCCCGTCGAAGTACTCGAGACAGCGTGGA
>DASTYL010000076.1:0-29565 GCA_035764975.1 Gemmatimonadaceae bacterium | reverse complement strand
AATCGCCCGCGCCAGCTCGGGCATCGTCCGCCCTCTCACGAGGATGGAATCGGCGACCTGCGCGACACGCGGGTCGCCCACGCCCGTGAGGTGCTCGCCGCCGCTGAGATGGATCGTCAACGTGCCCGTGGCGTCCGTCGCATGGGAGACTCCGTCGATACCGTCGAACGCGATGCGCACCGATGCAGCGGCCTGCATCGCGGCATCGAGCGGCGTCACGACCACTCCGTCCGCATCGACGGCCACTGACGCGACGCCGCTCATCGGGCGTCGCCGGACGCTGCCGCTCATGCGAAGCCGGACCGGCCCGTCGGGGAAGAGCGCCATGAACGAGGACTCCGCGGCGGCAAGGGAAACAGGATGGTGCTGCAACGTCTCAGGCCGCGAGGATGACCTCGACGACGTCGTTCGTCTTCGACAGGTCGCGGAACACCGCGTGCGGCCGGTACGCGCGAAGCTCCTCGACCGAGTAGCGTCCCGTCGCCACGCCGACGGCCCGAGCCCCGATCCCCTGACCGCAGGTGAGGTCGGCCGGCGTATCGCCGATCACGATGACACGGTCTCCCGGCACATGCAAATCGAGCACCTCGCGGCAGCGCTGCTGCGCGATCGCGGGGAGCTCGGGCCGGACCTCGTGATCCGAGCCGAACGCCCCGACGACGAAACGGTCGAAATCGATCCCGACCCGCCCGAGCTTGGCCCGCGCGCCGCCGGCGATGTTCCCCGTCAGCAGGCCGAGCACGACGTCCTCCCGCGCCTCGAGCACATCGAGCAGCTCGTGCACGCCGGGCAGCGCGTCGGCGCCATGCGCGGGGTCGTGCAGCTCCAGCGCGAGCCGCTCGAGGTACAGCGCAAGGGTGTGCGGCAGCCGGCGCGCGATCTCGCCGGCCTCGAACCCCTCGCGCTCCATGAGCTCGCGGACGATCTGCGGGTCGGTCTTCCCATCGAACCAGTAGTCGGCGGGGCCAACGGTCCCGAAGGTCTCGCGCAAGGCGTGGTGAATGGCGCGCCGGCCCGCGCCATCGGACCAGAGCAGCGTTCCATCGATATCGAACAGGACGAGCTTCATCTCAGGATCTCGTGAGCAGCAGGCCGGTCGTGATCACGGCGATCCCCGCGAGCTGCACGACACCCGGCCGGTCCCCGAACGCGAGCCATGCGATGACCATCGCGATGGCCGGCTGCAGATTGGCGTACATGGCGGTCCGCGTCGGCCCGATGACGCGCACCCCGCGATACCAGAAGAGATAGGCGAGAACGAGCGCCGCCAGCCCGGCGTAGGCCACCGCGCCCCAGGCGAGCGGCGGGAGCGCCGACCAGTCGGTGGCGGCGATGTCCGGCGCCGCGAACAGCAGCATCGGCACCGTGCCGCCGACCATCGTCAGCGCGGAGAGCTGGATGCCGTCGATGCGGTGCGTGTACGGCTTGAGCAGGATGGTGTACACCGCCCAGCAGAGCGAGCCGCCGAGCACCAGGGCGTTCCCCAGGAGCGACGACTGCATCTGCCCGCCGCCTGCCTGCGGCGCACCGATGACGACGAACGCGACGCCGGCGATCGACACGGCAACGCCGATGGCGCCGCGCGTGGTGATCCGTTCGACGCCCGTGAGGCGGCCCAGCAGGGCGATGAACGCCGGCGACGCCGCGATGACGAGCGCCGCATCGGCCGGCCGCGTCCGCGAGATCCCCTCGACGAACAGCAACTGGTACAGGCCGTTGCCGAGCACCCCGAGGGCGAGCAGGACGATCACCTCGCGCCGGGTCGGCCGGTCCTTCGTCCACACGTAGGCCAGCACCGCGAGCGCGATGCTGGCGAGCAGCATCCGAACACCGTTGAAGGCGAGCGGCGCGACGGCCTGCGTGCCGTACTTGACGACAGTGAAATTGGCGCCCCAGATCAGCGCCATCATGAACAACATGACGTCGGTCGCGCCGAAGCCGGGGCGCGCGGTCGCGCGGCCCACCCGGGGTTGTGCTGGCGCGCCGGCGTCTTCCAGCGCGGCGAATTTCATCCCCCAAAGTTAACGGGTGGCACGATCGCGGGCTGATCCGCTATGCTACGGCATGCAGGTTTCCTTCGCCCTCTTCGCCGACGCAGCCAACCTCTCCCAGGAGGGGAAGCTCAACATCCTCGGCGTGTTCGATGCGCTCCAGGTCGGGGGGCTGCCGTCGATTCACCCGCGGGCGCACCTCGTGGTGCACCTCAAGGGAACGCCGCTCGACGCCGGGACGCATTCCGTCTCGCTCCGCTGGCTGAACCCCAGCGGCCAGGAGCTGTGGCAGAGCACCGGCGAGCTCAATGTCGGCACGCCGCCCCCGGGAGTACTCGAGATGGACCTGCCGCTCATCGCGCAGATCGACCTGCCGATGAACGAGGCCGGCGCCTACATCATGTCCGTGTCGGTGGACGGCGAGCGGGCGGCCGAGGTGCCGGTGCAGGTCCGGTCGCTGAGCGGTGCCGCGTCGGCACCGGGGCGCGCGTTCTCGGGGCTCGTGTCCTGACCCCGCCCGCGGTCCGGCGGACGGCGCCCCGCTACAGGTAGCGCCGCCCGAACAGGAACCGCTCCTTCAGCTTCTGCACGTACTGATCGGCCGGGTCGTCCAGCTTCTCGACCCGGTACCCCCCGCGGCCGAGCGCGAGATGCGCCATCTCCGCGCTGCCGAGCGAGATCCCCACATGGGTGATCTTCTGGTCGGGCCGATCGGAGAAGAAGAGCAGGTCGGCCGGGAGCAGGGTGATCGGATCGCTGCCGGCATCCGCCCCCTCCAGCGCCTGCTGCCACGCGTCCCGTGGCAGGGTCACCCCGTGCAGGGCGAAGATCGTCTGCGAGAAGCCCGAGCAGTCGGCCCCCCAGGGCGTCACGCCGCCCCACTGATAGCTGGTCCCCACGAAGTACCGGCGCGCGGTGTCGGCGATCGCGGCTGCGTCACGGGGGAAGAGCCGCTCGAGCTCGTCGGCGCGAACGACCTCGCCGTCCACCAGCTCGTCGTCGGAGGCCAGCGCCGCGCCGAGCGGGAGTGGCCGAACGACTCCGTCGGCGCCACGAACGATGCAGCCCAGCGACACTCGTGCATCACCTGGCATCTCGGCGTGATGCGTCGGCTGGAGGTAGCCCGAGTGCATCCACCCGTCGTAGCCGTCGCTTCCACGGACCAGCAGCCACTCCGATTCCCAGTCCAGCACCTCGACGCGCTCGCCGGCGAGCCGCTGTGAGACCTGCGGGCTCGAGACGCGCGGCTCCGCGTGGAGCGGCGCGACGGCGGAGACCACCACGGCCAGTTCCATGGGATGGGGCGGAGATATGGGGCGACCTGGTGCAGCCATGGAGCGAGGCAACTCGGGTGAATGCAGTGGAATGTCGATGATGTCTGTACCCGTGAACCGCGGGAGCGAGCCGTTGCGCCGTCAGGCGACGCGGATGCCGCTGCCGTCGCCGTCGGGATGCTTCGCGGCGCAGGCACGGCAACGGATCACGCCGCGCATGGTGCAGATCAGGCAGACGAACGTCCCGCAATCCTGACACGGATAGCCCTCGGAGGCGCGCTCCTCGTTGCCGCACGCCCGGCAGGTCATCGCGTCACGTTCCTTCAGCTCGGTCATGGACCCCATCCGTGTGATATGTGCAGCCGACGTCAGCGGGCGCGCAATCCGTATTCCCGGATCTTCTTGATCAGCGTCGCCCGGGAGATCCCGAGCTCCTTCGCGGCGCGGGTGCGGTTGCTGTCGTGCGCCCGCAGCGTACGATCGATGTGCGCCCGCTCGACTTCCTCGAGCGTGCGCGGCACGTGATGCTCGACCCCGAGTCCGGAGGCGTCGCGCACCTCCATCGGAAGATGCTTCTCCCGGATGAACTCGTCCCCGCGTGCAAGAATCATCGCCCGCTCCAGCACGTTGCGCAGCTCGCGGATGTTGCCGGGCCAGGCGTACCTGAGGAGACGGTCGAGCGCGGCGTCCTCCAGCTCGGTCGGCAGATCGGGAAGCCCGGGCGTGAGCTCGCCAAGCACCCGGGCGACGAGCTCGAGCAGATCGTCCCGCGTCCGGGCCCGCAGCGGCGGCAGGTGGATGGGCATGACGCTGAGCCGGTAGTACAGGTCCTCGCGGAACCGGCCCGCGGTGACCTCGTGCACGAGGTCGCGCGTCGTCGCCGCGATGAGCCGGCTGTCGGTTGCGACTTCGCGCGTGCCGCCCAGCCGGCGGAATCCCTTGCCTTCGAGGACGCGAAGCAGCTTCGGCTGCAGGTGCGGATCCAGCTCGCCGATCTCGTCGAGGAACAGCGTGCCTTCGTGGGCGAGCTCGAGCACCCCCGGACGGTGCATCTCGGCCTCATAATGCTGCCCCGGGACGCGCTCCTGCCCGAACAGCTCTGCGTCGAGCCCGGCCGCGGTGAAAGCCGCACAGTTCACCTCGAGGAACGGCCGCGTCGCGCGCGGGCTCTGGGCATGAATCGCCGACGCGACGCGTGCCTTGCCCGTCCCGGTCTCGCCCACCAGCAGGACCGTCGTGCGATCGCTGCGCGACAGGAGATCGATCTGGGCGCCAAGCTCGCGCATCTGGGGCGAGCTGCCGAGCACCGCCGGCTCGGCGCGCGACCGGCGCTCCGTGAGATAGTCGTTCATCTGCCGGAGCCGCACCTTCTCGAAGGCACGGTCGGCGACCGCCCCGAGGTGCGCGAGCTCCACCGGCTTGGTGAGGAAGTTCTCGGCGCCGCTCTGCATGGCACGCACCGCCAGCGGCACGTCCCCGTGCCCGGTGATCATGATGACGAGCGCGGAGCCGCCACGCACGCGCTCCAGCACGTCGAAGCCGGTCATGTCGGGGAGCCGGACGTCGAGCAGGACGAGGTCGGGACGCCCCTGCGCCGCGGCCTGGATGCCTTCCTCGCCCGAGTGCGCGCGAAGGACCTGGTGTCCGCCACGCTCGAAGAATGCCCCGAGGGCCGAGGTGATGTGCGGCTCGTCGTCGACGATCAGTACGGTCGGCATCGCGGAGGGAAAGGTATCACGCGGAAGGCGAGGATGCCGCGCCCGCCGTGGTCGCGACGACGGCCGCCAGGTCATCGAGCAGGAACGGCTTCATGAGCACCGGCCGTCCCGTGCCCTCGATGAACCGGCGTGCCGGATCGCCCTGGATGTCCCCGGTGATGAACACGATGCGCTCCGCCAGCGCGGACGACCGCGCGCGCAGCCGCGTGTAGACGGCATCGCCGTTCATGTCGGGCATGCGGAGGTCGAGCAGGATGACGTCGTACGCCGCGCGCTCCACCGCGGTCAGCGCCTCGCCGCCGCCCGCGGCGGCATCGACCTCGTAGCCCAGCGAACGGAGGAATCCGCCGAGCGCCAGGCGGATCGCCGGCTCGTCATCCACGACGAGCACGCGCTTCCCCGCACCGCACGGTTGATCGTCGCACGAAGATCGCTCGCCGTACGGTGCCGGCGGCGCGACGAAGGGCAGCTCCACGGTGAACAGCGCACCGGCGCCCGGGCGCGACTCGACGGTGATGCGGCCGCCGTGCTCGCGGACGATGCCGTGGGAGATGGACAGGCCAAGGCCGGTCCCCTTGCCCACGCCCTTCGTCGTGAAGAACGGATTGAACACCCGGCTGAGGTGCTCCGCGCGGATGCCGGGGCCGGTATCGGAGACGCGGAAGAGCAGCGTGGCGTCGCGCCGCGACGTCGCCAGCGTGATCCGCCGCTCACCATCCCACTCGGCGAGTGCGTGCTCGGCGTTCACGACGAGGTTGACGATGACCTGCTGCAGCTGGTGGGGATCCGCCCACGTGAGGGGCAGGTCGGGATCGAGCTGCAGCTCCACCTCCACTCCATGCGTTCGCAACGCGTACCGCCGCAGCTCGAGCGTCTCCTCGAGGATCCGGTTCAGGTCCGTGAGGGCACGCTCGGGCTGGTGCTGCCGCGCGAAGGTCAGCAGGTTCGCGACGATGCGCGCCGCGCGCCGCGCTTCCGTATGAATGGACTCGATCGCACGACGTTGCTCCGGCTGCGCCTCGCCGTTGAGGAGCAGCTGCGAGAATGCGACAACTCCTGCGAGCGGGTTGTTCAACTCGTGGGCGACGCCGCTCACGAGCTCGCCCACGGCCGCGAGCTTCTCCTGCTGGAGCAGCTGCTCGGCGAGACGGCGTTCGTCGGTGACGTCGCGGACGATGCCGAGGATGCCCGTGAGCTGCCCACCTTCGTACACGGGTGTGGCGAGCAGCGAGCCATGCCGCAGCTCTCCGTCGGCCGCGCGGTAGCTCAGCTTCCCATGGCAGCGCGTCCCGGCAGCCGTTTCCCGCAGGAGGGTGGCGATCTGCTGACGGTCGCCGTCCTCGAGCATCTCCACGAAGCTCCTGCCGAGCAGCGTGGTGCGCACGCGCCCGACGCCCTTCTCGAACGCACGGTTCACGGACGTCAGCCGGCCGTCCGCGTCGGTCGTGAAGATCGCGTCGGAGGCAGATTCGACGAGCCGCGTGTAGCGGGCCTGCGAACGCGCGAGCGCCGTCTCGCGCTCCCGTTCGGCGGTGACGTCGCGGGCGATGCCCAGGACGCCGACGACCCGGTCGCCGTCGCGGATGGGGGTGTTCGTCACCGAGACGAGGCGGCGCGAGCCATCGGCGCGCACGAAATTGCACTCGTAGCGCCGTGGCTCGCCGTCCAGCGCGCTGAAGAAGTGCGCCTTCACGCGATCGAACTCCGCGTCGTCGATCAATGGCTTCACCGCACGTCCGAGCAGTTCCTCGCGGGTCATCCCGAGCATGGCGCACGTCGCATCGTTCACCGAGGTGAACACGCCGAGCGCATCGAGCGAATAGATGGCGTCCGTCGCGGTCTCGAAGAGATTGCGGTAGCGCGCCTCGGACTGCGCCAGCGCGTCGCGTGCGGTGCGTTCGTCGGTGATGTCCCGGAGCGTCGCGACGATGCCCGTGATCTCCCCGTGCTCGTGCAGCGGCGCGCTGGAGACGGCGACGAGCCGGCGCGAGCCGTCCGGACGCTCGACGGCGGACTCGTACTGCTGGGGCACGCCGGCGAGCGCGCGGGCCTCGTGCGCCTCGACGACGGGGCGGAACTCCGCCGGGACGAGGCTGTCGACGGCCGCCCGCGAACCGGGCGGCAGGGTGAACAGCTTGTCGGCGGCCGGGTTGGTGAAGGTGATCCGGCGCGACCGATCGGTGATCACGATCGCGTCGCGCGTCGTCTCGACGACCCCGCGGTAGCGCTCCGCAAGCCCCGCCACCTCGTCGAACAGCGTGGCGTTGACGACCGCCATCGCGACCTGCTCGCCCATCCGCTGCAGGAATTCGGCGTCGTTCTCGACGAACGGCGCTTCGCGATCGAAGGCGGAGAGCACGCCGATGGGCCCCGTCCGGGACACCAGCGGCACGATGAGGACCCGACGCGGCTGCAGGATCTCCATCACGTTGGGATCGCGTTCCGGGCTCCGGGCATAGTCGTTGGACATCGCTGCCAGGCCGGAGCGGATCGCCTGGGCCGTCAGCGCCGCGACCGGGATGTGGAGCCCGGCCAGCGCCGTTCCGCTGCCCGCGCCCGCCACGCAGCGGACCATGTCCCCATCAAGGAGGGACAGCGCCGCGCCGTCGCACTTCAGCACCGCGCGCGCATGCCGCACGATCAGCTGGTGCACCTCGGCCGGCTGCAGGGATTCGTTGACCGCCCGGGCGACGTCGGAGAGCGCACCGCTCAGGCGCTGCTCGCGGTCCCGCTCCTCCTCGAGCCGGGCGCGCTCGATCGCGATGGCGATCTGCGACGCGTACAGCTCCACCGTCCGGACCTGCTCGACGGTCGGCCGGGCGCGATCGATGGGATCGTCGAGCGACAGCGTCCCGACGAGGCCCCCGCCAGGACCGCGCAGCGGCACGAGCAGCGCATCGCGCGGTGACCAGTCGCCGCCGTCGCGCGGCGTCAGGCTGCTCGGCACCGCGTTGCCGAATTCCCGGGCGATCCATGGGTCGCGAGCGTCGAGGTAGTACGACTCGCTCACCCGATACGGCTCGAGCTGCTCGAGCCGGCGCCGCCACACGGCCCCCGGGGAGGGCGATTCCCGCAGCTCCAACTCCTCGTCCGGCGTCAGCCCCGCCGCCACGAGCAGCGTGGGCTCGAGCTTCACGTCCCGAACGGTGATGGTCCCACGGTGGAACCCGACGCGCAGCACGGCCGCGAGGAAGATGCGGAGCTTGGCGTCCAGCGCCGCGACGCGCTCCGCCGACGCACTCGTCTCGTGCAGCAGAAAGAGGTGGTCGCGCTCGCGGGCGAGCCGCAGCACCAGGTCCGACGACATCGTCGGACCGTCGGGAACCGGGTGCCAGTAGCCTGACGATGGAGCGTTGGCGAGCGGACGGCGTTCGGACATTGCGACGGGTCAGCGCTTCGGGATGAGCACGAGAGCGGCGTGCGGCTCGGCGGTCACGTCGAACGGGACGTGGCCGAGCAGCTCCCCGTCAGCCTGCACCGGCTGGGGTGGGAAGGTCTCGATGCGGATGTGGCGGCCGCTCCGATAGAGCACGTGCGGCGAGGAACGGAAGTCCTTCCGGAGCAGTCGCCACATGATGCCGACCGCGTCCGGAAGGGTTCGCGGTGAGTAGACGACTGCATCCAGCACTCCGTCATCGTACCGGATGCCGGGGCCGAAGGTGATGAGCTCATCGAGCACCGCGCCGAAGTTCGCGACCATCGCCATGACGGCCTCGCCCTCGGTCACTTCCCCGTCCACGGTCAGCCGGACCCGGAACCGCCCGCCCCTGGAAAGCACCGACCCGAAGGCGGCGCGGGCACCCGCCAGCCAGTACGCCAGCACCCCGAGGCGCCGCTTCAGTACCGCCGGCGCAAGCGACACCATCCTGGCATCAATGCCCACTCCTGCGGCCACCGCGAAGCGTTGGCCCCCTTCGAACCGCCCGAGGTCGCAGGCGAGCATGTCGCCGTCGAGCAGGGCGGCGACCGCCTTCTCGACCCGAATGGGGATCCCGAGCGCCCGCGCCAGCAGGTTGCCCGTCCCCCCGGCCAGGACGCCGAGGGGGACGTTGCGGCCCACCAGGGCTCCGGCGACTTCCATCGCCGTCCCATCACCGCCGAGGGCGAAGACGGCATCGAACTCACCGCAGCGGGCGAGGGCCAGCTCCCGCGCGTGCCCCGGCCGCTCGGTGAGGCACACCTCCACCTCAAGGCCGCGGGCACGGAGGGCCGCGGCCGCGCGGCCGTGCAACCGGGCGGCGCGACGCGAGGCGGGATTGACGATGAGGAGCGCCCGCCGGATGGGGCGCCGGGCCGCGCGTTCGGCGTCGGAGCGCGAGGAGGGTACGCCGCCGTCGCTCAGAACCGCCATGAGCGCGAGAGGCTGACCGCCCACTGCGCCGGCGTGTTCACCACTCCGCGCATCCCCTCGCGTCCGCACCCGTAGGCGCTGCGCGACGGCTCACGGCCGGCGTGCAGGGTGAGGCTTTCCGGGAATCGGTACTCGAGGTTCCACGCGAGCTGGTCCACGAATCCCTTGAGCGCCGGGTCGGCGCTCTGCCGCTCGCTGTCGAGCTGGCACAGCCCCGAGCTCAGGCTCACGAACCAGTTGTCGCCGATCTGCTTCTCGCCACCGACGCGGGACGTGTACAGCACCTCCCACCCTTCGCGGCCGAACACCTGCTGCGCCGACTGGATTTCGGTGGATCCCGTCCCGGTCTCGAACCGGATCTGGTCGACCCAGCCGCCGAACTGCTCGCGAAGCTTGGCGCTCGCGACCGAGCCGACGGAGGGCAGGAGGACCGACGTTGCCGTCTCGAACGAGCGGCCTTCGGCGAAGCTCTGCTCCACGTTGGGGCGGCCGGTGACGAGGTAGCTGATGAGGTCCGACTGCGACATGGCGTAGCCGCTGGCGCTCTCCAGCGTCAGCGTCGGCGCCGGATAGAGGAAGCCGGTGAGGCGCGCCCGGACCCGGACGTCGTCCTGGTCGCGCTGCTTCACCGTGTGGAGCGCGGCGATGTCGAGCGCGGGGTTGAGGTCGGAGGTGCCGAAGAAGGTGACGGACCCGCTCTCCACTTGGAACTCGCGTCGCACGAGCCCGAGGTCGAGCGTGTACGTGCCGCGCTCCGCGCTCAGCGCGCCGGCGAGCGCGAGCCGGTACTGCACCGACTCGTCGGTCGTCGTCGCGAACCCACGCGTGTCGTCCGCCGCCCGCGTCACGCGCAGCGAGCCCCCGAGCTTCACGTTCGCTTCCCGCGACCGCAGCCAGACCTCGTCGCCGAGCTGGATGCTGACGCCGTCGAGCCGGAGGTTCTCCACGAGCCGCGACGGGGCCGCGGGGACGAGCCCGCGGTCGCGCACGGCGGCGGTGTCGAGCAGGGCGAACAGGTCGGCGCCGGTCAGCTCGACGACGGCCTTGTTGCGGGTGTCGGGAATGAAGATCGTGCCGCGGTCCACCGACACCGTGCCGGTGAGCGTGGCGGCCTGCGTGCGCCCGTACAACCGGAGGCCGCTTCCGCCGGTGGAGATGTCGAGCTGTGCGACGCGGCGGTTGTCGATCGCGTGGAAGTTTCGCGCGTCGAGCCGGAGGTCGAAGCGCGGATTCTGGAGGTCCGTGAACGCCAGCCAGCCGCCCGCCGAGATCGTCCCCGCGGCGCTCCGGCCGCTCAGCTCGCGGATCACGAGGCTGTCCGCGCCCGGCAGGAGCGCGAGATCAGCCTTGACGTTCCGGAGGCGGATCCCGAGCGGGCGGACGTCGGCGGCACCGCCGTCGACCTTGAGGTAGCCCTCCACCACCGGATCGCCCCACGTGCCGCCGAGGTCCAGCCGCGTGCGCAGGATGCCGCTGGTGTTGGCGACGGCAGGGAACGCCTCGAGCAGGGTGAGGTCCGTGCTGTCGACGGCGATCCACCCGCGAATCGGGCTCGCCTTGTCCGTCCGGAGCGTGCCGACCGTGAGCATCATCGGCAGCTCGAGCGCGCCCGCGACGGTCTGCCGGCCGCCGCGCCGGACGTCGAGGCGTCCGGTGACGAACCCGGTGTCGTACGCCGCGGTCGCCACCACGCTGTCGAAGCGGGCGTTGCCCCACCCCGGCTCGTCGAGCTGCAGCTCGAGCTGCACGACGGGCCGGTCACGCGTGCCGCGCAACGACCCGACGAGAAATGCGGCACCGCGTGCATCGACGGGCCGCTGGAGGACCGAGGCGAGATCCTCGATGGCGATGGAATCCGCGCGGACGTCGGCGGCGATGGGACCGGTCGCCGGCAGCGACGCGCTCAGCGCGATGGTGCCGTGATGCGGATCGCGAAGCATCAGCGGGTCGAGGAAGACCCCGCCCGCCGTGTCCAGCGTCATGCGCGCCGGTGACGCCAGCGTGAGCGAATGGTCGCCCGCGAAGACAGTGAGCGTATCGACGTCGACCGCCGTACGGTCGCCGCTCCGCAGGAACCCCGCGTGGAGCTGGGCACTCGGCCCCCGCCCGCCGTACAGTCGCGCGCCGATGGTGCCTCCCTGCGCGCCGTCGAGCGCGAGCTGCGCCGTGAGGCTGTCCGAGCGCACGCCGGCGACGCTCGTGCGCAGCATGGACAGGTCCGCCGTGCCGGCGGGTGCGCCGGTGACATCGGCCACGTCGAATCGGGCGGCGAGGCGCTCGGCGCCGTTGGCGCCGACGACGAGCTCGTCCCCCGTCACCGTGCCGGTGAGCGAGAGCGCGTCGAGGCGTCCTCTGGCCACGGCGTCGACGATCAGCGTGCCGTTCAACGAATCGGGCTCCCCGGCCCCGGTGCCCACCCCGGCGGACGCGAGATAGCGGCGAAGCGCGCCGAGGGAATCCACCACGGCATGGATGCGCAGTGAGTCGTCGGTGCCGCCCGCGAGGCCCACCCCGCCCGCTGCCGTGACGACGCCGCCCAGCATCGCCACGCGGGCGGAGTCGACGAGCACGCGGCCCTCCGCGAAGCGGAGGCGCGCCTCCGACGGCTCGATGCGGAGGCTGTCCACCGCCGAGCGATCCAGGTCGACTGCGAGCCGTCCGCCGAGGGCGACGAGCGAGTCCATCGTCGGGCCGCCCCACGTGAACGACATGTCGATGTCGTAGGAGCCGTTGAGCGACGTGGCCGGCACTCCTTCCACCGTGAAGACGCGAGCTGCGTCCACGGTCACGACGGCGCCGGTGCCGCGTGCCTTCCATACCGGCTCGTAGATGTCGACCTCGCCGTCGAACTGCAGCGTCCCGCCTTCGCCGGAGAGCGTCGTCAGCAGGGTGAGGCTGTCGGTCGTGCCGCGGGCACGAATGGGACCGGAGACGAGGCCGGTGAGCGGAAGCGTCGGGTACGCGCGCGCCATCATCGGCAGCGACAGCGGCCGCGCGACGACATCGACGTCGTACACCATGAACTCGTCGCCGTAGGTCACGCGCCCGCTGCCCGTGACGCGCGAGGGCGTCTCCGGTCCGTTGCGGTGCGTGACGTCGGCATCGCGGAACCGCACGTCGAGCCAGGAGGAATCCAGCGTCGCCACACCCTGGATGGTCCCGCCGAGCGGGGGGAACTCCGGATAGAGGTACTGGATCGTGCGCAGATCGAGGCTCGCGACATCCACCGCGAAGTCGTGGAACTCGGTGAACTCCGGATCGAGGATGTTGAGGCCACCGCGACCGGTGAGCCTCGACACCGCCCCGCGGACGTGCTTGTCGCGATAGACGACGTCCGCGTCGTCCACGACGAAGTGCGTGAGGGGGCCGCCGCGCGCGCGCACGGTCCCCGTGATCGTGCCCTGCCAGTCCACCGGGAAGGGGCCGCCCGCGAACGTCCGCAGCAGGTCGAAGTCGACCGGATCGGCGCGCACGTCCACGTCCTTGACCACGAGCACCGGCCCGCCGACGGCGAACGTCATCGCGCCGCGGAGACGCGAGCCCGTGGTGCGGACATCCATCTCCGTCAGCCGGTAGTCGATCACCCGGAGGTTCTTCGGATCGTTCCGGATGTGCAGGACCATCGTCCCGCCGCCGGTCGTGGGCAGCGTCGGGTACACCCACGCGACGTCCTTCAGCGAGACGCTGTCACCCCAGACGCGGATGTCGTAGCGCGTGGGGAGTCCACTCCCCCAGACGACCTTGCCCCGTCCGCGGCCGGTGGACGCCGGCGTGTCGAAGTGCGGGGCCTCGAACCACACCGAGTCGCCGAGCTGGCGGACATTCGCGCGCGCGTTGCGGAAGCGGAATGGCGGCTCGCTCTCCACCACGTGGAGCGTATCGACGACGAACGACCGCCCCACGGAGTCCGGATCCGCGATGCGCGCGTGGGAGAGCACGGCATAGCCCTCCGTCCAGCGATACGTGTGCGCGAAGTGGCCGTCGCGCGTCCGCCGGAACGCGCCGCCCGGCCGGCCGAGGTGCTCCGCGATGGCGCTGTCGCGCCGCGCGCCCCGCAGCGAATCCGCGGGGTGCCACGGCATCGTGAGGAGGAAGGTCGCGTCGCGAACGCGCGCTTCGTCCACGACGACGAAGTCCCCGAACTTGCGCCCCACCCGCCGCTCGACCTGCTCTTTCGCGCGCTTGAAGATCTGCTTGTAGTTCCAGGACCCGTCCTCGTGCTGGACGAGGTGGATGTACGGATGCTCGACCTCGAGGCGCTTGATGAGCAGCCGCCGGTCGAGCAGGTCGCGGGGGTCGTACACCACGGTGGTCCTGCCCGCGCTGACCACGAGCTGGCCCGACGTATCGCGCAGGGCGAACGAATCCACGGCGAAGCCGCCGAGCAGGCCCCCCGTGATGCGCCCGATGTACACCGAGCCGCCCTGCTGCATCCCCCCGGTGAGCCGCCGCTCCACGATCCGCCGGATCTGCTCGCGCCCGAACGGCGTGCGCGTGACGATCACCCCGACGCCGATGGCGAGGGCGAACACCACGAGCAGCACGATCGCGCTGACGAGGGCGACGAAATTCCGGCGGCGCAGGGGTTAGAACTCCGGTCCGATCGAGAAGGTGAGCGTGAGGCGCCGGGCGAAGACCTTCGATTGCGCGGGCGCGTACGTCGCCGGGCAGGCGTCCGGTGCCGCGGCGGCCGATCCCGCGGGCGGCAGCGCGCTCACGGGATAGACGCACACGAGCTGGCCGCCGACCTCGGGCTGGTCGAGGGGAAAATCGTAGTACACCGGGCCCTGCTGCCGCGGGTACGGGTTGTAGGCAAGGTTGACCTGCACCGGGCCCACGGGGGTGATCACCCGAAGGCTGGTGCCGGGAGTCCAGCGGAGGTTGATGCCGCCGAGCCGGTCCCCCCGGTTCCACACCGCGCCCGCGTCGGCGAACAGCACGTGCTGCACGAGACGAGGGGCGAGGGGGTTGGGGATGCGGTACTCGAAGTTCGCCACGACGAGCGAGTTGCCTCCGAACGGAACGACCCGCTGGATCGTGGAGTCACGGAGGTAGTAGAACGTCCGCCCGTCGATGACCGTGTCGGTTGGCGCCTCCCGGGCGATATACCCCACCGCGCCCAACTCGTTCTGCTGGAATCCGCGGACGCTCGTGGCGCCGCCGGCGTACAGCCGCTCCTGCGGCGGGATGAACGCGGTCGTCGAGTCGTCGTCCGGGCCGCCGATGGGATGGACCGTCCCCAGGCGAAGCCGGATCGCCCCGACGCCCCCCGGGACCGGCCGGATCAGCGAACCGTCCACCGAGCCGCGCTGGAACTGGAGGTCGGGGGCCGACAGCAGGGCGCTGTGCGCGACCCGGTACTCCCCCCGGAGCACCGAGCCGAACGTCGGCGTGACGATGTTGTCGAGCTTCACGCGGGCGAGCGCGATGCTGCCGACCGCCAGCCGCTGGTTCTCGCCGATCCGCTGGCGCGACTCCTCGTCGCACCGGCTGAAGACGGCGCACAGGAGTGCGGGCTGCGCCTCGGTGTTCCCGTACTCCACGGCATACCCGAGCCGCATCGGCACGTCGCGGCGGATCTGCCGCGTGGCCGACAGCTCGCCACCGAGGAGGGTCGTGCGGAGGTAGGCCAGATACTCCCCGCGCCGCTCGCGATACACGGAGAGCTGCGGGGTGAAGGCGGTCCCCAGGAGGTTCGGCTGCCGGAGGGTGGCCCCGACGTAGTAGTTCACCAGCGAGCTGAAGTCGTCCTTCTCGAGCTGGCTGCGACACACGCCCGGCGCGAAGTTCAGCGGCCGCCCGAAGCCGATCTTCGAGAGCTGCCCGGTCACCTCGAGGCGCCGTGCGCCGCGGAGGAAGTTCCGGTCGGTGTACACGGCGCGGGTCCGGAAGCAGTCGAGCGTCGCCCAGCCGATCTCCGCGTCCACCTGCCGCATGAGGTCCTCGCGCACGCGGACCTGCACCGCCAGCAGCGAGTCCGCGCCGAGCGTCGAATCCGCGACGGCGCGCACCTCGACCGAGCGGAACGCGTCGGTCTGGTAGAGGCGCCGCTGGGCGCCGGCGAGATCGTCCTCACGGTAGAGCTGCCCGGGGCGGAGGCCGGCGATGCGGCGCACGACCTGGTCGGGGATCTGCTGCGTCTTGCGGGGCGCGGGCTCGCTGGCCACGCGGATGACCGCGAGGCGCGCACGCGCGCCGGGGATCACGAGGAGCCCCACGGCGGCGCGGCGGACGGAATCGCGGACGGTGAACTCCCGCGCCACGTCGGCCTGCGGATACCCGCGGTTCCAGAGTCTCGCCCGGATGCTGTCCATCGCCGCCTGGAGGGCGACGCGGTCGAACACCGTGCCGACGCCGATGCCGAGTGAACGCAGCACGCCCGCACGATCCTCCGCGCTCACGGAGTCGAGCCCGGTGACGACGAACGAATCCACGAGCGTCGGCGGGCCTTCGGCGATGACGAACGTGAGGTCCACCGCCTCGCGGATGGCCGGCGTGATGACGGTGTCCACGACGGCTTCGGGATATCCGCGATCGCGATAGAACACCCGCAGCCGGAGGACGTCGGCGCGCAGCTCCTCGGCGTCGAGGCAGCGCCGCTCGCCGAACCCGAAGACGTAGCGCGTCCAGCTCGGCGGTGTCGTGACGATGCGCGTCGCGAGGTCGCCGTCGGTGAAGGCGCGGTTGCCCCGGAACGTCAGCGTGCGCAGCTCGCGGGAGCCGAGGTCGCACGCACTCTGTGCCGGCAGCGCGGCGGCGGACAACAGAAGGATCAGCGCGGCGTCGCGAAGCCCTCGCAGACCCTGACGCACCGACATCACCGCGGCTCGAGGCGCGGTTCGGGCAGGCGCGCGGAGCGCGGGCGACGCTCCGGACGCAGTGTCGTGCGCTGGAGCACGATGCGCGCGACGTAGAAGGCGGCGAGACCGGCGAGCACGCCCACGCCGACGGCGGGCAGCAGCTCGCGCTCGGTCAGCCGGCGCCGGTAGACGTACTCGGTCTCCCAGACATCGGAGCGCTCGTCCCACAGCGGCACGCGCCCTTCATCCAACTCGGTCATCACAGCCTCTCAAGGGATTGCCCCACCGGCACGGGGCGCGGGCGTCCACAAGTGTTTGACGCTCCAGGGGAGGAGGGGTAAGTTCTCGCGCCTCATAGCGATAGTCAACGTGCTGCGCGGCGTCGGCGGCCGGTGTGCGGCTGCGGGCGCCGGGGCGTCCGTCCCCCACCGCACCCTTCTTGCACCCGAGCCCGCGCATGCGACGCTCCCGTCTCCTCCTGCTCGCCGCGTTCGGCCTGCTGCTGCCCCTCGGGGCGTGCGGCGGAAAGGACGCGCCGACCCGGCGCACGATCGTCGACTCGCGGGACGAGTCCGACCCCCGCTCCCTGGACCCGGCCCTCTCGACGGACGTGCCGACGGGCCGGGCGGTGGGCTACCTGTTCGACGCGCTGACCCTCTTCACGCCAGACGCGCGCGTGATCCCGGGGCTCGCCGAGCGATGGGACGTCTCCGCGGACGGCATGACCTACACGTTCCACCTGCGGCGGGGGGTGCGGTTCCACCATGGCGCCCCGTTCACGGCACGTGACGTGGTGGCGAGCTGGCAGCGGGTGCTCGACCCGGCGGTGAAGGGCGGGCGCGGCTGGCCCCTCTACCCCATCCTTGGCGCCGAGGAGTTCGCGGACGGCAAGGCCTCGACGGTTCGCGGCCTTCAGGTGCGCGACGACAGCACCCTCGTCGTGCAGCTCAAGGAACCCTTCGCGATCTTCACGAAGCTGCTCGCGATGCCGGTCACGGCCATCGTCCCGGCGCAGCTCCCCGCCGACTTCGCCGCGCGCCCCGTGGGCACCGGGCCGTGGAAGTTCGTCGACTGGAAGCACGACGACTACCTGCTGTTCGCCCGCAACGAGAGCTACTGGGGCGGCCCGCCGCAGGCCGATTCCCTGCGCGCGCGGATCATCGCCGAGCCGAGCACCGCGGTCGCCGAGTTCGAGAGCGGCAACACCGACGTCGTGCTGGTGCCGGCGAGCGAGACGATCTACTGGGAGGAGGACGCCCAGCGACAGCCGCTGCTCCAGACGACGGCCGCCCTCATCATGACGTACGTGGCCATCAACACCACCCGCGGGCCGCTCAAGGACCGGCGCGTCCGGCAGGCGATGAACTACGCCGTCAACATGCCGCAGATCATCGACATCCTGCTGTCCGGGGGCGGGCGCCGGGCGGCGGGGGTGATTCCGCCGTCGCTGGAAGGGGCCGACACGACCCGACAGGCCTACCCGTTCGACTCCCTCAAGGCCCGGCAGCTCATGCGGGAAGCCGGCTATCCCAACGGCATCGACGTCCAGCTCTGGGTCGGCTCCAACCCGCTCTACATCCGGATCGCCGAGACGCTGCAGGCCTATCTCAGGATGGCGAACATCCGCGCGGAGATCGTGCAGCGCGAATCGGCGGCGGCCCGTGAAGCGGCGCGCAACGGGCAGGCGGATCTCTTCCTCAAGGACTGGTACGCCGACTACCCGGACGCCGAGAACTTCCTGTATCCCCTGCTCCACAGCGCGAGCCTCGGCGTGGGGGGCAACGTCTCGTTCTTCCAGAATCCGCAGTTCGACGCGATCGTCAGCCAGGCGCGCCGGGAGCGGGACGATGCCCGCCGCATTGCGCTGTACCGGCAGGCCGACTCGCTGGCATTCGTCGAGGCGCCGATGATCTTCATGCACTTCGCCCAGACGACCCTCGGCGTGCAGCCCTGGATCAAGGGGTTCGAGGTGCCGGCGATTCCGAACGGGCAGCGCATGATGAACGTCACGATCGACACGACGGGGACCGACTGATGGGTAGCTTCATCCTGCGGCGGCTGCTGCTCGCGATCCCCACGTTGTTCGGCGTGCTGGTCGTGGCCTTCCTGCTCCTGTACATCGCACCCGGCGATCCGGTGATGGCGATGGTCGGCGAGCGCGCGGACGAGCAGACGATCGCGCGGCTGCGACAGGAGCTCCGGCTCGACGATCCGCTGCACGTGCGGTTCGGCCACTACGTCGGCAACGTCGTGACGGGCGATCTCGGCGAGTCGTACATCACCGGCCGCCCGATCATCCGCGACATCCGCGAGCGGTTCCCCCGGACGCTCCAACTCGCCGGGGCCGCGATGCTGCTCGCCGCCTCGCTCGGCGTCACCCTGGGGATCCTCAGCGCCCGCAAGCCTGGCGGGGCGGTCGACCGGTTCGGGCTCGGCCTGGCGTACCTGGGCATCTCCTTTCCGGTGTACTGGGTCGGACTGCTGCTGATCCTGCTGTTCGCCGTGACGCTGCACTGGCTTCCGCCATCCGGCAGCGGCGGGCTGCGCTATCTCATCCTGCCGGCCATCGCGCTCGGCATGCGCTCCATCGCCTTCCTCGCGCGGATGACGCGCAGCGCGATGCTCGACGCCATGGGCAGCGACTTCGTCCGGACGGCGCGCGCGAAGGGGTTGTCCGAGAAGACCGTGATCGTGCGCCACGCGCTGCGCAACGCGGCGATCCCCATCATCACCGTGCTCGGGCTCGACTTCGGCTCGTACCTCACCGGGTCGATCCTGACGGAGACGATCTTCTCGTGGCCGGGGATCGGACGCTACGTCGTGAACGCCATCTCACGCCGCGACCTGCCCGCGATCCAGGGCGCGGTGCTCTTTCTCTCGACGGTGTTCGTGCTCGTGAACCTGCTGACCGACCTGGCGTATGCGAAGGCGGATCCGCGGGTCTCGTACAAGTAGGGCGCCAGGGCGCGGGGGCGCGCGCGCTGCGCGCCGCGAGGAGGCGCGGGACGCGAGGTGGCGCGGGCGCTTCGCGCCGAGAGTGGGCAGAGAAAGGGGGAGCGTGGCGCGGCCACGCTCCCCCTCGGTACGTCCTGCCGGGCGGGGTTGGTCAATCCCTACGCAGCTTCCCGAGCAGCCGCAGCAGCTCCATGTAGAGCCACACGAGCGTCAGCAGCAGCGAGAAGCCGGCGTACCACTCCATGTGCTTGGGCGCGCCCTTCGCGATGCCCTCCTCGACGAGGTCGAAGTCGAGGATCAGGAAGAACGACGCAATGCCGGCGGCCACGACGCTGAAGCCGATGCCCAGGGGGCTCGCGCTGGTGACGATGCCGATCCCCGTGCCGAAGAAGCCCATCACCATGTGCACGAGGTAGAACAGCATCAGCCCCATCCCCGCGGCGAGCAGCACCGAGCGGAACCGCTCGGTCGCGCGGATGATGCGGAAGCGGTACAGCGCGAGCATCACCATGAAGACGGCGAAGGTGAGCATCACCGCCTGCACCGGCAGCCCGCGATACTGCGCGTTGTACAGCGTCGAGATGCCGCCGAGGGCGAGCCCCTCGAGGACTGCATAGATCGGCGCCGTGACCGGGGCGAAGCGCGGGACGAAGATCGTCAGCAGCGCGACCACCAGGCCGCCGATCGCGCCCACCATGATGAGGAAGCCGATCTGGCCCGGGCGAGTGGCGACCTGCGTCCACGTATACATGGCCGACCCGATCGTCAGCGCGAGGAGCAGGAACGTCTTCGCGATCGTGCCGCCGAGCGACATCACGCCGTCGGCGGTGCGCTCGCCCGCGCGGTTCAGGATGCCGTTGCGGAAGGCGGGATTGGAGGAGCGGATTTCCATGTCGTCGTGGGGGTCAGGCGCCGGGCGCCGGGCGCGGCTCTCGCGCCCTGCTGGCGTCGTCCGAATATCCATCGGGATACCGCGCACGCAGCTTCGCGAGGTTGGACTGCGCGACGTCCTCGAGGGTCACTCCGAGGGCGCCCGCCACTCCGGCAAGACACCACAGCGCGTCCCCGAGTTCCTTCGTCAGGCGGTCCCGGTCGAGCGCGTGATTCATGTAGACGTGCTTCCGCACCAGGCCCAGGACCTCACCCGCTTCCTCCGAGAGCCCCGCGGCGGCGTCGACGAGGCGCGCGCGCTCGTCGAGGCCCTGGTTGATCGTCCGGGCTGCTGCCTGCTGGTAGTCGTCGAGGGTCATGCAAAAGAGATGCGAGCTGCGAGCTGCGAGCTGCGAGAAACTGCCAGCTCCGAAGTGCGAGCGGCAAACCGCGAGAAACTGCCAGCTGCGAGGTGCGAGCGGCGAACCGCGAGAACGCCACCTGCCTTCCGGCAGTTCCTCGCATCTCGCAGCTCGCAGCTGTCATCTAGTCGTCTTTCTGCCCGAATATCGCCAGGTTCGACGAATGCCCCGGGTTGACCTTCTTCTCGGGGTAGATCCAGTGCACGGCCTGGTTCACCGCGGTCGCCGCCTCGCCGAAGCCCACGGCGATGAGCTTGAGCTTCCCGGGATACGTCGTGACGTCGCCGGCGGCATAGATGCCGGCACGACCGGTCTCCATCTGCGAGTTGACGGAGATCTCGTCCTTCGCGATCTGGAGTCCCCAGTCGTTGATGCATCCCATGTCGCTCACGAAGCCGAGCATGGGCAGCACGACGTCGGCCTCGATCTCGTGCGTCGTCTTCGCCTTGATGTCCTTGAGGACGAGGTGCGTGAACGTCTCGGGCGATGTCGCGCAGCTGATGTCGGCGAGCTCGTGGAACACGAACATCGATGCGCGCCCCTCGTCCACCGCCGTGCGGAACTGCTGGACGGTGGCATCGTGCGCGCGGAACCGGTCGCTGCGATGGACGATGGACACGTGCGCGGCCCGGCCGAGGAGCTGCGTGCCCCAGTCGAAGGCGCTGTCGCCGCCGCCGATGATGACGACCTTCTTCCCGCGATAGTCCTCGGGGTTGGTCACGACGTCGTAGATGCCGCGGCCGTACCAGGGTTCGGCGCAGGGCTGCGGCAGGCGGCGCGGGGAGAACGCCCCGATCCCGGCCGCGAGGACGATGGACTTCGTGGGGAAGCGGCCCTGGTCCGTGACGAGGACGAACTGCCCGCCGTCTTCCTCGAGCCCGATGACGCGCTGGTTGAGGTGGACGGGCTGGCCGAACTGCGCCGCCTGCTCCCGCAGCGACGCGACCAGGTCCCTCGCCAGGACCTTCGGGAAGCCGGCCACGTCGAAGATGAACTTCTCCGGGTAGAGCGCGGCGAGCTGGCCGCCGGCTTCGGGGAGGGCGTCCACGACCTGCGCGCTCACCCCGCGCATGCCGGCATAGAAAAGCGCGAACAGCCCGACGGGGCCCGCGCCGATGATCGTGATGTCCTTGAGCTCGTGATTCATTCCCTAACGTTCGCCCCCCAGAATCCGCGCGACAACCCCGGTGGCTCGCCGGCCGGGGAGACGCGCCTCGAGTACGCCGGTGCCTTCCGCCTCGTGCGGAAGGTCGCGACCGGCGGGATGGCGACCGTCTACGAGGCCGAGCAGCTCGGCCCCGCCGGTTTCGCGAAGCGAATCGCGCTCAAGGTCATCCATCCCGAGTTCGCGCGGCGCCCGGAGTTCCTCCGGCTCTTCATCGACGAGGCGCGCCTCTCCGCCAACCTGCTTCACGGCAACATCGTGCAGGTGTACCAGCTCGGCGAGATCGGCGGCGACTACTTCATCGCAATGGAGTACATCCAGGGGCCCACGCTCCGTGCGCTGATCGACCGCCATCGCGAGCTGGGCGAGCCGATCCCCCACACGCTGGCCGCGTACGTGGCGAGCCGCGTCTGCCGGGCGCTGGACTTCGCGCATCACGCCGTGGATGCGGAGGGCCGGCGACTCGAGGTCGTGCACCGCGACGTCAGCCCCGGCAACGTCATGGTGACGTGGGACGGCCACATCAAGCTCGGCGACTTCGGCATCGCGAAGGCGGCCACGAGCGTCGACCCGGCGGGCGATGGCCGCGTGCTCCTCGGCAAGAAGCACTACATCAGCCCGGAGCAGGCGCTCGGCCTCCACGTCGGCCAGCCGAGCGACGTGTTCTCGCTCGGCGTCGTGCTGTTCGAGCTGCTGTCGCTGCAGCCACTC
This sequence comes from Gemmatimonadaceae bacterium, assembly GCA_035764975.1. GTDB lineage: Bacteria > Gemmatimonadota > Gemmatimonadetes > Gemmatimonadales > Gemmatimonadaceae > JACDHQ01. Next base: position 7,308 of record DASTYL010000076.1, on the reverse strand, counting down.
TTCCATGAGGAGACCACCCGGCTGATGATCGAGGAAGTCGCGGTCGAGCCACTTCCGCCGCCGCGGCTGTTCATTCCCGGGCTCAACCCCGACCTCGAGCAGATCCTCATGATGACGCTCGACCGCCGCCCGGAACGGCGGTCCACCGCCGCGGCCACGGGGCAGGCGCTCGACGACTGGATCACGGGACAGCAGAGGCCGGCGAGTCCCGACCAGCTGCAGCGCCACCTGGCGCGCATCTTCCCGACGTCCTACCAGCCGCGCACGGTGCTCGGTGGCGTGCCGGCGTCCGGGGAGCAGACGACCTTCTCCAATCTCGAAGGGGCGATCCGGCACCGGTCGTGGCTGAAGCGCCTTGGCGGGTGGGTGCGGGGCCGGTAAGGCGGTGGGCGGCGTGCCCGACAGCCGACCTGACGACGTATCTTGAAGCGATGAAGATCTACACGAAAACGGGCGACCGCGGCGACACCGGACTCTTCGGTGGGGGACGCGTCCCGAAGGATCATCCCCGGGTCGAGGCATACGGCGAGGTCGACGAGCTGAACGCCACGCTCGGGCTTGCGCGGTCCATCGAGCTCATGCCGCGCATCGACGAGGTGCTCGCGCCCGTGCAGCGGGACCTGTTCGCGATCGGGGCGCTGCTGGCGACGCCGGACCGCGAGAAAATGCGGCAGCACCTCGAGAAGGCGCGGATCGACGAAGATCGGATCCGCGAGCTCGAACAGGCCATCGACGACGCCGAGCGCGAGCTCGAACCGCTGAAGGCGTTCATCCTGCCCGGCGGGACGCCGAAGTCTGCCGCGCTGCACGTCGCGCGCACCGTGTGCCGTCGCGCGGAGCGGCGCGTCGTCCAGCTGCAGCACCAGGATCCGATTCCCGACCTCGCCGTGATCTATCTCAACCGGCTGTCCGACCTGCTCTTCACGCTGGCGCGGCTCGCGAACAAGCGGGCGGGCGCGGGTGAGGTCACGTGGTGACGACGGTGCCGGTGGCGGACGCCCGGGAGGTGCATCTCCCCGGCTACGCGATCACCATCGCCCCGGGTGCGCTCGCGCGCGCCGGGGAGATCGTGCGCGCCGCTGCACCGGCCCATCGGTACGCCGTCATCACCGACGAGAACGTCGGGCCGCTGTACGCCGGTGTGGTGGCCCGCGAGCTTGGCGGCGGTGCCGAGATCTTCACGGTGCCGTCGGGCGAGCTGCACAAGACCCGCGAGACGTGGGCCGGGCTCACCGACGCGATGCTCGCGGCCGGGTTCGGACGCGACACGACGGTCGTCGCGGTGGGGGGCGGCGTCGTCGGCGACCTGGCAGGGTTCGTCGCCGCCACCTACATGCGCGGCGTGCCCATCGTGCAGGTGCCGACGACGCTCCTCGCGATGGTCGACGCATCCGTCGGCGGCAAGGTCGGCGTCGACACCGATGCAGGAAAGAACCTCGTGGGAGCGTTTCATCCGCCTGCCGCGGTGGTCATCGACCCGGAGGTCCTCCGCACGCTCCCGGCCGAGCATCGCCGCGCGGGTTTCGCCGAGATCCTCAAGCATGGCGTGATCGCGGATGCCTGCTACTTCGAGGAGGCGGAAGCGGCGGCGCCTGGTCTCCTCGACGCGACGTCGCCAGTGGACGCCCGGATGACATCGCTCATCGCGCGCAGCGTCGAGATCAAGGCGGATGTCGTGCGGCAGGACGAGCGCGAGCACGGGCTCAGGAAGACGCTGAACTTCGGTCACACGATCGGTCATGCGCTCGAGCAGGTCACCGGCTACGCGATGCTGCATGGAGCGGCGGTCGCCGTGGGCATGATCGCGGAGGCGTCACTGGGGGAGCGGATCGCCGTGACGGAGCCGGGCACTTCGCGACGCATCGCGCACGCAGTCCGTGCGATCGGGCTCCCGGCAACCGTGCCCGTCGGCGTCCCGGCGCGGGACATCGTCGAGGCCACGCGGCGCGACAAGAAGGCGCGCGGCGGGGCGGTGGAGTACGCCCTTCCCCGCCGGATCGGCGTCATGGCGGGCGAGCGGGAAGACTGGTCCATGGCAGCCGGCGACGCCGACGTGATCGCCGCGCTCGCGGACGTCATGCCGTCGGAGGGCGCGTGAAGTCCCCGCGGCATCCGTGGCTTCGCCGCGCCGCCAGCGCCGGCGTGCTGCTCGGGCTCGGGGTGGTGTCGGCGGCGGCGCTGGTGACGCGGGAGCCGAGCGGGCCGCTTCGCGTGAATCCGGTCGTCGTGACGGCGCCGATCCGGCTCGCCGGGTCGATCGTGAAGGCGCCGAAGCGGACCGTCTATACCAGGAACGCGGTGCGCGCGCTCACCGGTTCGGAGGTGGAGGTGAGCGTGACGGCGTACTGCCTGCGCGGGCTCACCCGGCGCGACAATCCGGTCCGCCCCGGGATCATCGCCGCGGACCCGCGCGTGTTTCCACTCGGCAGCCGCGTCGAGGTCTACGTCGGCACGCGCTACCTCGGCCGCTTCCTCGTGGACGACACCGGCGGCGCGATCAAGGGAAACAAGATCGACGTCTGGACCCCGGAATGTCGTGAGGCACGGCGCTTCGGCCGCCGCAAGGGCAAGGCGATGCTCGTCTCGCGAGATGCCGAGCCGGCGCCGACCCCGGACGTCCAGCGGCTGCTGCCGCGCTGAGCTCCACAGGACCAGCTTGGCGCGCCCCTTGCCCCGAATGGCAGGGAATCCAACACTGGCAAGCCATGTCTTCCTTCGCGACGTACCTCATCGGCTTCATCATCCTCGTCATCGGTCTCGCGGCCGCCGCGTACCTGCTCGCGGTCCCGCCAATGTGGATCGGTGTCGGCGTGATCATCATGATCGGCATCGGCGTGCTGATGGCGACGAGCCGCACCAAGACGCGGGACCCGCAGCCCGGCCCCTACCCGCCCGGCGGCGGCTACCCGCCCGCTGGCAGCGGCCACGGCGGCACGAGCGGCTATCCGCCCAGCGGCACCCAGCCGCCGCGGACTCCGCCGACCGGCTGATTGGGGCGCAAATAGGTAACCCTCACTACCTATCGGACAGAATGTCGTCGCCGGGCGAAGCCATCCATCGCCGGCGACGATTTTTTTCCTGTCAGCGATTGTCTGACAAACGCCTGCGCCGTCAGCATATACGCGCAGCAGCCCCCTGGGACGGGGCGGAAACAAGCGAAATTTCTCGTTGACGCGTTTGAGAACCGCTCTTATCCTGGCCCCCCTGCCAGCAAACGCGAGCTGACGGCGGCTCGCCCGATCTCCTGAAACACAGGGTAAGGGGCGTCTATGGAGCAAGCGGCCGGGTCCGGGACCAGATCGTACTTCCGTTCGTCTCCGAGCAGCGCGTTCGATCAGTACCTGCAGGACATCCAGAAGCTCCCCCTCATCGAGGATCCGGCAGAGGAACGCCGCCTCGCCCGCCTGGCCCAGAAGGGGGATGAAGCCGCCGCCGAGCGGCTCGTGACGGCCAACCTCCGGTTCGTCATCTCCTACGTGAAGAAGTACCAGGGCCACGGCCTCGACCTCGGGGAGCTCGTGGCGATCGGCAACGAGGGGCTGCTCAAGGCGGTGCGCAAGTTCGATCCGGACCAGGGCGTGAAGTTCATCTCCTACGCCGTGTGGTGGGTCCGGCAGGCCGTGCTCAAGGCGCTGGCCGAGCAGACGCGCAGCGTCCGGATCCCGCTCAACCAGAACTCGCAGCTCATCCGCGTCGCGCGCGCCGAGACGATCCTGGCGCAGGTCCTCAAGCGGGACCCCACCGAGGCGGAGCTCGGACGGATGCTGGACGAGACACCCGAGCACGTCCGCGAAGCGAAGCAGATGTCCACTGCCGAGCTGTCGCTGGACGCGCCGGTCGACCGGAGCGACCGCGAGGCCAGCACGCTCGGCGAGCGGTTCCCGGGAGTCGACGGCACCGAGATCGAGGAGACGCTCGACACGCGTCTCATGCGCGAGTTCATCACCCGCGTCTTCACCCGGTACCTCACGCCGCGCGAACGCAAGATCCTGTCGCTGTACTATGGCCTCCAGGAAGGTGAGGAGGCGATGACGCTGGAGCGCATCGGCGAGACGATGGGCGTCACGCGGGAGCGCATTCGGCAGATCCGCGAGCGCGCGTTCGAGAAGCTCCGGGGGTCGCCGGACGGGCGGTCGCTGGCCGAGTTCTGGTCGACGGTCAGCTAGCGGAGACACGGCAAGCAGGGGCACGGATAGCTGCCACGGATTGAACCTACAGAAAGTGCCGGATTCCTCTCGACGGTATCGAGATGGAATCCGGCCCTTTCGCTTTTCAGATCCGTGGCAGCTATCCATGCCCCCGCTTTCTTACGAGCTTTCTCCGATGGACGACGCCTCTTTCGGAAGACAGCCGGCCCCAGGCGCCCGACGCATCCCGGCGATCGTGAACGCGGACGCGGGCACGGCATCGCAGGTTCGCGAGGCGCTCGAGCGGGCCGATGGCTTCGACGTGCGGGAGTGCCACGGCGGCGAGATCGCCGCCGCCGTCGAGGAAGCGATCGCGGGGGGGCACGCGCGCCTGGTCGTCGCCGGCGGCGACGGGACGATCGCGACGGCGGCGGGGCTGCTCGCCGGCAGGCCGACCGCGCTCGCCATCGTGCCGGGCGGAACGCTCAATCATTTCGCCCGCGACCACGGGATCCCTGACGACATCGAGGCGGCGGTCGAGCTGGCGCGCCATGGCCGCACCCGCCCCACGGACCTCGCACGCGTGAACGGGCACGTGTTCCTCAACACGAGCAGCGTCGGTGCCTACGTGACGCTCGTGCGGTTCCGGGATCGCCTCGAGCGCTGGCTCGGCTACACCCTCGCGTCGTTCGTGGCCGCAGTGCGCGTGTTCTTCACGATGCACCGGTTCGTGGTCGAGATCAGCGGTCCCGACGGACCCAGGACGTTCCGGACGCCGCTGCTCTTTCTCGGCGTCGGCGAACGGGAGCTCAAGCTGCCGACGCTCGGGGCGCGCGTCGATGACGGCCGGGCGGGGCTGCACGTGATGGTCGTGAAGGGACGCACGCGCGGCGCCGTCCTGGCGCTCGCCTTCTCGGCAGCGACGCGCGGGATTCGCGGTGTCCCGACACCGCATCTCGAGACGGTGATCCTGGACGAGTGCACCGTGCGGCTTCGCCGCCCCACCGCGATCTCGACCGATGGCGAGATCGTCCAGCTCGAGTCGCCGCTCCGCTACGAGCTGCTCCGCGGCGCGTTGCAGCTCGTGCGCCCCTGAACGGTGGGCCCAGGCGGGGCAGCGACGTACTATTAGACGTGACCTCCACCGCCGTAGAACCCTCGTCCGCCGTCCTCGTCGAGCGCCTGAGCGCGATCGTGGGAGAACGGCGTGTGCTGGTGCGTCCGAGCGAGCTCCAGGTGTACGCGTCGGACGGGCTGCCGGGCTACCACAAGCATCCCGGGATCGCCGTCTTTCCCGGCACGCGCGAGGAGACGATCGCCGTGATCCGGGCCCTGGCCGACGCCCGCGTGCCCTTCGTGCCGCGCGGGGCGGGCACCGGGCTGTCGGGCGGCGCGCTGGCAGACGGCGTCGTCCTGCTCGGGCTGAACCGGCTCAAGCGGATCCTGCACCTCGACCCCGAGAACCGCCTCGCCGTGGTGGAGCCCGGCGTCGTCAACGCGCGCCTCACGAAGGCCGCGACGCCGTTCGGCCTGCACTACGCGCCCGATCCCTCGAGCCAGACCGTCTGCACGATCGGCGGCAACGTTGCCGAGAATGCGGGCGGACCGCACTGCCTCAAGTACGGGGTCACGCTCAATCACGTGGTGGCGTGCACCGTCGCCCTCCCCAACGGCGACGTCGTCACCCTGGGCAACGCGGCGGGTGAGCAGACAGGATACGACCTCCTCGGCGCCTTCATCGGCAGCGAGGGGTGCTTCGGTGTCGCGCTCGACGTGACGGTGCGGCTCACGCGCAATCCGCAGGCGATCCGCACGCTGCTCGCCGACTTCACGAGCGTGGACGCGGCAGCGCGCGCCGTGAGCGCCGTGATCGCGAGCGGCATCCTGCCCGCGGCGCTCGAGATGATGGACAACGCCACCGTGCGGGCGGTAGAGTCGTCCATCTACGCGGCGGGGTATCCCGTGGATGCGGCAGCCGTGCTGCTGGTGGAGCTCGACGGGCCGGCGGCCGGCATCGACGCGGAAGTCGCGACGGTCGAAGCGCTCTGCCGCGACGCTGGCGCGCGCGGCGTTGAGACGGCAAGCGACGATGCGCACCGGATGCGGCTCTGGCAGGGGCGCAAGAAGGCGTTCGGCGCGATGGGGCGCATCTCCCCGCAGCTCGTCGTGCAGGACGCCGTCGTGCCGCGCACGCGGCTGCCCGAGGTGCTCGCAACGATCGCGGAGATCGGCGCGCGCTACGGCATCAGCATCTGCAACGTCTTTCACGCCGGCGACGGCAACCTGCACCCGAACGTGGGCTACGACGCCGGCAACCCGGACGAAGCGCGACGCGTCCACGAGGCCATGAGCGCCATCATGCAGGCATGCATCGACGTCGGAGGCACCATCTCCGGCGAGCACGGCGTCGGCATCGACAAGATCGGCTACATGGAGCGGCTCTTCAGCGACGAATCGCTGGACGCGATGTGCCGGCTGCGCGACGTGTTCGACCCCGAGCACCGCGCGAATCCCGGCAAGGTGGTCCCGGTGCACAGCTGCCGCGAATGGCATGGGAGCGCCGCGTGGCACTCGCCACGCGCGGAAAAGGACCAGACGCCGACGGCGGTCGACCGCACGATCATGGCATCGCGAGGCAAGGCGTGAGCGCGACGGGCAGTGTCTCGCCCGCCCGGGCCGGGCGTACCGTCCATCCGGCGATCGCCGACATCGCCGACAGGGTGCGCGACGCCCACGCCGCGCGCGCACCGCGCCGCATCGCGGGCGCAGGGACGTGGCTGGACGCCGGGCAGCCGGTCAACCACGCCGAGCGACTCGACGTCGGCGCCGCGAGGGGAATCACGGAATACGTGCCCGGCGATCTCACCCTCACGGCGCTCGCCGGGACGACGCTCGCCGAGCTGCACGCGGCGACGCGGGCCAACGGCCAGCGGCTGACGCTCGATCCGTACGGCACGCCGGGGGGAACGCTCGGTGCCACGATCGCGACCGCGTCGGCCGGCCCCGCCGCCGGTGCGTTCGGCACGCCGCGCGACATCACGCTGGGCCTGACGATGGTCACGGGCACGGGCGACATCGTGAGCGCCGGCGGCCGCGTCGTGAAGAACGTCGCGGGCTTCGACCTCGTTCGCCTGGCCACCGGAGCATGGGGAACGGTCGGCGCGATCGTCGAAGCGAGCGT
>DASTYL010000075.1:0-8724 GCA_035764975.1 Gemmatimonadaceae bacterium | reverse complement strand
CGCGAGGTCCCTTCTCGCATCTCGCATCTCGCAGCTCCAGAGTCAGTCCCTCAGTTGCTCGAGCAGCCACCCGTGCATCGCCGGATTCCCGGCGACGATGGGGGTATGGCGCACCGTGGCAGGCGTGCCGTCGTAGTCGGTCACGACGCCACCGGCTTCGCGGACGAGCAGGATGCCCGCGGCGATGTCCCAGGGGGCGAGCCGCGGCTCCCAGAAGCCGTCGAAGCGGCCGCAGGCGACGTCGGCCAGGTCCAGCGCGGCGGATCCGGGGCGCCTGACGCCGGCGGTCTGCCGCATGATGCGGGGCAGGGTGAGGAGATACCGGTCGGCCTGCTCGGGGCTCTTGAAGGGCATCCCGGTGCCGACGAGGGCGCGCGCCGGCGTCGTGATCCCCGACACCCGGATGGGTTCACCGGCGCGCCGGGCCCCGCCGCCGGCGGTCGCCGTGAACAGCTCGCCCGTGGGCACGTTGAGACTGGCCCCGGCGACGATGTCCCCGTCCACGAGGGCCGCGATCGACACCGCGTACCACGGAAAGCCGTGGAGGAAGTTCGTCGTGCCATCCAGCGGGTCCACGACGAAGACGGTGCCCCGGGTGATGTCCGCTTCAGGTGAGCCCTCCTCCGCGAGCAGGCCCGCGCCGGGGTGCCGCTCCGCGACGATCCCGGCGATCACCGCCTCGGCCGCGTGGTCCACCTCGGACACGAAGTCGGTCGCGCTCTTCTCCTCCCAGCGCAGGGTCGCCCGGTCCGGGGTCCGGCGCCGGATCTCGTCGGCGGCGCGGACGGCAGCGGTCACGCACGTCGCAAGCAGCCCGCGGCTGCCCGCTCCTTCCGGCGCGGTCCGTTGCCCCTGCTCAGCAGCGCTCATAGCTTGCGCGAATGTCTCGCATATTCAGTGGCATCCAGCCGTCCGGGGAACTGCACATCGGCAACTACCTGGGCGCGGTGAAGAACTGGGTGCAGCTCCAGCACGAGCACCCGTCCGTGTTCTCGATCGTCGATTACCACGCGATCACGGTGCCGCAGGAACCGGCGCAGCTCCGGCTTCGCCGCCGGGAGATGGCGGTGTCCATCCTCGCGACGGGCGTGGATCCCAGCGTCGCGAGCCTGTTCGTGCAGTCGACGGTGCCGGAACATACCGAGCTGGCGTGGATCTTCAACACCGTCACGCCGCTCGGGGAGCTGGAGCGTCAGACGCAGTTCAAGGACAAGTCGCAGCGGCAGGAGAGCGTGATGGCCGGCCTGCTGAACTATCCCGTGCTGCAGGCCGCGGACATTCTCCTCTACCGGGCCGATCTCGTGCCGGTGGGCGAGGACCAGGTGCAACACCTGGAGCTGTCACGCGTCATCGCGCGGCGCTGGAACGCGCTGTATGCCGCGGATCTCGAGCATGGCTACTTCCCCGAGCCGCAGCCGCGGCTCACGCCGACGCGCCGCATCATGGGGCTGGACGGCCAGGCGAAGATGTCGAAGTCGATGGGAAATACCGTCGGCCTCCTCGAGGCGCCCGACTCGATCTGGGCGAAGCTCCGCCCGGCGATGACGGATCCGGCCCGGGTGAAGAAGACCGACCCCGGCACGCCCGAGATCTGCAACATCTTCCACCTGCACAAGGCGTTCAGCCCGCCGGAGACGGTGGAACACGTCGCCAACATGTGCCGCACGGCCGGGTGGGGATGCATCGACTGCAAGAAGGTCCTGTTCGAGTCCATGGAGCGGGAGCTCGTACCCATCCGGACCCGCGCCGAGGCGCTGCGGGCGAACCCGGAGCAGGTGGATGATGCGCTCGCTGACGGAACGCGGAAGTGCGCGACGCTCGCCAGGGAAACCATGGGCGAGGTGAAGGACCGGATGGGGCTGGCCTGAGGGCGCCCGTGTGCACAGGTCTTGCTTTCCCTCGGGGGACGGTGACGGCCGCCCGGCGGCGGTTCGTCGTGGCGGACCCTTGCGGCACGGGGCAGGCGACTCATGGCACTTCTCCAGCGGCTTCTCGCGCAGTATCGCGCCTGGCGCGCCGCGCGCCAGGTGAGTGGGGCAATTCCGCTCATCGTTCCCGCCGCGCATCCCATCCTTCGCGAGGTCTCATCGACGGGCGTCCGGGTCTTCAGCCTGTGCGGGAGCTGCGGGGCGCGGCTGGAAACGAGCGCCACGCTCTGCAACGCCTGCGAGCGGCGACGGAGTCCGTCGTCGTTCTGAGCGCGCCCGCGCCCCGATCCCCGAGGCGCTGAGCCGTGTTCGTCGGTCATGCTGCCGTCGCCGTCCTCGCCGGCGCCGCCCGTCCGCGGGCGCCAATGCTGCCGCTGCTGCTCGCGGCCTATGGCGCCGACGCCGTCGAGATCCTGCTCCACGGAGCGCAGGTCGAGCACGCCAGCGCGATGCTCTGGTCCCATTCCCTCACGGCCCTGGCAGTGGGCGGCGCGCTCTCCGCGCTCGTCGCGTGGGTGATCTCACGGAAGTGGGACCTCGCGGTGCTGTTCGCCGCCGTCTACGCCTCGCACGGCCTGTGCGACCTGCTCACCGGCGAACGCAAGCCGGCGTGGGAGGATGGGCCGACGTACGGACTTGGTCTCTATCAGGTGCCCGCCGCCGACTTCGTGATCGAGGTCGCGCTGCTGCTCGTGGCCGCGGGGCTACTCTACCGCTGGCGGCGTCCGGAAAAGCCCCGACGGATGGCGGTGCTGGTCGCGATGCTCGTGCTGCTGCAACTCGGCTTCAACCTGGGGGACCGTTCATGGCTGCACGGGTTGAAGCGCGACCTGATGCGGGCGACTAGCGCCGCGCTCGCTCCGCGACCAGCTTCCAGGGTGGCGGACCCGACGTGAGCAGTCCGCATGGCTCTTGCACTTCCCGTACGCTGACTTTCTCCGTGAGTGTACGATGCCTGATGATATGAGCGGACCGCGCGGCCTCGTGACCCTGGTGTGCCTGACGTGCGGGAAGGAAAACTTCTACGACCAGGCAGTGCCATCGGCCGTGACGTGCCCGCAGTGCGCGGGGACGGTCTTCCGCACCTTCGCGACTCCGACCGAGCCCGACGACGCGTCCATCGCGCAGCTCGAGGAGCAGGCGCGGAGCATGTACTACGGTGATCCGTCGCCCGGGACGCGCGAGGACGTGCGAGACCTCGACGTCCGCTAGGTAGCTGTCGGCGGACGCGGGCGGATATCTTCCGTCCATGTCCCGCGTCCTCGTTCTCGACGGCAATGCCGCGTCCCGCACCTGGGCCCTCACTCCCGAGGCGGAGCGGGCGGTCCTCGATGCGGCGCCGCCCGGATGGGAAGTGCGTGTCATGCGATCCGCCACCAGCAGCGACGGCGACGGCTCGGCGCGTCCCGCCGACGAAGTGCTCGACGCGATCGCCGACGCGGAGATCTACATCGGCTTCGGGATCTCCCGGGTGGCCTTCGGCGCCGCACGGCGGCTGCGCTACGTGCACTCGCTCGCGGCCGGCGTCCGGGGCGCGCTCTTTCCGGCGATGGTCGAGAGCGACGTCCTCCTCACCAACTCCGCGGGCATCCATGCGGTCCCGATCGCCGAGACCGTCGTGGGCGGGGTGCTCGCCCTGCTGCGGGGCTATCACCTCGCGATGCAGCTGCAGCGCGAGGCACGCTGGGACAAGCATCCGTTCGTCGGCGAATCGTCCCCGCTCCGTGAGCTCGGGGACTGCCGGGCCCTGATCATCGGCGCCGGCGGCATCGGCACCGAGGTGGCGCGTCGGATGCGGGCGTTCGGCACGGCGTGCGTCGGCGTCCGCCGCCGGCCGGCGCTTGGCGCCCCCGAGGGGTTCGAACGGGTCGTGGGCCCGGACGATCTCGAGCGCGAGCTGGCGGAGGCGGACATCGTCGTGCTGGCCGCCCCCTTCACCCCGCAGACGGACGGCCTGCTCGACCGCGCGCGGCTGGCGCGTGTCCGGAAGGGGGCGGTGATCGTCAATGTCGGTCGCGGCGCGCTGGTGGACGAGCAGGCACTCGCGGACGCGGTCGCCGCGGGGCACCTCCGGGGCGCGGTCCTCGACGTCTTCCAGACGGAGCCCCTCCCGCCTGGCAGCCCTCTCTGGTCGCTCCCGTCGGTGCTGGTCCTGCCGCACGTGTCGCCGGTCTCGCCGGGGAAGTTCTGGGAACGGCAGCTCGCGCTGTTCCTGGACAACTGGCGCCGGTACGTCGCGGGGGAACCGCTTCGCAATCTCGTCGACAAGCGCGCGGGCTACTGACGCGCGCGTCGTTCCTTTGCTTTCGCCCGCTGCACGTTTCGCAGGGAGTTCATGGAAAAGATCATCAAGGCCGCGGTGGACCGCGGGGCGTCGGACCTCCACATCAAGGCAGGCGACGTCTTCCGCGCGCGCATCCACGGCAAGCTCGTCCCGCTGACGAAGCAGACCCTGACGCCGGAGCAGACGAAGGCGATCGCGCTGCACCTGATGCCCAACGACGAGGACCGCGCGAAGATCGATCGGATCCAGGACTACGACTGCTCCTGGTCCGCCTCGGGAATCGGCCGGTTCCGCGTGAACATCATGCGGCAGCGCAGCAGCTTCATGATCGTGATGCGCGTGATCCCCTTCGACGTGCCGACGTTCGAGGCGCTGCGCCTGCCGCCCGTGCTCGCGCGCATCGCCGAGGCGGAGCGGGGGATGATCCTCGTCACGGGCGTCACCGGGTCCGGCAAGTCGAGCACCATGGCGGCGCTGGTGAACTACATCAACCAGCACGAGAACCGGCACATCCTCACGCTCGAGAACCCGATCGAGTTCCTGCATCGCGACGGCAGCTCGTCGATCACGCAGCGGGAGATCGGGTCGGACACCGAGAGCTTCAAGATGGGCCTGCGCGCCGCGCTGCGGCAGGATCCCGACGTGATCATGATCGGCGAGATGCGCGACGCCGAGACGATCGACACGGCGCTCAAGGCCTCGGAGACCGGTCACCTGCTCATCTCGACGCTGCACACGCCGGATGCGCAGAGCACGATCCTCCGCATCATGGCGATGTTCCCGCCGGACGAGCAGAACGTCGTGCGGATCCGCCTCGCGGAGTCGCTCTACGCCGTCGTGTCGCAGCGACTGCTGCCCCGCAAGGACGGACAGGGTCGCGCGGTCGCGGCCGAGATCATGATCGTCACGCCGGCGATCCGCGACATGATCGCGGAGAACCGCATCAGTGAGATCCGCGACTACATCGCGGACGGCCGCGAGCGCTACGGCATGCAGACGTTCGACCAGCACCTGGCCGATCTCGTCGCGTCGGGGGACGTGACCTTCGACGTCGCGATGGCGGCGGCGACGAATCCGTCGGACTTCCAGCTCAAGCTGCAGATGTTCTCGCGGGGGGCGCCTTCGAAGCCGGCCGCGCCGCAGGCGGCGCCGCAGGCGGCACCGACGGCGCCGAGCCAGACGCCGGCCGGCGGCAACGATCTGCAGACGACCAACGGCTTCGACTTCATGGGGGGCGGATGACACCGACGACGCGGCGGCTGCAGGGTGTGCTCGCGCCGGTCACCACGCCGTTCGTGGCGCGGACCGGAGAGATCGACGGCGCGGCATTCCAGGCGAACCTGATGAAGCACCTGCAGTCGGGGCTGGCCGGGATCGTCGTCTCGGGATCCAACGGCGAGGCGCCGCTGCTCGACGAGGATGAACGGCTGCAGCTCGTCGAGATGGCGCGTGCCGTCGTTCCGCGGGATCGCTGGCTCCTCGCGGGAACGGGCGCGGAATCCACGCGGGCCGCCGTCCGGCTGGCCCGCGGCGCCGCCGAGCGTGGCGCCGACGCGCTGCTGGTCGTCGCCCCGCACTACTTCGGTGCGAGCGCGATGTCGGCAGAGGCGCTCATCACGCATTTCCGCCGGATCGCGGACGAGAGCCCGGTGCCCGTCGTGCTCTACAACATCCCGAAGTACATGCACTTCATGCTCTCGCCGCAGCTCGTGAGCGACCTCGCGGTGCATGGGAACATACTGGGCATCAAGGACAGCTCCGGCGACATCTCCCTCGTCTCGACCTACCTCAGCGCACGATCGGATGCGTTCTCGGTGCTCCTCGGCAGCGCCCAGCTGCTCACCGAAGGTGTCACCATGGGCGCCGACGGCGGCATCCTCGCCGTGAGCATGATCGCGCCGGCCCTGACGCTCGGCGTGTACGAGGCGGCGAAGCGGAGCGACCCATCGGGCGCCGCGCTGCAGGCGCGGCTCTCACCGCTCGGCCGCGACATCGTCGGCACGATGGGCGTGCCCGGCGTGAAGGCCGCGCTCGACCTGATCGGCCTGAGAGGCGGGGATCCGCGTCCGCCGCTGCTCCCCCTCGGGCACGAGGCCACGATGCACGTCCGGACGCTGCTCCACGAAGCCGGCGTCATCGAAGCCTGACGTGACTGTCGCCACGCTCGCCCGCGCGCAGGAGCACCTGCGCGCGATCGGCGGTGCACCGCGCCCCGCCGGGAGCGAAGCCGACCTCGCCGCACGGCAATACGCCGCACGCGTCCTCGGCACCAGCGGATTCACGACGCGTGAGGAACCGTTCCAGTACTCCGCGTTCCCGGGCCGGTACGGCACCCCGCTGATCGGCGCCGCCGGCGTGGGCATGGTGGCGAGCGCGGCACACCTCGCCGCGCGCGGCGGCACAGCGTTCGCGCTCGTGATCCTCGTCGCCGGGGCCGTGGTGCTGGGCGTGCTCGGACGGTGGCTCGCGCGTGCGGGCGTTCTCGAGCTGCCGCTGCTGCGCGCGGAAGGGGTGAACCTCGTCGCGACGCGCGGCGGCACCGCTCCCGCCGTGTGGCTCGTCGCGCATACCGACTCCAAGTCGCAGCCGGTGCCGCAGGCGCTCCGGGCGGCCGGCATCACCGGGCTGGCGCTCACCTGGGCGGCGGCCATCGTGCTCGCCATCGCGCAGCTCGCCGGCGTGCCCGGCGTGGCGCCATTCGCCGTCTGGGCGGGGCTCGCGGTCGTCGCCGTCGTCACGGGGCTGCCCGTGATGCTGAGCATCGTCGGCGCCGACTCCGACGGGGCGCTGGACAACGCCAGCGGCGTCGCGGCGGTCCTCGTCGCCGCGGAGCGACTGCCGCCCGAGCTCCCCGTCGGGGTCCTGCTCACGACGGCCGAAGAGCTCGGGCTTGCCGGCGCACGGGCATGGGCGCTCTCGACGGGTGCCGCGCCCAACGGACGGGCGGCGGCGCGGCGCTCCGCCCCGGCGACCGGACAAGTTGCCCTAAACTGCGACGGGGTGGACGACGTAGGGATGCTCACGGGGATGCACTCCGGGGCAGGCCACGACCGCGTGCTCGATGCCCTGTCGGCGGCGGCGGCGGCGCGCGGCCTGCCTTATCGCTCGATGCGGCTGGTGCCGGGGATCCTCACGGACTCGGTCGCGCTGGCCGATGCCGGGTGGGCGACGGTGACCCTCAGCCGGGGGACGCTCGCGACGCTGCGGCGCGTGCACACGCGCCGCGATTCGCTCGACCGGCTGGCTGGCACCGGCATTCCCGATGCGGCCGCGATCCTCGCGGACACCGCACGACGACTCGCAACGCAAGAGGCTCGCTGATGGAGATGCTGCTGCTGATCGCGGTGCTCGCGGTCTCGCTGTTCCTGATCCCCCTCGGCCTGCCCGGGCTCTGGATCATGATCGCGAGCGCCTTCGTCTACCGGCTGCTCGTGCCGGGATCGATCGGCATCGTGACGATCGCCGGCATCATCATCCTCGGGGTGATCGCCGAGTGGTGGGAGTTCACGATGGCGGGGCAGTATGCGCGCAAGTACGGCGGCTCGCGGCGCGCGAGCTGGGGCGCGGTGATCGGCGGGACGATCGGCGCGATCATGGGTGTCCCGGTGCCGGTGATCGGCTCGATCATCGGCGGACTGCTCGGGGCGTTCGCGGGCGCGCTGGTGTTCGAGATGTCGAAGGGCGAGCAGTCGGCGAACGCCCCGAAGGTCGCGACGGGGGCGATGATCGGGCGGGCGATGAGCGCCGCGATGAAGACGGGGATCGGGGTGCTCGTGGCGGTCTGGATCTTCTTCGCGGCATTCTGAGGGGGCGCCCCGCAACGTTGACTCTCCTCGCTCGCGGCATAGCTTTCCCCAACGCCCCGCGCACCCGCCGGGGCGTTTGTCTTTTGTAGGCTGGGAAGGGAGAGACCGCGAATGTTCGGAGACGCAACGCGCACCATCGTGGTGGTCGGCGCGCAGTGGGGGGACGAAGGGAAGGGCAAGCTGGTCGACGTGCTCGCGGAGCGCGCCGACTGGGTCGTGCGCTATCAGGGCGGCGCCAATGCCGGCCATACCGTGCACATCGGCGACACCTCCTTCGTCCTGCACCAGATCCCCAGCGGCATTCTCCATCCCGGCGTGCGGTGCGCGATCGGCAATGGCGTGGTGCTCGACCCCGACACGCTGTTCGATGAGGTCGACGAGCTCGTTCGGGACGGGATCGACGTCGAGGGGCGGCTGTACGTCAGCGACCGGGCACATCTGGTGCTGCCCTATCACAAGCTCGTGGATTCGGCGAGCAGCGCGAGCAAGGCGATCGGTACCACGGGGCGGGGGATCGGCCCCGCCTACGAGGACAAGATCGCGCGCCGCGGCGTGCGGGTGCTCGACCTCCGGCACCCCGATCGGCTCCGCCAGCTCGTCGAGTCTGGCGCAGAGCGGGCAAATGCACAGCTCGCCGCGTTCGGCAGCGCCACGCGCGTCAACGTGGACGAGGTGCTCGCCCGTCTGGGCTCGCTCGCCGAGCGTC
>DASTYL010000074.1:0-21327 GCA_035764975.1 Gemmatimonadaceae bacterium | reverse complement strand
GGTGGATCCTCGCCCGTTCGCCGTCGGAGAGATCGCCGAGACGTTCGCGCGCTACCCAAACCTCGGCGCGCTGCTCCCCGCGATGGGATACGGCGAGCAGCAGATCCGGGATCTCGAGCAGACGATCGCTCGCGCCGCCGCCGCGGGTGTGCAGGCCGTGGCGATCGGGACCCCGATCGACCTCGCGCGGCTCGTCAGGATCCCGGTGCCGCACACGCGCGTCCGATACGAGCTGGAGGTCCGCGGCACCCCGACGCTCGCCGACGTCCTGGCGCCCATCCTGTCCGCCGCTGCCCGGCCGGTCGCCATGGGCGCAGGGGTGGGGTGACGCGCTAACGCAACTCGCCGAACGTGCCCCGGCGCTCGATCCATTTCACGGCTTCGAGCACCGGGACCACGGTGAACGCGAGCGATGCGGCCAGCGCCCAGTCGGTCCATGCGAACGTGAACGTCCCGAAGGGGCGCTGGACGAACGGTACGTACACGACCAGCGCGAGCACGGCGATCTCCCACGCGATGGCCAGGTTGAGCCAGCGATTCGCGAACGGGCGACGAAGCACCGAGTACCGGTCCGACCGGTAGCTGTACGCCTTGAAGAACTGAATGAGCACGAGCGACACGAACGTCACCGCCATCGCCTCGGCGAGCGGGCGTCCCGTGCGCAGCAGCCAGGCGAAGAGCCCGAGGTTCACCAGCGCCGACCACGCGCCTCCGGAGAGGAGGAGCACGATCAGGGGGCGCGGGAACACACCGCTCTGCGGATCCCGCGGCTTCCGCTGCATGAGGTCCGGCTCCGGCGGATCCACGGCAAGTGCCAGTGCCGGGAGCCCGTCGGTCGCCAGGTTCACGTACAGCACCTGCACCGCGGTCAGCGGGAGTGGCATGCCCGCGAGCGCCGCACCGGCCATCAGCAGGATCTCGCCGACGTTCGACGACAGCAGGAACGTCAGGTACTTGCGGATGTTGCAGAAGACGATGCGTCCCTCCTCGACGGCGGCGACGATGGTGGCGAAGTTGTCGTCGAGCAGCGTCATCCCCGCGGCATCCTTGCTCACGTCCGTCCCGGCGATGCCCATCGCGATCCCGACGTCCGCCTTCCTGAGCGCCGGCGCATCGTTGACGCCGTCGCCGGTCATCGCGACGACGTCGCGCCGTGCCTGCCACGCCGCGACGACGCGCAGCTTGTCGGCTGGGGAGACGCGCGCATAGACGCCGATCCGGTCCACGTCGCGCGCGAGGTCGGCATCGGACATCGCGGCGAGCTCGGTGCCCGAGACGATGCGGCGCCCCTCGAGGAGGCCGATCTCGTTGGCGATCGCCGTGGCCGTCAGCGGGTGGTCCCCGGTGATCATCACCGGGGTGATGCCCGCCTCCCGGCATGTCTGCACCGCGGCGCGCGCTTCCGCCCGCGGCGGATCCATCATCCCGATCACCCCGAGGAGCGTCATCCCGCGCTCGGCGTTCTCGCGATCCGTTCGTTCCTTGCGAGCCACCGCGAGAACGCGCAGGCCTGCTGCCGCCATCTCGCGCTCGAGGGCGACGATCGCGTCGCGCTCCGCCTGGCCGAGCTGGTCGTCCGCCTCGTGCCGGCGTATCGTCGCGCAGTCCGGAAGGATCGCGTCCACCGCCCCCTTCGAGTACGCGACGCTGCCGGCGTCCCTTGCCTCGTGGAGCGTCGTCATCCGCCGTCGCTCGGCGGTGAAGGGGATCTCGTCGCGCCGTGGCTGGTCCCCGTTGA
Source organism: Gemmatimonadaceae bacterium (assembly GCA_035764975.1). Lineage (GTDB taxonomy): Bacteria > Gemmatimonadota > Gemmatimonadetes > Gemmatimonadales > Gemmatimonadaceae > JACDHQ01. Next base: position 19,589 of record DASTYL010000074.1, on the reverse strand, counting down.
GCTGCGCCTGATCGAGGCCAGCCTTTTCCGCCGCCACGACCAGCGCGCCTTCCGTCGGATCCCCCTGAATGCGCCGGCGGCCGTCGTCGTCCTCGACCACGCGCGCATCGGACGCCAGCACGGCAGCCGCCAGCAGCTCACGGACGTCCGCCGGTGGATCCACGGTCGCGCCGGCGCGCTGCAGCTCGCCCGCCCGGTCGTAGCCGAGCCCCCCGACCTCCGTCACGCCATCCGCCGTCGCGATGCGACGCACCGTCATCTCGTTGCGCGTCAGCGTCCCCGTCTTGTCGGAGCAGATCGTCGACGTGCATCCGAGCGTCTCGACCACCGGGAGCCGGCGCACGAGGGCACGCCGCTTCACCATGCGGCGCGCACCGATGGCGAGTGAGATCGTGACGACGGCGGGCAGCGCCTCCGGAACGACGGCCACGGCGAGGGCGATGCCGAAGATGAACATCTCGAGCGGCGGCATGCCCCGCCACACGCCGAGGAGCACGATGACCGCGATGACGGCGAGGGCGGCCTTGCCGAGCATCTTCCCGAGGCGATCGAGATTCTGCTGCAGCGGCGTGCGCCCGGGCTTCACCGTCTGCACCAGGCTGCTGATGCGCCCGAATTCGGTGGCCATCCCCGTGGCGACGACGACCGCCTGCCCGCGGCCGTGTGTCACCATCGTGCCGGCGTGGACCATGTTGCGCCGGTCACCCACGGCGAGCGACTCCGCCGCGAGCCGCTCCGGCGTCTTCTCGACGGCCGCCGATTCCCCGGTGAGCGGCGCCTCGTCGACCGTGAGAATCGCCGACGCCGTGACCCGTGCATCCGCGGGGATGCGGTCGCCCGCATGCAGCACGATGAGATCACCGGGCACGAGCTCCCGCGCGGGAATGTCGGCTTCGGCGCCGTCGCGGATCACGTGCGCGGTGGGCGCCGCCATCTCACGGAGCGACTCGAGGGCGCGTTCCGCCCGATATTCCTGGACGAACCCGAGCAGGACGGCGAGCAGCACGATGACCGCGATCACCGCGGCTTCGAGGCCGTGCCCGAGCAGCGCCGAGAGGATGGTCGCCGCGAGCAGGATGACGACGAGGACGTTCCGGAATTGCGCGGCGAGCGTGGTCCAGGCCGTGACGCCGCCGACCGCCTGCAGCTCGTTGGGCCCGTGCAGGGAGAGCCGGCGGCTGGCTTCGTCGGACGACAGACCCGACGCAGTCGTGGCCAGCTCGGCCAGGACGTCGGGTACGTCGCGGGAGTGCCACGAACTGTCGTTTCCGGCCTGCGACTCAGCGGGCATGGCGGCCTGCGGATACGGATGCCTTGGATGGCATCGCTCGACCAGGAACGGCACGTGACGTACCGCGACAGGCGGGGAGCGATGCGCCGGCGCGGGTTGCCTGTCCCGGGGGGTCGGTCGTCCGTCGGGTGATCGCTCCGGCAGCATCACGAGCCCGTGGCCTCGCGCCAGGGCGCCGACCCCACCCGCCCATGAGTGGACGCATCGCGACGGAGATCGAGCAGAACGCGCCGATTCCCTCGACCTCGGTGGAGCTCGTCCTCAACATCCGCCGGACGGCCAGGGCGCTCGACGCCTGGCTCGACCGCGTGCTGGCGCCGGGAGAGCTCCGGATCGAGGAGTTCAACGTCCTCCGGATCCTCCGTGGCGCGGGGGATGAGGGGCACTCGCGCGCCGAGGTGGAGCGTCGGCTGGTCGCGGGCGCCGACAAGCTGACGGTCGCCCTCTTTCAACTCCGGTCCCGCGCGCTCATCGCCGGGACCTCCACCCTCCGGATCACCCCGGCCGGCCGGGAGGTGCTCACCCGCGTCGACGACGAGGTGGCCGAGGCGATCCGCGCGATGGGCGCCGGGCTACCGGACGATCAGGTGCGAACGGCGATCGAGGTGCTCGAGCGGATCCGCGAACGGATCAGTGGCTGACCAGCGCGTCCGCACGCAGCTTCGCCTGGGCAACGAGGGCGTCGGCCCGCTCGTTCCCCTCGCGCTCGATCCGCTCCGCCTGCTGATCGGCCTCGCGGCGTAGCCGGTCGGTCGTGACCTGCGCGGCGATGCGGGCGGCGGGATTCGTCGCCCGTGCCTGCAGCGAGTCGGCGCGCACATTCGCTTCCTGGCGCACGTTCGCCGCCAGGGTGCGTGCCTCCGCGCGGATCTTCCCGGCCTGCTGCTCCGCCTCCGCGACGAGCCGGTCCCCTTCGGCGCGGGCGCGACGCCGCGCCTCCGCCGCAGCGGAGTCGGCCTTCTCCTGGATGGCAGCGGTGCGCCTCTCCACGCCGGCCTGCACGACCTGCTGCGCCACGTTGCGCACGGACGTCCCGGCACCCGCGAAGTCCGGGCGGACCGCGGGGTCGCCGACGGTGCCTGTCACCAGCGCCCCGATGTTGACGACCTCTCCGCCGTTCAACTCTGCGCCGGCCCTGCGTGCCTGCGATGCGAGCTTGGTGAACGCATTGCCGAAGGTGGCGCGGGGAACGGCCAGGCCGAGATCGTACTTCAGCGACTGGTCGATGCCATGCGAGCCGGCGACGGTCATCGCGATGCCGCTCATCGCCACGTCGAACGGCTTGACGTGCAGGCGGCCGTCCACGATGTCGAACGCGGCCCGCACCGCGCCGAGCGAGGGGTTCCGCAGCGGCTCGAGCGACAGGGCGTCCGCGAGCTTCCCCAGCACCGGGGCATCCTGGAGGACCAGGCGGTCGGTCTCGATGGCGCCCTTGCCGGTGAGCGCCGCGAACACCGGCATCATGTCCTCGCCCAGCGAGCCTCGGAGCCCCACCGTGCCGGAGACCGTCCCCCGCGCCCAGCGGGCGACCGGCGCGAGCGCCTGCACCGTGGTCAGGGATGCGAAGGCCGCAGGGATGTCGACCGTGGCGAGGCGAAGGTCGATGTCGAAGCCGGGGCGGCCCGGCACCGTCGTTTCATAGTAGCCGCTCGCGATCACCGACCCGCGCAGCATCTCCATGCGGAGATCCTCGAGCGTCGCCCGCTGATCCTTGATGCGCACGCCGCCGCGCACGTTCGCCACCGTCAATGCGCCGTACAGGACGCGATCGGCCGAGGCGTCGAGCGCGAAGTCCACACGCGGCGGGACCGGGATCACGGTCAGCGCGTCGTCGGATCGCCACTCGTTCAGGTCGAGCTGGCTGCTGCTGACCGTCGCACGCCCGCGCAGGTCTTCGTCGCGGAGGAGGAACCCGAGAAGATTGTCCAGTGATCCCGCGGCGCGGACGTCGCTGCTGCCGACCTTCGCCGCGAAGCGCGTGAGCTCCGCGGTGCTCGGCGTCAGGCGCAGGGCCGCCGTATCGATCGCGATGGGGTGTGGCAGCGCCGCCGAACGGACGGCGATGCGTGTCGCGTGCACGGTCCCCCTGGCGTCCACACGCTCGTACCTGCCGGCATCGATGTCCGACAGGCGCGCGCGCATTGCGACGTTGGCGGCGACACGGCCCGAAAGCTCCTGTACGCCTTCCAGCTTCACCGTCCGGCCGACGTCCGCGAGGTCGAGCGCACCGACCACACGGGCATCCACGTCGGGGTCGCTCACCGGCGTACGCACGACCATCCGCGCGTCGAGCGGCCGGCGGCCGATCACCGCATGGAAGCGCTTCAAGTCCACGACGGTGTTGTCGACGTGCCCCCCCGGATTGTCGATCGCCAGCTCGAGCGCGATGTCCCGGGCCGGCAGCGCAAGCGACGGATACCGAAAGGCGCCATTCTCGACCTTGGCGCGGACTGCCAGCGCGGGGAAGGCATTCGGTCCGTATGCGCCGCGAACCTGCGCGGCGACCGACATCGTGCCGCTCGTCCGGATCTCCTCGAAATCCTTCGCGTAGATCGCCGGCACGAGCGAAAGAATGTCGGCGAACGCGGTACCGGGAGTGGAGAACTTCAGGTCGAGCCCGAGATCCGGCGTGCCCGCCGTCACCGAGCCGGCGAAGGCGAGCATGAGCTTGTTGAGCCGGAGCGAGCCGTCCTTCACGGTGAAGCGGTTCGCCGGAAGATCGGCATCGACGTCGGCGTTCAGCTCGAGGCCGACCCGGTTCAGGTAGGGGAGGCCGCCGAAGCGGACCGAGACGGAATCGGCACGGGTTCGCGTCGCGAGCACGAACTGCTTCTCCGAGAAATCGCCGCGAAGCGACTCGTCGAGTCCGACCACCGACGCCTCGAGCCGCGAGTGCGCATCATCGAACGTGACCCTGCCATCCGAGATTCGGAAGTCGCGCAGCGCGACGCGGATCGCCTGTGAGTCATCGTGCGCGACGGGCTCCTCGCTCCGCGCGATGTCCCAGTTCGCGGTTCCGTCCACCAGCACCCGGAGGCGAACATCCGGCTGCTCGAGCACCACCTCCCGGACGATGATCCTGTCACCGCTCACGAGGTGGCGGACGACGCTGCCGGCAGCCAGCACCAGCCGCGCGTGCCGCATCGAGACGAGCGTGTCCCCCTCAAACGGCTTCACCCCGACCACGGACAGCCGGTCGATGGTGACCGTGGCGTTCGGAAAATCCCGAAGGAGACTCAGGCCGACTCCGCTCCAGTCGACCCGGGCGTCGACGGCGCTGTTGATCTCCGACTTCAGCCGCGTCGTGATGCGGTCCTGGAAGAGCAACGGGAGGACGAGCAGGGCGACGAGGAGCGACGCGGCGATGACGCCGGCGACGAGCGCGAGTTTGCGGGGGGATCGCATGAGATTGGGGGCGCCTGAGACACCGCGGGCGCACGCGGGGGTTGCGTGATTCCGTCGCCGCCGGGCCGATCGGCGTCGGCGACTGCCCCTATGACGATCCCGGGGGGTGCGGCGTATCGCGGTCGGAACGTGGCGAAGCCGGCCTGGGCCACGCAGCGCACTCACCCCGACGATGAACCCGTGGCCTGCCACATGCGGCGCGCCACGGCCGTGATCCCCAACCCAGGGAGGGAACGATGCGAACCGCCACCACGATTGCATTGCTCGCCACCGTTGCGGCGGGTTCTGGCATGCTCCACGCCCAGACCCCGGAGCGGATGCTGGGCGCGCCGTACCACAACCCGTCGCGCGCCTTCATCGACCTGATGATCCCGCATCACGAGATGGGGCTGATGATGGCGGAGCATGCCGCCATGGGCGTCCGCAGCGACACCCTGAAGCAGATGGCGCTGCGCATGAAGGCGGAGCAGACCGCGGAGCTCGCCGAGCTGAAGGCGCTCCGGCGGGAGCTGTTCGGCTCCGACTCGAGCCGGACCGACCAGATGCAGGCGATGATGCAGATGATGGGCATGCACGAGAAGCCGGACAGCGCGAAGGCGCGCGCCATGCCCGACTCGATGCGGATGCCCCCCGCGCGCCCGATGCCCGACTCGATGCGGATGCCTCCGCAGGCCCCCGGACGTGCCCCGGGCGCGGGCGGAATGCCGATGATGGCGGGCGCCGACCTCGATCGCATGTTCCTGGAGCACGCGGTCGCGCATCACCTGACCGGCGCCGACATCGCGGTGCTGGCGGAAGACAGCGACGCGCAGGCGCGGGTGAAGGCCCTCGCGCGGAAGATCCGGCAGCGGCAGGAGCGCGACATCGCGGATATGCGCCAGCGCCTGGCCGCGATGCCCGCAACCCGCGCCGCTCCGCACGATCACTGAGCTCCGCGACGATCGTGGGGGCCGGCGGCGCGCAGCTCGCCGGCACCCGCACATGCCTCAGCTGCGTCGTGCGCGCGACGACCAGTGGATCGCGGTGATGCGCCACCCGTCGGTCGTGCGCCGCAGCACCATAAGCTCCGCGCCCGCGGAGTTGATCTGCCGTCCGCGGAACTCACCCTGCGTGACGCTCGTGGACGCGACCCACGCCGCGTCGCCTTCGACGCGCACCGACCGGACCGCTCGCTCGCTCCGCACCGCACGCGCATAGGCGATGTCCGCGGGCAGGTGATGTGCGCGAAACTCCCCCCGATCCTCGAAACCGCCGCTCTCCAGCACGACGACGTCATCGGCGAGCAACCCGAGCACCTGCGCGCTGTCGCCCGCCTCGAGCGCCTGGTGCAGCCGATCGACCGTGGCCACGACGGCAGCGGAGTCGGTGACAGGGGCAGCCGGAGAGTCCTTCGCGACAGCGAGGCTCTGCGCGGCGGCCTGGGTGGCGGTGGTCGCGAGCGCACCCGCGAGGAGGACGGTGATGCCGAGTGCGCAGGCCAGTGAGGAGGAACGACGGGGAGTGACCATGCAGGGATCCGTGCCGGGGTGGACGTATGAGGTGCGAAGTACCGTATGCTACGTCGCAACCTCGGGATGGTCTACGGGCTCGTGCCTTCGTGCCCGGGTTGATTCCTGGATCATTCGGGAGATCCAGCAATGAGGGGCGCCAATGATTCTCCTTCCGCAGTCGCATCTCCGAACAACATGTTTGAACCGCGGAGAACGCGGAGAACGCGGAGGAACTGCCACGGCTTTCTCCGTGCACCTCCGTGTGCTCCGTGACTCCGTGGTAATACCCGAACACGCCTGATCGAAGGCACCCGGTCGCCCGGGACTGTGAGTTGGAGACCCGGGGGAGCATCGGTCGTTCGCCCCGCGAGGTATATTGCGGATGCCGCCTGCCCCCTCGTCATCCGGGGGCATTCCTTTCGCTCACGAACTTGGCCTGCGAGGACCTCGGCGTGATGCATGAGGGCACCCACCGCGACGCACCGGAACTCGGCGCCGAGGAACTGCTGCGCTACGGGCGGCACCTCACCTTGCCGCAGGTGGGGCTGGAAGGGCAGCGGAAGCTCAAGGCCGCACGCGTGCTGCTCGTCGGTGCCGGCGGACTCGGCTCCCCAGCGGCTCTGTATCTCGCTGCCGCGGGCGTCGGAACCATCACCATCGTCGATGACGATGTCGTCGATGCATCCAACCTGCAGCGGCAGATCCTCCACGGCTCGCGCGACATCGGGCGTCCGAAGACCGAGTCGGCACGGGAGCGCCTCGCCGACCTGAATCCGAACGTTCGCGTAGACGTGCACGCGACGCGGCTGACGGCGGCCAACGCGCGTGCGCTCGTCGCGGGGCACGACGTCGTGCTCGACGGCAGCGACAACTTCGCGACACGCTACCTCGTGAACGATGCATGCGTCCTCGAGGACACGCCCGACGTCTACGCCAGCGTCTTTCGGTTCGAGGGACAGGCGTCAGTCCTTGCCACGCCGGACGGGCCCTGCTACCGCTGCATCTTCCCGGATCCGCCGCCGCGAGAGCTGGTCCCCGATTGCGCTGAGGCGGGGGTGCTTGGCGTCCTGCCTGGCCTGCTCGGCGTCATCCAGGCGACTGAGGCGCTCAAGCTCATCCTCGGGGTGGGCCAGCCCCTCGTAGGGCGCCTTCTCATGGTGGATGCACTCGGGATGCAGATGCGGACGATCGAGATTCCGCGCAATCCGGAGTGCCCTGCCTGCGGCAGGCGGAGCATCACCCGTCTCACGGCAGACGGTGCCGCCTCCGCACGACCGCCGCGCCAGCAGCCGTCGTCTGCAGCCGCGGTACCGGAGGTCACACCGCGCGAGCTTGCGGCGGAGCTGGAAGCCGGCGATCCGCTCGTGCTCCTCGACGTGCGCGAACCCGCCGAGTGGCAGGTCGCACGTCTACCCGGAGCCCGGCTGGTGCCGCTCGGTACGCTCGAGGAGGTGCTGCCGACGCTGGACCTGCGGCAGGAGACGGTGGTGTACTGTCGCAGTGGAGTCCGCAGCGCGACGGCGGTGCGGCGGCTGCGCGCCGCCGGCTTCGAGCACGTGCGGAACCTCGCCGGTGGCATCCTGCGGTGGAGCGAGGACGTTGACCCCAAAGTGCCCAGGTACTGATGAAAGCCTTCGTGATCCGGGAGCCGTTCGGCATCGGCGCACTCCAACTCGTAGAGCGGCCGGTGCCTCAGCCGGGACCGGGGCAGGTGCTCGTCCGCATGAAGGCGGTCGCGCTCAATTATCGGGACCTCATGATCGTCAACGGCCGCTGGCGTGCACCGGAACCGCGCGTCCCGGTGTCGGACGGCGCGGGTGAAGTGGTCGCCGTGGGCGCTGGCGTCTCCCGTGTCGCGGTCGGTGATCGCGTGGCCGGGAGCTTCTATCCCAACTGGATCGACGGCGATCCCATGCCGGCAGCGCTGCACCCGTCACTCGGCGGAACCGCCGCGGACGGGGTCCTCGCCGAGTATGTGTGCTTCGACGCCGAGGGGGTCGTGAAGGTCCCGGCGCACCTCTCGGATGAGCAGGCGGCGGCGCTCCCGTGTGCGGGCGTCACCGCCTGGCACGCGGTGGCCGTTCGCAGCGGCGTCAAGGCGGGGGACACGGTGCTGGTACAGGGCACCGGCGGCGTCTCGCTCTTCGCTGCGCAGTTCGCCCGCGCTGCCGGGGCCACGGTGATCGCCACGTCGGGGAGCGACGAGAAGCTCGCGCGGTTGCAGCAGCTCGGCGTGGCGCATGGGATCAACTACCGTGTCACGCCGGACTGGGACGCGCGAGTGCTCGAGCTGACGGATGGCCGCGGCGTGGATCACGTGGTCGACGTCGTCGGCGGTGAGAACCTCAACCGATCGCTGCATGCCGTTCGGCTCGGCGGCACGGTGAGCCTCGTCGGCTTCCTCGCGAGCATGAGCGGGCCGGTGGAGACGTTCCTGATGGCGGAGAAGAACGTGCGCCTGTACGGGATCCTCGTGGGGTCGCGCGCGATGTTCGAGCAGATGAACGATGCCATCAGCACCCACGGGATCCAGCCGGTCGTGGATCGGGTGTACGACCTCGCGGAGACCGCCGAGGCGCTCCGTCATCTCGAATCCGCGGCGAATTTCGGGAAGGTCTGCATCCGGCTCTAGGTCGAGGCCGGTGAGCGGTCGGCATCACAGCAGGTGACATCGCGCCAGCGATTCGTGGCGTCGTGCCCACAGGCGTTCGGTCGGGGCAGGGGCATGCTCGATGCGACGATCGACCCCGCGCGTGTCCGGTCGCCGTGTGCGTCCATTCCGGATTGCCCGCGGACGGCCTCAGCGGGAGGAGTCCTTGCCATGCCCCACACCCACGAATTCGACTGCCCCGTCTGCGGATCGCACTGCGATTCGCGCGAGCAACTCGAGCGACACCGGGAACGGGCGCACCATGAAGGTGGGAAGACCGCCGGAGGGAGCGACCGCCCGGCCGAAGGATCGAAGTCGAAGTCGGAGCGGGATCCGACGAAGCGCAGAGACACGGAGATGTACTGAGCAGCGACCGGTGATTGCCGCCGGGTGATTGCTGACGTCCTCGGAAGCCCGGGTCTCGCAAGCAGATCCGGGCTTCCGAGCGCTCGGGCACGGGCGTCCGCTCCGAGCAGCCGGATGGCCAGCGGAACGCGGTGGCGCGCGTCTTGACAGTGTCCCCCCGTACACCGGGAGGAACGCATGACCGAGAACTCCGTCTCCGCCAGGGCTGCTGCGCCCGGCGGCACGGCCGCGTCGTCCAGCGCGCCAGCCTCGAAGGGCATCGTCGTCCAGGGAGCCCCCGTCGACGGCGCGGAGGTGGTGCTGACCGCGGAGGCCCTCGAGTTCGTCCGCGCACTGGCCGAGCGATTCGCGCCGCGGATCGCGGAGCTGCTGCAGGCACGCGCGGACCGGCGCGAGCGCATCGCCAGCGGTGCGGAGCGCCTCGACTTCCTCGCGGAAACGGCGGACGTCCGTGGGGGCGACTGGCGCGTGCCGCCGGCGCCGGCCGACCTGCGGCGCCGCATCGTCGAGATCACCGGTCCCACGAACCGGAAGATGATGATCAACGCCCTGAATTCGGGGGCGGACGTCTTCATGGCCGATCTCGAGGACGCGACTTCCCCGACCTGGCACAACATCGTCGAGGGGCAACGCAATCTCGCCGACGCGGTACGGGGCACGATTGCCTGGGAGGACCCGTCCACCGGCAAGTCCTATCGTCTGGGCGAGAAGCGCGCGACGCTCCTCGTGAGGCCGCGCGGGTGGCACCTCGTGGAGCGGCACCTGACGCTCGGCGGCAAGCCGCTGCCGGCGTCCCTCGTCGACTTCGGGCTGTATGTCTTCCACAACGCGCGCGAGCTCGTCGCCCGGGGCACCGGCCCCTACTTCTACCTCCCGAAGCTCGAGAGCCATCGCGAAGCGCGGTTGTGGAACGACGTGTTCGTGCTGGCGCAGGACACGATGGGCCTCCCGCGTGGAACGATCCGCGCCACCGTGCTGATCGAAACGCTGTACGCGGCATTCGAGATGGACGAGATCCTGTACGAGCTGCGCGAGCACGCCGCCGGGCTCAATTGCGGGCGCTGGGACTACATCTTCAGCTACATCAAGGCGCTGCAGCACGACCCCGCCGCCGTGCTCCCCGATCGGGCGGCGGTGACGATGACGCAGCCGAACATGCGCGCGTACACGCAGCTCGCCGTCCGCACCTGCCACCATCGCGGCGCGTACGCAATTGGCGGCATGGCCGCGCAGATCCCGGTGAAGGACGACGACGCGGCGAACCGCCTGGCGTTCGAGAAGGTCACCGCGGACAAGCGACGCGAAGCCGGGGATGGGCACGACGGGACATGGGTGGCGCATCCGGCACTCGTCGCCGTCGCGCGGTCGGCGTTCGAGGAAGTGACCACGCGGGACGACCAGCTCGACCGCCTGCGGGAAGACGTCGTCGCGACGGCGGAAGACCTGCTGCGCGTGCCGACGGGACCGCGGACGGAGGCGGGCCTGCGGCTCAACGTCCGCGTCGGCATCCGCTATCTCGCCGCCTGGCTCGATGGCGCGGGCGCCGTGCCGCTCTACAACCTGATGGAAGATGCCGCGACCGCCGAGATCTCCCGCGCCCAGGTGTGGCAATGGGTGCATCACGGCGCGGCGCTGGACGATGGGCGTGTCGTGACCGCCGACCTCGTGACGCGCGTGATCGACGAGGAAATGCAGGTGATCGCCCGCGAGGTGGGTGACGCGGCCTTCCGCTCGGGACGCTACGCCGAGGCGCGCGAGCTGTTCGCGTCGCTGTGCGTGGCGCCGCGGCTCGCCGACTTCCTCACGACCGCCGCCTACGACCGCCTCGAGCCCGACCCGGCGCCCGCTGCACTGCACTGAATCACGAACCGATCGCACACCATCGACATCGAGGTCCTGTCATGACGCCAGTGTCCAGCTCCACCGTGATGGAGGGCGATCTCCTGCCCGCGGAACCGACGGCCGACGCGCGGGCGGACACGTCCGCGCGCTGGGCAGGCATCCGCCGGCCATACACGCCGGAGGACGTCGAGCGGCTGCGAGGGTCCGTGCGCATCCGGCACACGCTCGCGGAGCTGGGTGCGGCGCGGCTGTGGGAGCTCCTCACCACCCGCGACTACGTGCACGCCCTCGGCGCGCTCACCGGCAACCAGGCCGTGCAGCAGGTGCGCGCCGGCCTGGAGGCGGTGTACATGAGTGGATGGCAGATCGCCGCGGACGCCAACCTTGCCGGCCAGACCTATCCCGACCAGAGCCTCTATCCCGCCAACAGCGTCCCGGCCGCCGTCCGCCGCATCAATCAGGCGCTGATGCGCGCGGACCAGATCGAGCGCGCGGAGGGCCACGGGGAAGGGCGGTACTGGTTCGCCCCCATCGTCGCGGACGCCGAGGCGGGCTTCGGCGGACCGCTGAACGCGTTCGAGCTCATGAAGGCGATGATCGAGGCGGGGGCGGCGGGCGTGCACTTCGAGGACCAGCTCTCCTCCGAGAAGAAGTGCGGCCACCTCGGCGGCAAGGTCCTCCTCCCGACGTCGCAGTTCATCCGCACGCTCGTCGCGGCGCGGCTCGCCGCGGACATCCTCGACGTCCCAACGGTGCTCATCGCGCGCACCGATGCGGACAGTGCGCGGCTCATTACGAGCGACATCGATCCCGCCGACCGCCCGTTCCTGACGGGCGAGCGAACGGCGGAGGGCTTCTACCGCACGAGCGGCGGGATCGACGCCGCCATCGCCCGCGCGCGGTCGTATGCGCCCTATGCCGACCTGCTGTGGTGCGAGACCTCCAAGCCCGACCTCGAGGAGGCACGGCGGTTCGCCGACGGCGTGCACGCGGAATTCCCGGGCAAGATGCTCGCGTACAACTGCTCGCCGAGCTTCAACTGGAAGAAGAACCTCGACGCGGCGACGATCGCGAAGTTCCAGCGCGAGCTCGGTGCGATGGGATACAAGTTCCAGTTCGTGACGCTCGCGGGCTTCCATGCGCTGAACTACAGCATGTTCCAGCTCGCACAGCAGTACCGCACCCGCGGGATGGCGGCCTACTCCGAGCTGCAGGATGCGGAGTTCGCGGCCGAGGCCGACGGCTACACGGCGACGAAGCACCAACGGGAGGTCGGCACCGGCTACTTCGACGCGGTCACGCTCCTCGTCGCCTCGGGCGATGCGTCGACGTGCGCGCTCGAGGGATCGACGGAGCAGGCCCAGTTCAACTGAGGGCGCGCCTGCAGGCGGTTCCGGCGCAATGAGCGAAGGCCGCCTCCCGATCGGGGGGCGGCCTTCGCTCGTGGCACTGCCTGCGCGTTCCGCGGCGCCTCAGAGTGTCTTGAGGAACGTCACGAGATCCGCCTTCTGCTGCGCCGTCAGCGTGAGCTTGAAGTGGGTGACGTAGTGCTCGACCACATCCTCGAGGGTCGCGGCGCTCCCGTCATGGAAGTACGGCCCGGTGAGCTGCGGCGGGCGCCACAGCCCCCGCAGCGGCGTCGTCCGATACCGCCTGGTTGCCGTGCGCAGCGCATAGGCCGGGTCCTGGCCGACTTCGGCGGCGGGGTGGAGCACGCCGGCGTTGACGTCCGTGTATGTCGAGCCCCGGTGGCAGCTCGCACAGCGCGCCGTGCCCATGAACACCTGCTTTCCCCGCTGCACCGCAGCGCGGCTCCCCGCGGCGATCGTACTGGTCGGGGTCTCGATCGAGAGCTGGTAGGCACGCAGCGCCTCGAGCTTCGAGCTCACGAGATCGGGCGGATTGGAGATGCTGACGCCTATGCGCGGATCCACGAACGTCCCATGCCCGTGCATCTGCGTGATGGCCACGTAGGCATTCCAGTACGACACAGGGCCGTCGCCCGTGTAGGTCTCGCGCGCCACGTGGCGAAGGCCGAACGCCGGGGGAAGCACCAGGGGCGTGTTCTGGCCGTCGATGTTGATGCGCGGGTCGTACATCCCGGGGCCCCATCCGTTGAGGATCGTCTTCGTCGCCGCCGGCACCGCGGGCGAGAGCGCGACGATCGCGCCCACGTTGAGGTCGCGGTTCGGCCAGCCGTCCAGCCGGCGGCCGATTCCGGGCGCGAATGCGTCGTCGACCGTCGAATGGCAGAGCGCGCACGTCACGCCGACGCGGGTGAGCGTATGGCTGGCGTCGACTGTCCCCTTCAGGCCGACGACGGCGCCCAGCTCGAGGAGTGCGACGGTCGTCGCGGGCGACGCGAGGTCCACTTCGCCCTTGGTGAGGGCCTCGACGAGGGCGGGCGGCAGCGCATCGAGATCGACCTTGAGCCCTGCTGCGAGCGCAGCCGCCGGGCTCACCGCGCTGGCGATCACTTCGTGCATCCGGAGCGTGTCGGTCCAGTAGGTCTCGTCGCCGAAGGTGTCGTGGCGGAAGATCTCGCGGCCCGCGGCGAGCGTGGCGGGGTTCATGGGCGTCCCCGCGCGATCGAGCGATGCGTCCGTGGGCGCGAGCGGCTGGGTGTCCGGCCGGCAGCTGGCGCCCAGGAGGGCGGCGAGCGCGAAGGTGAGGCCGCCGACGACGCGGAGTGAGGGTGGCGCCAAGCGCCGCAAAGTGAACCTGCGCATCGTTCCCTCCTGGATGATGTCAGCTTCCGGTCTCACTGCACCTGGACGCTGCCCGACATGCCCGCATGAATCGAGCAGCTGTACTGGTACGTGCCCGCGGTCGCCGGCATGGTCGTCGTCCGCGATCCGCTGGACCAGCTCGCGATGTCGGTGACCGCCGCACTGGCAAAGCTGACGTTGTGGTCGATGCCGTCCGTGTTGTTCCAGGTGACCACCGCGCCGGGCGCGACACGGATCGCCGGGGGAGCGAACGCCGAGCCCTGGATCGTCACCGCGGTCGTGGCGACGGGCGTCGACCCGCCACCGCCACCGCCGCCGCCTCCGGGCGGCGGCGTTCCCTCGGTGGGACTTCCACCCCCGCATGCGGCCACGACCGATGTGATCAGCAGGACTTTCGCGATCGACTGCATGGGAATCTCCCTGTGGAGGATGACTGCGCGCCGGGCGCAGCTGGCGCCCGATGCGACGACGCCTGCTCGATGCAGGCTCACGGGGTCGCCCCGGTGGAACCGAGGCGGCGTGCGAGATCGCGGGCGGCGAGCATGTGCGCCTCGAAGGCCGGCGCGACCTTCACCACCAGCGCCTCGAGCTCGTCATTGCTGATCGCGGGGAGCAGGGTGGACTGCACCGCACCGATGACTGCTTCGTGGAACGCGGCCTCGTGCGCGAGGAACGCCTGGTCGAACGCCGCGCCGTCGAGCGCGCGCAGCCGCTGCATCGCCGCGGCATGATCGCGGCCCGCCTGGTCGTCGGCAGGCGGCGTCGGCGTCACGCCCAGCCGGGTGGCGAGGTCGCGCCCCTGCTGCCGGACCTGCTGGTGGTCGCGCGCCAGCATGGCGCCGAACTCCCGTACTTCCCTTGCATGACCGCGTTCGGCGGCGAGCTGCCCGGTCTCGATGTCGGCCGTGTTCGCGGCGTCGAAGATCGCGACGATCGTGGCGTCGTCGAGCGGACGCGGCTCTGGGGTCGGCGCCGCGACGGTGGTCGGGGCGTCCGCGGCCATCGTGTCGGGAGCGCGATCGGCCTTCCGCATCGACGTGGACACGACGACGGCGAGCAATACGGCGACGGCGACGGCGAGTACGGCAACAGCGCTCTTTCGCATGGGTGTGCCTCCAGCCCGATGGGCGGTTTGTCCGAGGGCGTTTGAACCGGCGTGGCGCCCGGGGTGGGTCCCGGGCAGCGGCTTGCGGGGACAAGTAATGAAGGGTCTCTCTAATTTGTCAAGTATTTATTTGACTAATTGGCGTTAGCCGATGTCGGCTGTACTTTCCAACAGCCCCTCACGGAGGAACGAATGGATGCGCTAGCGCTCGGGCGCCGGTTCCTGGACAGCACCCGCGGGCAGATCGTGCTGTTGCTCCGCCGCGGCGCCAGGACGGTCGATGAGCTCGCGGCAAGCCTTGGCCTCACGGACAACGCCGTCCGGAACCATCTCGCCTCCCTCGAGCGGGACGGCCTCGTGCGTCAGGATGGCGTGCGACGCGGTGGCGGAGCGGGGAAGCCCGCGGTCGTCTACGAGCTGCATCCGGACACGG
Organism: Gemmatimonadaceae bacterium; assembly: GCA_035764975.1. GTDB lineage: Bacteria > Gemmatimonadota > Gemmatimonadetes > Gemmatimonadales > Gemmatimonadaceae > JACDHQ01. The sequence continues at coordinate 4,278 of DASTYL010000074.1, read as the reverse complement.
CGCCGCTGCTCTCCCGCGCGTACCCGCCAGTCCTCAGCGCCGTGCTCGACGTGCTCGTCGAGGAGCTCACACCGGCGCGCACCGATGCCGTCATGCACGAGGTGGGGCGTCGTCTCGCGCGGCAGCTCGGCGGCCGCGCGGCCGGCGACCTCGACGCCCGCATCCGTGCAGCCGCAGGGGTGCTCGAAGCACTCGGCGGTGACGTCGAGGTCGTGCGCGACGGCGACGGCCGGCCCCAGCTACGGGGAGCCGGCTGCCCGCTCTCCGCGGCCGTCTGCCATCGGCCTGAGGTATGTCAGGCGGTGGCGACCCTCGTCTCGGAGGTGGCAGGGGCCCCCGCCTTCAGCTGCTGCGAGCACGGCTCGCGCCCGCGCTGCTGCTTCGAATTCCAGGCTGGCTGACCCGCATCTCCAGGCCTCGTCGCGCGAGCCGGCGCCGCCGCCTGGCTCCGTGCGCCCTCACTGCACCTGGACGCTGCCGCTCATTCCCGCGTGAATGGTGCAGCTGTACTGATACGTGCCGGCCGTGGCGGGCATCGTCGTCGTCCGCGTTCCGCTCGCCCACGCCGCGATGTCGGCAACGGCAGTGCTGGTGAACGTGACGTTGTGATCGATGCCATCCGAGTTCGTCCACGTCACCACGGCGCCGGGCGAGACCCGGATCGCCGGAGGGACGAACGCGGTGTTCTGGATGTTGACGGAAGTGGTGAGAACGGGTGTCCCTCCACCACCACCGCCGCCGCCTCCGCCGCCAACCGGTCCGCTGGGGTCGCTGTCGCCGCAGGCACTGCCTGCGACGACCGAGATCGCCACCAAAGCCTTGATCGCGCGCATACGACGCTCCCGAGAAGGGTGGGGCGCGCGTCGGGGCGACGAACGCCCGAAGAGTCAACTCGGGCGTCACCGGCGAGCGTCACCGCTCGCCGCGATCAGGTCACACCGGACGTGTGTCGAAGACGTAGCTCTGGAGATGGCCGATCGTGTCGAGCTGCTCCGCCACCTCGATGGCCATCAGGTCGCCGATGGTGATGATGCCGTGCACGGTGCCGTCGGCGGCGATGGGCAGGTGCCGGATGCGCTTCTGCGTCATCACCGCGCGGCATTCGCCGAGGTCGGTGTCGGGGGGCGAGGTGATCACGTCCGACGTCATGACGTCCCGGATCTTCGTCGCAGCGGGATCGCGCTGCGTCGCGACGACGCGCCGCATCACGTCGCGCTCCGTGAAGATTCCGACGAGGCGGCCGTTCTCCATCACCAGCAACCCGCCGATGCCCTTGTCATTCATCAGCCGGGCGCCCTGAAGCACGGTCTGATCCGGCTCGACGGTGATGACGGAGCTTCCCTTCCGGGCGAGAAAGTCGCGGACGGTTGCCATGGGCGCCTCAACGGGATGGGTTACCCGGATGATGCGTCACGAACCGGGCGCTCGCCAGATGCGGCCGCATCGCCGCGGCAGCCTCAGCCATCGGGATCAGGGCTTTCCCGGACTTCCGTGCCCGCCTCGGCGGTGCATGCTCGTGGCATGCTCCCCGGATCATTGTCCACCGTTTCCGTCGCCGAGCTCCGTCAGCGCGAATTCTCGCGCCTCGATGCCCGGGACGAGGCCTATCTCGACTACACGGGCAGCGGACTTCCCCTCGAGTCGCACCTCCGGTGGCATCTCGAGCTCCTGCGCACGGAGGTGTTCGGGAACCCGCACTCGGAGAATCCCCCGTCGCTGGCGAGCACTCGCTGGGTGACGGACGCCCGCGCGGCGGTGCTCGCGTTCGTCGATGCCGAGCCCGCGGAGTACGACGTGGTGTTCACCGCCAATGCGAGCGCGGCGATCAAGCTCGTGGGCGAGAGCTTTCCGCTCGAGGCGTCGTCGCGCCTGGTCCTGACGGCCGACAATCACAACTCCGTGCTTGGCACCCGCGAGTTCGCGCGCCGCGCGGGCGCATCGGTGTCGTACGTGCCGCTGGACGATGAACTGCGCCTGCATGCCGCCGGGCAGGTGCTCGGCGAGACCGCTCCCGGGTCCGCGAGCCTGTTCGCCTATCCCGCGCAGTCGAACTTCTCCGGCGTGCGCCACCCACTGACGCTCGTGCGGATGGCGCACTCGCTCGGGTATGCCGTGCTGCTCGACGCTGCCGCGTTCGTGCCCTCCGCACGGTTGTCGCTGCGCGACGTGCCGGCGGACTTCGTCACGCTCTCATTCTACAAGGTGTTGGGGTACCCGACGGGGGTCGGCGCGCTCGTCGTCCGGCGCGAGTGGCTCGAGCGGCTGCGGCGCCCATGGTTCGCCGGCGGGACGGTGGAGTTCTCGTCCGTGCAGAACGACGTGCACCTGCTGCGGCGCGGCGCCGAGGGATTCGAGGATGGAACGCCGAACTTCCTGGCACTGTCGGCGGTGTCGTGGGGGCTCGCGCGGATCGCCGATGTCGGCATCGACCGCATCGGGGAGCATGTCAAGGCGATGACCGGGCGGCTGCTCGCGGGATTGCTCGCGCTCCGTCATGCCGATGGCAGCCCGCTGGTCACCATCTATGGTCCGCCGAACCTGGAGGCGCGCGGGGGCACGGTCGCCTTCAATCTGATCGACCGCCAAGGCCGCTGGATTCCCCATGGCGACGTCGAGGCACGGGCCGCGGCGCGTCGCGTGTCGGTGCGCAGCGGCTGCTTCTGCAACCCGGGCGCAGGCGAGCATGCGCTCCGGTTCGATGCCGGCCGCGTCACCTCGTGTATCGCGGCGGCACGAGACGACACGCGCGACCCGCGCTTCTCGAAGGACGAGTTTGCCCGGTGCATGGGCGAGACGCCGATCGGGGCCGTCCGCGCCTCGGTGGGGATCGCGACGAACGACCGCGATGTCGACCGCCTGCTGGAGGCACTGAAGGAGTGGCGGACCTGACGGGAGTCCCGTGCTCGCCGACAGCCGGAAGTCCACGCCGGGGCAGGGAAAATGCTGCCGGCGTGGCGAAAGGCCCACACGCAGGAGGATCCCATGAAAGGCTTCATCGGTGACATCGAACAACAGACCCGTGCGAATGAGGACTTCCGCCGCGTGATCTACACAGGGCCGCACATGCAGCTCGTGCTGATGGCGCTCGAGCCGGGCGAGGAGATCGGCTCGGAGGTCCACGAGGATACCGACCAGTTCTTCCGCGTGGAGGCGGGCGCCGGAGTCGTCGTCATCGACGGGCGCGAAAGCCCGATCGAGGAAGACACCGCCATCGTGGTGCCCGCCGGGGCGCGCCACAACATCCGGAACACCGGCCGCGAGCCACTCCGGATCTACACGCTGTACGCCCCGCCGGAGCACGCTGACGGCACCGTGCACCGCACCCGCGCGGATGCCGAGCGGGCCACGGAGCACTTCACCGGCAGGACGACGGAATGACGGCGCATGGCCGCGCGGAACCGGCGTGACGCCGTCCGCGCGGCCCTACCCGTTCACCGCGTTCCCTATTGCGCCTGCGCCAGGGCGCATCCCTCGCTCTTCTCGCAGCGCGGGTCCACCGCCGGCAGTGCCAGCCGCGCCAGCTCGCGATTCACGCGCGGCAGCCCGTCGCGCCACGCTTCGGTGAGCTGCGCCGTGTACCCGGCCAGCTCCGCCGAGAGAATCCGGAAGATGTCGCGCATGCCGGCGTTGGGAGGACCGTCGCCCCGCTGCGCCATCGCGAGCAGGTTGGCCAGCCGGTTGTTGACCTTGATGGGAAAGTTGAGCGGATCCTGCCCGCTCTGGTTCCGCACCTGATAGATGTGCTCCTCGATCGCCGAGACACGCGTCCGCAGGGAATCCGCTGCCGACTGCAGCGCGGCGTCGTTCGGCGCCCTGCCGACGCGGTCGTCGAGCTGCGCCTTCACCCGCCGGATCGCGATCACCGACCGGTTCGCGGAATCAGCGCGCTCCCACACCTGGCGCGAGAAGACGTATTGCGCGCGCAGGTCGGCGTCGCTGACATCGGTGATCAGCGGGTTCCGCTTCACCTCGAACGGCACCGAGGCCGTGCGCCCGTCGGCGACCAGGCGCGCGGTGAATCGCCCGGGCGGGAGCTGCGGGCCGGCTGTGCCCGCGCCCCACAGGATCATGCCGGGAAAGCTTGCGATCGGCTGCGTGCGCAGGTCCCAGGTGAGTCGGTTGAGCCCCGCCGACACCGGCAGGTACTGCGGCGCGAAGCGGCGACGCCCGCTCCTCGGCCGCGTGCTGCGCGCGGAATCGGCGGATGTCGTGTCGTGCTCGAAGGTGCGCAGCACCGCGCCCGTGGAGTCGAGGATCTCGAGCCGTGCCTTCGTCGGC
>DASTYL010000073.1:0-6730 GCA_035764975.1 Gemmatimonadaceae bacterium | reverse complement strand
GCCGCCAGCGACATCGACGCCATGTGCTTCGGCACGACGGTGCCGAGCAAGGGCTCCTTCTACGCCGCCCCCTGGTTCGCCGGAGCCGCCGGGCTCTGTCATCTCAGTGGACCGACGATTCACCAGGCCTGCGCCACGTCCGTGCGCTGCCTGGTGGAGGGGGCCGAGGAGCTGGAGTCCGGAAGCGCGAGTGTGTACCTCGCCGCGACCGCGGATCGCACGAGCAACGGGCCGCACGTGTTCTACCCGAACCCGGGTGGTCCGGGCGGCACGGGCGACTCGGAGAACCTGGTGCTCGACAGCTTCGGCAACGATCCGTACGCCAGAAATTCCATGATCGCCACCGCCGAAAACGTGGCGCGCGAAGCGCGCATCGATCGCGTGGCCCAGGAGGAGATGACGCTCCTGCGCTACGCGCAGTACGAGCGGACGCGCGCCGACGACGGCGCGTTCTGGGGGCGCTACGTCCTGCGTCCGGTGGAAGTGCGTCGCGGGAAGCAGGTCCAGGCGACGGTCACCGCCGACGAAGGCGTTCACGCGACCAGCGCGGCCGCGCTTGCGGGCATGCGACCCGTCATCGAAGGCGGGACGGTCACCTTCGGAACGCAAACGCACCCCGCCGACGGAAGCGCCGGCATGGTGCTGGTCGCCGGGCGTGACCGCGCCCGCGCCATCGCGCGCGACGCCCACGTTGACGTGCAGCTGCTGTCCTATGGTCAGGCGCGCGTGAAGAAGGGATTCATGCCGATGGCGAACGTGCCGGCGGCACGACAGGCACTCGCCCGCGCCGGCATAGCCGCCGATCAGCTCTCCAGCGTCACGACGCACGCGCCGTTCGCCGTGAATGACGTGTACCTCGCGCGCGAGCTGTGGCTGGATCCCGAGCGGATGAACCGGCACGGCTGCTCGCTGGTCTGGGGCCACCCGCAGGCGCCCACCGGCATGCGCTCGATCATCGAACTCATCGAGGATCTCGTGCTCGAAGGAGGCGGCTACGGTCTGTTCACCGGGTGTGCCGCCGGCGACAGCGCCGCCGCCGTCGTTCTCAACGTCAACGTGCACTGATCGAGGAGCTCTCATGACGGTACCGACCGTTCGCTACTTCGAGTCGAAGGACGCGCAAAGCTTCGAGTTCCGGGACATTCTCTACGAGAAGCAGGGGATGATCGCGCGCATCACGATCAATCGCCCGGAGTCCTACAACGCCTACACGACCGACACGCTGCGCGAGCTGATTCGCGCCTTCGAGGACGCGGCCGCCGACGATCGCGTCGGCGTCATCGTGTATACCGGCGCCGGCGACAAGGCGTTCTGCACGGGTGGCGACGTGAAGGAGTACGCGGCCGTCTACACGCAGCGGCCGCACGACTACTTCAAGTACATGGGTCTGTTCAGCCGCTACATCGAGTCGATCTTCCGCAGCGGCAAGGTCACCATCGCGCGCATCAACGGCATGGCGGTGGGAGGCGGCAACGAGTCTCAGCTGGCCTGCGACCTCGCCGTCATGGCCGACGACACCTACCTCGGCCAGGTCGGAACGAGTGTCGGCAGCGTCGCGGCGGGTGGTGCGACCCAGTGGCTGTCCCTCCACGTCGGCGATCGCCGCGCGCGCGAGATGCTGTTTCTCAATCCGCGCATCCCGGCCGCGCAGGCGCTGGAATGGGGACTCGTCAATCGCGTGGTTCCCCGCTCCCGCCTCGACGAGGAAGTGATGACGCTCGCGGAGCAGTGCCTGGACAAGTTCCCGGAGTGCACGCGCTACACGAAGCAGCAGGTGAACTACTGGAAGGAGGCGGCGTGGTTCGCCACGATCGGCCATGCCCGGGACTGGCTGTCCACGCACTTCACGACGCTGGAGCCGTACGAGGGCATGCAGGCCTTCACCGAGAAGAGAAAAGTGAACTTCCGTGAGCTGCGCGCGCGAGCCTCGAACGGCGGCAGCTCGGAATTCCTCTGGGGCCCGTACACCAGACAGTGCAGCGCGTGCGGCGCCAAGGGCATTCCGTCCCAGTTCACGTTCTGTGGCCGGTGCGGCCACGAGTTGAGCTGATCGATGGATCTGGAGCTGGCGGGCAAGGCGGCGTTGATCACCGGTGGCGGGCGAGGCATCGGGGAGTCCGTCGCACGCGCGCTGGCGCGCGAAGGGTGCGACACGGCCCTCGTGGACCTCTGCGCGTATGACGACGCCGAGCTCCTCGCCGCCGAGCTCCGGGCTCTGGGACGTCGCGCGTTCGCGATCCGGGCCGACGTCTCGGACATCGCCGGCGCCGAAGCAGCGGTGGCTTCCGCGATCGAGGCGTTCGGCCGGCTCGACATCCTCGTGTGCAATGCGGGCATCACGCGCGATGGCGTCGTGTGGAAGCTCACCGAGGCGGCGTGGGACGAGGTCATGGCCGTGAACCTCAAGGGGACGTTCGCCTACTGCCGGGCCGTCGCGCCTGTCTTTCGCGCGCAACGTGGTGGCCGCGTGGTGACGGTCGCGTCCATCAACGGACTGCGCGGCAAGGCGGGGCAGGCGAACTACGCCGCGTCGAAGGCCGGCGTGGCCGCGCTCACCAAATCGCTCGCCCGCGAGCTCGGGCCCTCGGGCGTCACGGTGAACTGCGTCGCACCCGGGATGGTGCGCACGGCAATGACGGCGGCACTGCCGCCGAAGATCCGGGAGCACGCCGAGTCCGAATCCGCGCTCGGTCACATCGCCGAGCCCGAAGACGTCGCCTCGGTCGTGACGTTCCTCTGCTCCTCGGCCGCACGACACGTGACCGGTACGGTGATCAGCGTGGACGGAGGACAGTACATCTAGCGGAGATCGGCATGAGCAGCGGCACAGCGACGGCCTCGGTACAGTACGCCCTTCGCGATGACATCGCGCACGTGACGCTCGACGCGCCACCGCTGAACATTCTGTCCGCGACGATGATGGACGAGCTCACCAGCGCGGTGGAGCGTGCGCTCGGCGATCCCTCCGTGAAGGCCATCGTGCTGCAGGCCGTGCCGGGGAGTCGGGCGTTCTCGGCCGGCGCCGACGTCGGCGAGCACCGGCCGGAACAGGCTCCCATGATGATCGCGGCATTCAGCCGGCTGTTCGCCATCCTCGGCCGCAGCGAGCTGCCGATCGTCGCCGTGGTGGAGGGCGCCGCGCTGGGAGCGGGGTTCGAGCTCGCGATGATGGCCGACATCCTGCTCGCGAGCGACCGCGCCACCTTCGGCCAGCCCGAGATCCGGCTGGGATTCTTCGCGCCGGTGGGCGTGGCCCTCCTCCCGCGCCGCATCGGGATGGGCCGTGCGATCGAGGTGACGTGCACCGGACGCACCTACAGCGCGGCCGAGATGCGGGAGCTCGGCGTCGTGTCGCGTGTGGTGCCGGTCGCCGATCTCGCGCGCGAGCTCGAGACGACGCTGGGCGATCTGCGGCGTGCAAGCGCCGCGGTGCTCCGCATGAACGTGCGGCTCGCTCGACAGCTCTCGGATCGCCCCTTCTCCGAGGCCCGCCTCGAAGCCGAGCGTGTGTTCCTGGAGGATCTCATGCGCACGGAGGACGTGCGCGAGGGCATTGCCTCCTTCTTCGAGAAGCGAACGCCTGCCTGGAGGAATCGCTGAGCCGCCGCGGCCAGCGAGCGACATACGCATGCGCATACTCATTCTTGGGGCGGGCGCGTTGGGTGGCCTCGTCGGAGCGCAGCTCACGCGGGCGGGCGTGGACGTCACCCTGCTCGAGGTGAACACGGCGCGCGCGCGCCTGCTGCGCGACGATGGCCTGCTGATCTCCCGCGTGGGCGAGGACGAGGTGTGCGTTCCGCTGCAGGTCGTGTCGTCGGTCGACGGTTTGCCCGCCTTCGATCTCGTGTTCGTCGCGGTGAAGGCCTACGAGACCGAAGCCGCCGTCCTCAGCGCGCTGCCCGCATGCCGTCGCGAGACGCTGTTTCTCTCACTGCAGAACGGCCTCGGCAACGCGGACAAGCTCGCGGCGATCGTCGGCCCCCACCGTGTGCTCTGCGGCATCACCTATCACAGCATTCAGCACACGGGGCCGCGGCGGCTCCAATATCGTGCCGGCATCAAGCCGATCCAGATCGCACCCTGCGCCGGCGCGATCACGCCCGCCCTCGAGGAGATCGCGGCCATCCTTCGCCGCGCCGGCTTCAGCACGGAAGTCGTGCCGAACGTGGAGCACGCGATCTGGCAGAAGCTCCTCCACAACGCGGTCGTCAATCCCACCTCGGCGCTCACGGGACTCACCTGCCGGGAGATGCTCGCCGACCCGGATCTCATGGCGTTCATGCGCGACCTCTGTGACGAGATCGTGCTCGTCATGCGGGCCAAGGGGATACCCATTCCCGACGAGGAGGACCCCTTCCGCCCCGTCGTCGGCTCGCTCAAGGCGCTCGGAAAGAATCGCCCGTCGATGTGGCAGGATCTCTCGCGCGGGAAGCTCACGGAAGTCGACGCGCTGAACGGCGCCATCGTGGTGGAAGCCCAGCGCGCCGGGCTGCACGCGCCACACAACGCCGCGATCACGCATTTCATCCATTCGCGCGAGCGCCAGACCGTTCTCAACAAACAGGAGATCGCGAAGCAGCTCGGCATCGCGGATCATCGGTCCGGCCCGGCGCGCGCACGCGGGTACGGCGGCGCCCTCCTGCACAGCAGCGCGGAGGCACACGCCGGGACGCGTCCGCTGGAGAGCACGCGCAAGCTGAAAGAGCTGGTGCACGCGTACTATGCCGATCTCGGGGCGTCCGATTCGCGGCGGCCGGTGGCGGCGTGCTCCGCGTTCGCGCCCGTGGAGATCCTTCGCGCCCACGGATTCGTGCCCTATTTCCCCGAGCATCACGCGGTGCTCATCAGCGCCGCCGGCGAGGCGGCGCGGTACCTCACGCGCGCGGCGATCGAGGGATTCTCACAGTTCGCCTATTCGGCCATGCGCGTGGACATCGGTGCCCTCCTCGAGGGCCGGAGCCCGCTGACCGCGCTGCACGGCATTCCGGGACCTCCTCGCCCCGCTCTCGCGGTGTACAGCACGAGCACGGGAAACGAGCTGCGACACTGGTTCGAGTTCTACGGGACGCACTTCGGCGTGCCGGTGCTCGGCCTTCATCCAGCGCCCGCGATCGGCGGCCGCCAGCGCCGTCACGTCGCGGCCGCGTCGGATCAGCTGCTCCGGATCGTCGAGTACCTCGAGGAGACGACCGGCCGAACCCTCGAGATGAGCGACCTGTCCGAGGTCGTGCGCCTGAGCGGGGAGGCCGCCGACCTCTGGAAGCGTATTCTGGCCACCGCGCACGCAGTGCCGTCGCCCCTCACCTTCTTCGATACGCTCTCGCACCTCGCGCCCATGGTGCTGCTCCGCGGGACGCAGGAGGCCGTCGACTACTACGCGCTACTCCTGGCCGAGCTCGAACAGCGCGTCGCCGATGGCGTCGGCGCGCTGTCGCACGAGTCCCATCGATTCTACTGGGATGGACCCCCGGTCTGGAGCGCGTCGCCGGTCCTCGCCGGCATGTTCGCGTCGCGCGGTATCGCCGTCGTAGCCTCGAGCTACGCCAGCATGTTCGCGCTCACGGAGCTCGACGGCAACGATCCGATCGAGAGCATGGCGCGCGCGTACACGGAAGTGTTCGACAACCGGTCCGAATCGCTGCAGGCAGCGTCGCTCGTGAGCGCCTTATTGGAGTACGGAGTGGACGCGGCCGTCTTCCACGACTGCCGCACGTCGGCGGGCGCCAGCCACGTTCGCTATGGGCTGGGCAAGCGCGTCGAGCGGCTCACCGTCGCCCCGGTGCTGGTGCTGGAAGCGGACGCGCACGAAGACCGCCTGTTCTCGGCGGAGCGGCTCGAGCGCCAGCTCGGCGATTTCGTCGAGCAACATCGGGAACAGTTCGCCGACCGGCTCGTTGCCTACTGAAACCGGGAGACCAGCCGATGACTGATCGTCACATGAAGATCGCCGCCGGCATCGACGTCGGCACCGAGTGCGTGAAGGCGGTCGTCGCCGGCAGCGACGGGCGCGTGCTCGGACGGGCCGTGACGCCGTCGCGAGGGTACTTCGAGGCCTGCGCGTGCGAGGCGCTCGCGGCCGCGTGCGACGAGGCACAGACCGACCGCAGGCAGCTGTCCGCGTTGGGCGCGACGGGGTTCGCGAGTGACTGCGTCGCCGACGCCGCCATTCGCGCGGGGGATGCCGCCTGCCATGCGCTCGGCGCGTTTCACTATGTGCCGCGCGCGATGACGCTCCTGGATATCGGCGGCCGGGATCCGCACGTGATCACCGTGGACGATCACGGCCGCCGCACCGAAGCCCGTGGGGTGCGCCGCTGCGCCATCGGCATCGGCAGCTTTCTCATGTTCACGGCGCGGCACCTCGACGTTCCACCGACCCGACTTCAGGAGCTCGCGGCGGCGGCAGACCATCCGGTGCGCGTGAGCAGCTACTGCTCGGTGTTCTCGGCTACCGAGGTGCTGGAGCGCCTGCGGGAAGGCGCAACGCGAGAAGAGGTCGCGCTCGGCTGCATCCAGTCGATCGCCGACCGCATCGTGGAGATCGGTGGCTTCCGCGACCCGCTGTACGTCTGTGGGGGCGTGGTGGAGTTCTTTCCGGGTCTGCTGGCTGCGGTTCAGGCGCGTGCGGGCATGTCCGTCCAGGTCGTTCCCGACGCGATGTACACGGCCGCGCTGGGCGCGGCGATGATGACCTTCCGTGAGGGGCAGCTGTCATGACCGCGCTGGATTC
>DASTYL010000072.1:0-12362 GCA_035764975.1 Gemmatimonadaceae bacterium | reverse complement strand
ACTTCAACGATCGATCAACAACTCACCGCGGCGCGAATCCAGCGTCACGCGTCCCGTGCGCATCGGCGCCACCTCGGCTGCACCGAGGCGCGCGAGGCCGCCGGGGACGGCGATCCACGGACCGGGGATCGGCACCCCGGTAGATCCCGGGATGGACAACAGGAGCGGAACGCGGGTGGCCATGGGTGCCGCGACCTTGCGCGGGACGCGACCCGAACGCCGCAGCGTGATCGTCCGGGTGTACCCCGGGTCGATCGTCGGAGCCCACCGCGCGATCCAGTCGAGGCCGACCTTCGCCCGCCCCGCGCCGCCGAGATCGACGAGCGTGACCGGCGCATTCCGCAACGTGAACGGGCCGAGGAGGGCGCGGGTCACGACGGCCGGCTGCCTCGCAGCACCGGGAGCATCGAACACGCGGATCCCCGGTGAGCGCGCGTGGCTCTGGTCCAGCACCAGCCCCGACGCCGAGGGATCGATTTCCGCGCGCACGGTGTCGCCGGCGACGATGAAGCGTATCGCGCCGAACGCGCTCGAGGTGGCCGTCGGGATGAGCGGGAGCGTCACGGAGTCCGGGCCGCCGATCGTCGGACCGTTGGACTGCAGCCACCGCGCGCGGGCCAGCTCGCCGGGAGCGAGACGCGCGTGCGCGAGTCGCGTGAGCGCCGCGAAGTCCTCGAGCCGCGCATAGATCGGCGCGAGCAGTGCCGCCGCGCGCGCCGAGTCGCCGCCGAAGCGGCGTGCTTCCTCGATCAGGACGGCGCCGACCCGCGACGCGCCGCGTGAGGCGAGGTACTCGCCGAGCGCGAACCGAGCCTCGGGATCGCGGGGGCGGCGGCGCGCGGCGAGGAAATACATCGCCTCCGCGCGGCTGATGCGGCCCGCCCGCAGGTAGGCGTGCGCCCGCGGGACCTCCTGCTGCGCGGCGGCCGGACGCGCCGGCACTGCGAGCGGAAGCATCACCGCGAGGGCCATGGCGATTCGGCGTGCCGTCACGGGACGAGCTCGTAGACGACGACGCGCACCTTGGGATCGAACTCCTTCGCCGACGGGTTCGGCGCGAGCGCCGCGATGAACCGGCCGTCGCGGGTCGCGGCCAGCGCCGCGCCAGGGCCGACCGCGATGTTCGATCCGCCACGGACCACGGTGATGCGGCCGTCGCGGGACGTCACGGCCGCGCCGCCGCCGGCGAGTCGCCGTTCGCTTGTCATGTCGATGTCGATGGAGATGTCGATCGTTGGACCTTCCGTCCAGGGCTGCTCGACGAGATGCACGGTCGGCGGTGCCACGCCGAGCGAATCGCGATACGACCGCACGCGGCGCGCCTGCACCAGCGTCCAGCGCGTGGCGGCCGCGTCGTCCTGCACCGTGCGCGGCGCGCTGCCGACAGCGATGGTGTCGGCCGACGCGGTCCATCGCACCCGCCATCCTTCGAGGCGCACAGCAGGCGCTTCCACCACCGGCACCCGCCCCGCGGGCAGCGTCGCCACGTTCATCACCTGCGCGAGTGCGATCGCGCGCGCATAGCTCATCCCGCTGGCCGGGAACGTGTAGGGCTCGGCGCGCCGGCGCATCGCCGCGGTCGTGGGCTCCGCCACGTCCTCGGGCAGCCAGGCGAACATGCGCTGCCACTCACGCGCGGGGATGGAGTCGCTCTCACCGCTGCGGAACACGAAGGCGCGCCCCCACGCGAGTCGCGACCAGTCGGGGGACGGCGCGACGTCCCAGACGCCGTTCAGTTGCACGACGGCGCCGGTCGTCTCGCTCCCGTACAGGAAGCCATCCGGGACGGGTTCCGCCTCGACGCCGACGGGATCCTCGACGACGATGATGGCGCGCCGGTCGGGCGAGAGGGTCCAGCGCACCTGCGCCGCCATGCCGTGCGGGCCGGTGTGCACGTCGTGGACGACGATGCGCGACGGTGGCCGGAGGGTGTCGGGCGAGGCGGATTGGTGAGGGGCGGACGAAGTGGAAGTGGTATCGTGGTTTTCGGGGGGGGCCCCCCGCACCGAATCCCCAACGTCGCTCCGCCGCCCGGCCCCGCCACCACACGCCCCGCCGATCACGAGGCCGCAGAGCATCGCTGCCACCCCGGTCATGCGTCCTCGTCCCTTCGACCACCGTCGCCGCTGCATCAGCCCCCGCCCTCGGTCATCCTGCGTCCTCGGAGGCGTGCCAGCCACGACTCCTCCGTCCCTCCCGGCGTCCCCGCCGCCCCGGCCGCCAGCGCCGTCGCGAAGTCGGGGGCGGTGCGGAAGCGATCCACCGGATCGCTCGCCAGCCCCTGACGGACAGCGCGATCTACCCCCTCCGGCACCTCCAGGTCCGGCCGCACGGCGCGCAGCGACAGCGGCTCGCCCCGCAGCCGCGCGATCATGACCTCCTGGGCCGTGCTCCCGGGGAACGGCAACCGGCCGGTCAGCATCTCGAAGGTCATCAGCGCCAGCGCATACACGTCCGATCGCGGATCGAGCGGCTTCCCGCGGATCTGCTCGGGGCTCATGAACTCCGGCGTTCCGAGGATGATCCCCGTCGCCGTGAGCTTCTGCACCTCCGCATCGGCGCGCCGCTCCTTCGCCAGTCCGAAGTCCATGACGACGGCCGTATCCGTACCACCCGGCCGCGGGCAGATCATGACGTTCTCGGGCTTCAGGTCGCGATGGACGATGCCAAGCCGGTGCGCGACGTGCAGCCCCGCGGCGATGTCCTGCACGTGGCGAACGACCTCGGCCAGCGGCAGGGCGCCTCGGCGAAAGACTCGGTCCGAGAGGATCTCCCCCTCGATGTACGGCATCACCACGTAGACGAGACCGCCCGCGGTCTCCCCGAGATGCAGGATGTGACAGACGTTCGGGTGCGCGAGCCGCATGCCGAAGCCCGCCTCGCGGCGCAGCCGCGCCATCGCCTTCTCGTCGGAGGAAAGGCTCCGGTGCAGCACCTTCATCGCGTACCGGTCGCCGGTCGCGATGTCGCGCACGAGGTACACCGACGACATGCCACCCTCGCCGAGCTTGTGCTCGACTTCGTAGCGGTCATGCACCAGCTCCCCTCGCTTCAGCTCCGGCGCACCCGCGGGTGTTGCGTCGCGGCGTGCCACCGCGGACGTCACGCCGGCCGCGGCGACGCCTGTCGCGGCGGGCGCGGTGCCGGCTCCGGCGGTGTCGAGCAGGCGGGCGCCGTCACGGGGACAGAACCGCGCCTCCGGGGGATACAGGGTACCGCAGGTGGGACAGCGGCTCACCCGCGCACCACGTTCCGCCCCTCCGCCTTGGCGCGGTACAGCGCGGCGTCGGCGCGCGCGATGAGGTCGTCCGTCGAATGCACGTCGGCCGCCGGGTAGACGGCCGCGCCGATGCTGATCGTGAGGCGCAGCGGCACGGCGTGCGCCCCGGCGAACTCGTGGCGCGCCACCCGCTCGCGAAGCCGCTCCGCGATCACGATGGCACCGTCGAGCGGTGTCTCGGGGAGGATCGCCACGAACTCCTCGCCGCCGTAGCGGGCGGCGACGTCCACCGTCCGCAGGCTCGATTGCATGACCGCCGCGACCTGCGCCAGCACGGCGTCGCCCACGAGATGGCCGTGGGTGTCGTTCACCTGCTTGAAGTGATCGACGTCGATGAGCAGGAGCGTGACGACGGAGCCGTACCGGTGCGCGCGCTGCACTTCCTCGGTGAGCCGCTCGTGGAACGCGCGTCGGTTGAGCAGCCGCGTGAGCGCGTCCGTCGTGGCGAGCGCCTCCAGCCGCTGGTTGTCCGCCCGCGTGGACTCGAGCACGTGGCTGCGGCGGACCGACGCGACCGCGGCGCGCAGCACCGGATCCGCGAATTCGAGATCGGCGCGGGTGAGCGCGCGCTCCCCCCGCCGCGTCCGCAGGAACAGCACCCCCGCCCGCCAGCGGTCCAGCGTGAAGGGCAGCACGATCGACGACCGCACCTGCGACACCCCGGGCCGGCGCCGCGCGACGCGTTGCAGTCGGGGGTCGCGGCCGGCGTCTTCGACGAGCACCGGGCGCCCCGTCTGGAGCGCGTCGGCGATCTCGGGATAGTCGTCGAGCCGAATCTCGAGGTCCTGGATCGAGAGGTCGTCATGCGCGACCGACACCATCGCCGTCGCCCCGTCCGGTCCTGCGAGGACGACCGAGCACCGGGTGATGCCGAGGGCGCGAGCGAGCCGCCGCGCCAGGACCCGGTAGATCCCGGCTGCCGATCCCTCGCCCACCATCTCCTGCACGATCTCGATGACTTCGGTGGTTGCCGCGGCTTCTTCGCGCAGCCGCGTCACCTCGCGCTCGAGCTCCGCCGTGCGCTGGCGCGCTGCGCGCAGCGCCGCCGCGAGCCGGAGCTGCCCGTCTACCCGCGCGAGGAACTGCGGCACGGCGATCGGGCGGCCGACGACATCGGTGATGCCCGCTGCGTCGGGCATCGCGTCAGCTTCGTGCACACGGTCCACCGCAGCGAGGACGGGAATCTCGACGCCGGCGTCTCCCGTGCCGAGGTGCGACAACGCCCGGCGCGCTTCATCGCGATCGAGACCGAGGATCACCAGGTCCGCGGGACGCTCCGACGCGGCCTGGGCCAGCGTGTCGGCGTTGTCGACGGCCGTCACCGTGTGGCCACGCTCGCGCAGCAGCCAGGCGAGGACGGCGCGCGTGCGCGCATCGCCATCCGCCACGATGACGTGCGGCTTCATCATCCCGCGTGTTCCGAGAGCAGCGCCGACAGCCCGGGCCACTCGATGTTGCCGCCGCTGAGCACGGCCACGGTCGGTCCCTCCGGGCGGACCATCCCCGCCAGCAGGGCAGCAACGGTGATCGCGCCGCTCGGCTCGGCGACCACCTTGACGCGATCCAGCAGGAAGCGCATTGCCGGCCGCAGCGCGCTGTCAGGGACGGTGATCACGTCGTCGATGTAGCGCTGATGGTGTGCGAAGGGGGCGTCGCCGACTGCCACGGCGAGCAGTCCGTCGGGGAGGCCGCTCGTCCGCTCCAGCACGACGGGCCGTCCCTGCGCCCGCGCGACGGACAGCTTCGGTGCCCCGGCGGGCTCGATGCCGATCACGCGCGCCTGCGGCGCGAGCAGCTTCACTGCCGTCGCGACGCCGGCACTCAGGCCCCCGCCGCCGACCGGGACCAGCACCGTTCCCACCGCCGGCAGGTCCTCCACGAGCTCGAGTCCGATCGTGCCCTGCCCCGCGATGATGCGCGGGTCGTCGTACGGCGGAACGAGCGTTCCCCCTTCCGCCTCGACGATCTCCATCGCCCGTGCCAGCCGATGCTGAGTCGTCGTCCCGGCCAGCTCGATGCGCGCCCCGAGTCGTTCCGCCCCCTCACGCTTTGCCGGCGGCACGGTCGTCGGCATGACGACCGTGCACGGGATGCCGAAGAGCTTCGCCGCGAGCGCACACGCCTGGGCGTGATTGCCGGACGACGGGGCCACGATGCCCTTCGCGCGGACATCCGCGGGCAGGGACGCGACGAAGAAATATGCGCCCCGCAGCTTGAACGCCCCGCCGCGCTGCAGCATCTCAGGCTTCACGTAGAGCGGGACGCCGAACCGCTCCGCGAGGGTGTCCACCGGGAGCACGGGCGTCCGGACCGCCACACCGCGCAGCACCTCGGCGGCCTGGCGGATGTCCTGGAGGGAGACGAGCGGAGGGGCGGTGGGTGCGGCCGGGGCGGTCATGCGAGCGAAGATAACCCCGGGCGAGGGGTTCGCCATCGCCCGGGCCCCTGGCGGGAACGCGAACGGCCCGGGAGTCGGTGACTCCCGGGCCGTTCCGCTGCTGGAGGTGAGGCCGACTACTCCTCGCCCATCTCCTCGTCAGGGCCGACCCCGACGGTCTCCTCGCCACCCTCGCCCTCGACGTCCTTGTCGTCTTCGGGCACGACGCGGGCGACGTCCATCACGAGGTCCTTGTCGTCCAGGTTCACGAGCTTGACGCCCTGGGTGTTGCGGCCGGCCACGCGGATCCCCCGCACCGGCATCCGGATGGCGACGCCCTGCTTCGTGATCAGCATGAGCTCATCCTCCGGCAGCACCTCCATGATGGAGACGGCATCGCCGGTCTTGTCCGTGCTCTTGAGCGTGATGATGCCCTTGCCCCCGCGCTTCTGGACGCGGTAGTCGTCGATCGGCGAGCACTTGCCCATGCCCTTCTCGGTGACGACGAGGAGGTTGGCCTCACGCTTCACCACCACCATGCCGACCACCTGGTCGCGCGAGCCGAGCTCGATGCCCTTCACGCCGGTCGTGTCGCGGCCCATCTCGCGCACGTCCTGCTCGTGGAAGCGGATCGACAGGCCGTGGCGCGTCGCGAGCACGATGTCGTTCGTGCCGGTCGTGATCTGCACGTCCATCAGCTCGTCGCCGTCCTCGATCTTGATCGCCTTCACGCCGTTGGCGCGGACGTTCGAGTACTGCGAGAGCGCCGTCTTCTTCACCGTCCCCTTCCGCGTCGCGAACAGGAGGTAGGTGTTGTCGGTGAACTCGCGCACCGGCACGACTGCCGAGATCTGCGTGTCCGGCGTGACGTTGATCAGGTTGACGATCGGCTTGCCCTTGGCCTGCCGGCTCGCCTGCGGGATCTCGTGCACCTTGAGCCAGTAGCACCGCCCGTCATCCGTGAAGAACAGGATGTACTCGTGCGTGGACGCGATGAAGAGGTGCTCGACGAAATCCTCTTCCTTCAGCGTCGCGTTGCTGAGCCCCCGGCCGCCGCGGCGCTGCTTGCGGTAGCTGGAGACGGCGGTGCGCTTGATGTAGCCCGAGTGGGAGATGGTCACGACCATGTCCTCCTCGGCGATGAGGTCCTCGATCGTGAACTCGCCCTGGTCGCTCGTGATCTCGGTGCGCCGCCCGTCGCCGTACTTGTCGACGATGTGCTGCAGCTCCGACTTCATGAGGGCCATCCGCTTCGGCTTCGAGCCGAGCAGGTCGCGCAGCTCGGCGATGATCGCGCGGACCTCGGCCAGCTCGGCCTCCAGCTTCTCGATCTCGAGGCCGGTGAGCTTCGCGAGGCGCATGTTGAGGATCGCCTCGGCCTGCCGCTCGCTGAGCTTGAACCGCGTCTGGAGCTGCGTGCTCGCCGTGGGCGTGTCCTCGGCCGCGCGAATGAGCTTGATCACCTCGTCGATGTTGTCGACGGCGATCTTGAGCCCTTCCAGGATGTGCTCGCGCTCGAGTGCCTTGTCGAGCTCGAACTGGGCGCGCCGGACGACGACCTCGTGCCGGTGCGTGATGTAATGCCCGAGCACGTCCCGGATGCCCATGACCTTCGGCACCAGGCTGCGCGTCTGGGGGTCCGGCACGAGCGCCAGCATGATCACGCCGAACGTGGACTGCATCGACGTGTGCTTGTACAGCTGGTTCAGCACCACGCGCGGGATGGCGTCGCGCTTCGTCTCGATGACGACGCGCATGCCGTCGCGGTCCGACTCGTCGCGGAGCGCGCTGATCCCCTCGAGCTTCCCTTCCTTCACGAGCTCGGCGATCTGCTCGACCAGACGGGCCTTGTTGACCTGGTAGGGGAGCTCCGTGACGACGATCTGCGACTTGCTGGAGTTCTCGCGCTCCTCGATCACGGCCCGCGCGCGCATGACGATGCGGCCGCGGCCCGTCTCCATGTAGTCCCGGATGCCCTGGCGGCCGTAGATGAAGCCACCCGTCGGGAAATCCGGCCCCTTGATGAGCTTGCGGATGGCGTCGATGTCCGTCTCCGGCTCATCGATCATCGCCATCACGGCCGCGACGACCTCGCGCAGGTTGTGCGGCGGGATGTTCGTCGCCATGCCGACCGCGATGCCGGAGCTGCCGTTGACGAGGAGGTTCGGGAACCCCGACGGCATGACCGTCGGCTCCTCGAGCCGGTCGTCGAAGTTCGGCGCGAAATCGACCGTGTTCTTGTCGATGTCCGCGAGCATCTCCATCGCGATCGACGTCAGGCGGGCTTCCGTGTACCGGTACGCCGCCGCCGGGTCGCCGTCCACCGAACCGAAGTTGCCCTGGCCGTCCACCAGCGGGTAGCGCAGCGAGAAGTCCTGCACCATGCGCACGAGCGCGTCGTAGACGCTGCTGTCACCGTGCGGGTGGTACTTGCCGAGCACGTCGCCGACGACCGTCGCGGACTTCTTGTACGGCCGCCCCGGGACGAGCCCGAGCTCGTTCATCGCGTAGAGGACGCGCCGGTGCACCGGCTTGAGCCCGTCGCGCACATCGGGCAGCGCGCGCGACACGATGACGCTCATGGAGTAGTTGAGGAACGACTCCTTGATCTCGTCGTCGATCAGGCGCGGAAGAATGCGTTCGCGGTTGTTCGGAGCAGTCATGAATCAGCTACGGGTAGGGACATCCAGCCGGGCAGGAGGCAACCTTCTGAATCTAGCAGCCGGGGAGGCGGGAGGCAAGGCGGACGGACCCGGCTAACACGTTGCAAGACAACGAGTTAGGCACTACGTCTTTCGGCGGTTCTTCGGGCAGGGGCTTTCGCGCTTGCCCGGGGGCATCCGGGGCTCCGATGCCGGCCCGAAAGCACTCACCACGGAGTCACGGAGCACACGGAGAAAAACCACTGGCAGTGCTCCGTGTCCTCCGTGACTCCGTGGTGATGAAAGCAACCGCCCCTGCCGGCGCAGGCGTTAGAGCCCCGTCGGCCCCACCCCGCCGTTCGTCGGCGGCGGACCGGACGGGCCTTCGTCCTCTTCCTCGTCGCCGTAGAACGCCTCGAACTCGCGGTCCTCCTCGCGCTCCGCCTCCATCTCCCGCGCGATCGCATCGTCCCGTTCCCGGCGGTATCGCTCGTACCACTCGCGGGTGACCTCGCCGGCGAGCTCGCGCGTGCCGAGCCCGAACGACAGCGCGAGCGCGAGCGCGACCGCGCCGAAGAGAATCGCGAACGCGGTGGTGACGATGTCGGTGGCGATCCCCAGCTGCTGGAGCGCCATGAAGATCGCCAGCACGATCACGCCCGACTTGCCGATCCGCGCCAGGGCACGTCCGCCCTGAAGGGCGCCGACGGAGGCCCGGATGAGGCCCCCGACGAAGTTCCCGAGTACGATGCCGACGAGGATGATCACGATCGCCGCGATCACGTCCGGCACGTAGCTCACGAGCTCCGAGAAGACGTTCGCCAGCGACTCCAGGCCGAGGGCGTTGGCGGCGATGAGGATGACGGCGAACATCACGAGCCAGAACACGAGGCTCGAGAGCACCTTCACCGGGTTCACCTCGGCGCCCGAGCGCTCCACTGCCTGCATCACGCCGCCGCGCTCCAGCAGGTGGTTCAGCCGGATCTTGCGGAGGAAGCGCTCGATGAGCTTCTCCAGCACCCGCGCGAGCAGGTAGCCGGCGAAGACGATGATCAGCGCCCCGAGCAGGGCAGGAATCAGATCGCCGAACACCTGCGAAAAGCTGGTCGACAATCGGTCGCGAAAATCCATGGGCGGATGCGGGTTTGCTTCAGTGAAAGGGAACAGGCGCCTGAATCTACCAGCTTCCCGCCCCGCCGTCAGTTCCTCGTCCCGCGCCGCAGGTCGAAGATCACGCTCCGGCGGCAGTCGGGGCAGATGAGCCATTCGCGACGGCGGGCGTAGCCCAGCCCGAAGGAGCCTCCCCCGATCGCGCGGGAGGTCATCGCCGTTCCGCATCGGGGGCAGGAGGCCGCCCCGCTGCCGGCCCATGCCTCTCGAACCGTCCGTTCCTCATCCGGCGTATAGGCCGCCCGACCGGCAGTCTGCGCCGCCGCACGCTTGTCCTGCGCATCGTCACTGCTCATACCACCTCCAGCATCGCCCGGATGTCGGACGGAATCGCCACTGTCGCTCCAGCCTCGTAATCGTACATCACCTGGACCGTGCTCCCCTCTGCCACCACCGACTCGTCCCGCATGTCGAAGACCCGGTACCGCCAGACCCAGGCCTTGGTGCGAATCTCGGTCGTCTCGATCTCCATCCCGAGTGGAATCCCGATGTGCGCCGGCTTGACGAACCGAACCGTCGCCTCGGCGAGGATGAATGGCGCATCGTGCCCGCCGCCGACCACGTCGATCCAGGCGCGCACGCGCGCCATCTCGAAGTAGGTCAGGTAGACCGCGTTGTTGACGTGGCCCTTCGTATCGTAGTCGTTGTACCGCGGCTCGAGCAGCATTCGCATGGTCAGCCCTCGACCTGCAGCACGACCTTGCCGAAGTGCTCCCCGGAGAGCAGCCGCTCGTACGCTGCCCGGCCATCCGCGAGCGGATGCACGGAATCCACGGTGGGGACCAGCCGGCGCGCCACGAATTCCTCCACCACGGCGGCGAACTCCACGTCGTTCGCCATCGTGGAGCCGAGCAGGGACCACTGGTTCCAGAACAGCCGGCGCACGTCCGTCTGCACCATCGGGCCGGAGGTGCCGCCACACGTCACGAGCCGGCCGCGGCGCCCCAGGGCGCGGAGCGACCGATCCCACGTCGCCTCGCCGACGCTGTCCACGACCACGGTGACCCCGCGCTTGCGCGTCTCCTCGCGGATGACGGCCGGCACGTCCTGCGTCCGGTGGTTGAGCGTCTCGTCGGCGCCCATCGCGACGGCGCGCTCGAGCTTCTCGTCGGACCCGGAGGTGACCCAGACGTGCGCACCCCGCAGCTTGCAGATCTGCAGCGCCATCTGCGCGACGCCCCCGCCGATGCCCCAGATCAGCACGTCGTCCTCCGCCGTGACCTGCGCGCGGGACACCACCATCCGCCAGGCCGTCATCGCCGCCAGCGCGAACCCGCCGGCGATGTCGCTCGGGATCGCGTCGGGAATCGGCAGCACATTCGTGGCCGGCACCACGACATATTCGGCCGCGAGGCCGCTGACATGCTCGCCCATCACCCGGTACTTCGGGCAGAGCGGCTGCTCGCCGTCGAGGCAGTACTCGCACGTGCGATCGCTGAGCCCCGCGTTGACGACGACCCGGTCGCCCGGCGCGACTCCCTCGACCCGGTCACCGACCGCGTCGACGATGCCCACCGCGTCCGTCCCCACGACCCAATCGGGGGTGAGCGTCACGCCGGGAATCCCCTCGAGCACGTACAGGTCGAGATGGTTCAGGGCGGCCGCCTGCACACGGATCCGGACGTCCGTGGGGGTCCGGAGCTCCGGAACCGGGAGATCGTCGCGATAGGCGAGTTGCTCGACCCCGCCGTGGCCGGTGATCGTGAGGGCTCTCATGGCTGTCGGTTATATTGCCGGAAGTTGGCTACCGGGGCGCGGTGAACCGTGAACGGTGAACCGTGGCGAACCGGGGGCTTCCGGCAGCCGGTATCCGGTACCCGGCGACCGACTTCACCACTCCGCGTTCATCCATCATGATCTCAATCAAGGTCCCGCCCCTCGGCGAGTCCATCGTCGAAGCCACGATCTCCCGCTGGACGAAGAAGGAGGGGGACGCCGTCGCCGCGGGCGAGACGCTCGTGGAGCTCGAGACCGACAAGATCACCGTGGAAGTCCCCGCCTTGAAGGGGGGCGTCCTCACGAAGCGCCTGAAGAACGAAGGCGACGTCGTGAAGGTGGATGAAGCGCTGGGCGAGCTCGATGAGACCGCAGCCGGTGCCACCGCGGCTCCGCCAGCTCCCGCTGCAGCGGCGGCTCCCCCGGCTGCAGCGGCGCCGGCGCCAGCTGCGCCTTCCGCTGCGACTGCGCCCCCCGCGGCTCCTGCCGCGGGAGAGGTCAAGGCCTCGCCCGCGGCTCAGCGCGTCGCCGCCGAGGCCGGGCGTGACCTGGGCGGCGTCAGCGGCACCGGCCGTGGCGGCATGGTGACGAAGCAGGACGTGATCACCGCCGGGACCGGTGCTCCCGCGGCGCCCGCTCCCGCCACGGAGCGGCGCCCGGTGGCCGAGGCGCCCGCCGTCCGCCGCCCGTCGCCCGATGGCGTCCGCGAGACCCGCGAGAAGCTCAACACGCGCAAGCGGCGGATGGCCGAGCATCTCCTGAACGCGAAGCAGGCCACGGCCATGCTGACGACGTTCAACGAGATCGACATGACGGCGGTCAACGCGTTCCGCGAGCGCCACAAGGACCGGATCGAGAAGGAGACGGGCGTCCGGCTGTCCGCCATGCCCTTCTTCGTCAAGGCGGCGACGCTCGCGCTCAAGGCGCACCCGATCATCAACTCGCAGCTCGACGGCGACGAGATCGTGTATCACCACTACGTGAACATGGGCATCGCGGTCGCATCCGAGGCGGGGCTCGTCGTCCCGAACATCAAGGATGCGGATCAGATGTCGCTGCTCGACATCGCGCGGTCCATCGTCGCCGTGGCGAAGAAGGCGCGGGACAACAAGCTCACGATGGATGACCTCACCGGCGGCACGTTCACCATCACGAACGGCGGCGTCTTCGGCTCGCT
>DASTYL010000071.1:0-4017 GCA_035764975.1 Gemmatimonadaceae bacterium | reverse complement strand
CCCGCCTCACCCGCGATCGCGACGATCTGCGGGCGGCCGTCGACGCTCATGTCGAGCAGCCGGACCAGACGCTGGGTCTCGATCTGACGGCCGATGAATCGGTTGAGGCTGAGCTGCGGCCGGGCGGCCTCGGCGCTCCGCGCCTGGCCGACCGCGTTGCGCCCCGCGCGCTTGGCGTCGTAGAGGGCACGGTCGGCCGCCGCGAACAGCGCCTCGAGGTGGTTGCCCGACTCCGCCGCGGCGACGCCGATGGACAGCGTCACACCCATCACGGCGCCGGGGTTGTCCCGGATGGGCGCGCGCTCGGCTTCCACCGCGCTCCGGATCCGCTCGGCGACCTCCACGGCGTTCTCGATGATCGTGCGCGGGAGGAGGATCACGAATTCATCGCCCCCGTACCGGCCGATGATGTCGCCGGTGCGGAGCATCCGCTTGAAGACCCCGACCACCATCTTCAGCAGGTCGTCGCCCTGCAGGTGGCCGTACGTATCGTTGACGAGCTTGAAGTGATCGACGTCGATGACGAGGAGCGACGGCGGCGGCTCACTGGACCGGCGTCGCTCGAGGACAGCGTTGCCCTGTTCGATGAACGCGCGGCGGAGCAGCACGCCGGTGAGGTGATCCAGGTCCGCCGGCGCCGGGGTCGTGGGGGAGGCGGAGGTCGCGCGGTCCATCCGCCAAGACGGCGCGGGGATCTCGACGCGATCCACCGGCTCCGAGCCCGGCGGGTGGAGCTTGTTCATCACCCGCTCGAAGTGGGCGAAGAGCGCGGGGTCGAACTGCCCGCCGACCTCGCTCCGCATCACGTCCATTGCCTGCGCGTGCGGCACGCCCCGCTTGTAGCTGCGTTCGGAGGTCAGCGCGTCATACACGTCCGCGAGGCACAGGACGCGCGCGGTGAACGGGATGGCCTCGGCCTGCAGCCCATGCGGATAGCCGCCGCCGTCCCACCGTTCGTGATGGGATTCCACGATCGGCCGGACGTCCCAGGGGAAGTCGATGTCCGCGAGCATCTGCACCCCGGCCACGGGATGCTGCTTGACGAGCGCCCATTCCTCGGCGGTCAGCCGCCCCGGCTTGTTCAGGATCTCCGCGGGAATCGTGAGCTTGCCGACGTCGTGCAGCAGCGCGCCGATCCGGAACCAGAACAACGCCTTCTCGTCGAGGCCCGCTTCGGCGGCGATGGCGCAGGCCAGGTCTGCGACGCGCTCGCAGTGGCCCTGCGTGTACCGGTCCTTGGATTCGATCGAGTCGCCCCAGCGCTGCACGATCTCGATGAAGTCCGACTCGAGTTGCGAGGTCTGCCGGTCGATGTCGGCGACGTCGGGGCGGGCGTGCACCTGGGAGAACAGCCGGTGCGCACGATTGAGCGCCTGGAGCGTATCGCGATTGCGGCCCTGCCGCCGGAACATCTCGGCCATCTCGCGGGCGACTTCGGCGGCGAGCAGCAGGTCCTGGCGCGCATCGGCGCTCGTCGCCGCGCGATTGAACGCTGCTTCGGCGTCGCCGTAGTCGCCGGTCTCGCGGGCGATGATGCCATAGCACTTGTGCGCATCGCCGAGTGCATGCTCGTCCGGCAGCCCATCGGAAAGCGACATCGCGAGGTCGCAGGCTTCACGCGCACGGGAGAACTCGCCACGGGCGATCCACAGCGTCGCCCGATTGACCTCGATGGTCACCCGTGTCGGCAGGTCGCCGAGCACCTGGGCGATCTGGACCGCCTCGTCGTACGCACGCTCCGCGGTCTCCCACCGGCTCATGCGGGTGTACGTGAGGCCGAGATTGTTGAGGACCGTGCACATGTACTTCGTGAGGCCGAGCGCGCGATACTCCGCGAGGCTGGCCTCGTAGTATTCCAGCGCCATCTCGAGCTCACCGCGGATGTTCGCGATGACGCCGAGATTCTGGGACGTCATGGCGGCGAGCTTCGCTTCGCCCGCCCGCCGCGCACTCTCCCGCGCCTGCCGGTGCAGCGACTCGGCGGCCTCCAGGTCGCCCATCTGGAAGTGCGTGATCGCCTGGGCATTGATCGCGTGCCCGATCCCCGCTTCGTCCCCGCAGGCCTCGGAGATCGCGTGGGCGGCCTCGAAGCAGTCGAAGGCGGCATCGGGAGCGCCGTCGAGGCGGTACGTGAGCCCGATCCAGCGCATCAGCGCAGCCGCCGTTGCCCCGTGTGACGGATCATTCAGCTCGTGAAGCGCCTCCTCGTAAAGCGCGCGCGCCTCGTCGCGGCGCCCCTGGCGCTCCGCGAGCTGCGCGGCATCGATCAGCGCATCCATCGTCCGATTTGCGTCCGCGAGCGGGCCGACGGTGGTATAGCCGTCTGGATGCGTCAGCCGTTCGACGAATGAGCTCATCGCGCTGAGGGGCAGAGGGGGGCCGGCATCGGCCAGGCAATCAGGTGCAGCATATCCACCATCCCCTAGGACGACGGGGCGACACGAAGGGCACGGGAGCAAAGAAAGATAGGGGCGGCCATCGAACAACGATGACCGCCCCGAATTCCAACGCTCGCTGTTGTCAGCCGGCGACGACGATGTAGCCGGACTTCGACAGGAGGACGTCACATCCGGGTTCGTCCGCCTCGGCCTGTGGCGTCGGCGTGCTGGCCCTGTTCCCAACTGTCCTGGCGGCACGCATCGCAGCGATGCCGGCACGGACGCTCTTGCTGATGAAAGCCATGAGGGTCTCCTGCCCCGAATCGACGGGGCGTCGGTGTCGGTCGTTTCACCCGCGCGTCGAGCTGCACGGGCTGCGATGGTCAGTACGCCAGCAGGGTCGGGTCGGTCTGCTCCTCGTAGAGCCCGAGCGAAACGTTGTAACCGCTGAAGTGCTTCACGCGGCGGCCGATCCACAGGCCGTTCACACGGAACGCCCGCAGCGACGGATCCGCAAGCGCCTCATCGATCCAGAGCCCGTCGGGCGCCTGCCACAGGACGGCGTACGACGCGAGCTCGGGGGACGGCTCCCGCAGGAACAGGTAGACCGCCTGGCGTGCGTCGGTCGTCGGCTTGAAGCGCATGTCCTTGCCGAAGACCACGAGCGCGTGTCCGTTCCGTTCACCGACGGTCACGGGAATGGTGACCGGATTCGTCTCGGCGACGCAGTCCTTGTCCCATTCACCGATGCCGTAGCTCGAGTCAAGGCGGCACATCGCGCCCTTGGGGACGTACACCCAATGGCTGCCGATCTGGTAGAACCGGGTCGTCGCCGGGTCGACCGTGATCGACGTCTCGGTGTCGCCCGCGAGCAGGAAACTCGGACCCGTGGAGGCGGCGGCGTCGTACGGCGGACGCAATCCTTCGGACTCGTGCAGCGCGGCGGATGTCGGCGCTTCGCCGCATGCAGCGAGGAAGCCGACGACCGCGGTCACAGCGGCCATGCGTACCATCGTCGGTACGTTCATTGGTGCTCTACCTCTGAGAGGGGAGGGTGGGGAGGGAGGAGGAGTTCAACCCGCGACGACGATATAGCCGCCGCTTGCCTGCGTGTCCGACTCGCGTCCCGGCGGCCCTCCGCGCCGGGACCGGTCGTACGTCAGTTCAGGAAACCCAGGTGAGTGCATCAATGGGCCGGAGAGAGGAGGGAGGAGTAGGAGGGCCCCATGTGGGTCACCGCTGCCTGTGGCAAACCGAACGCCCTCGATCGGCATTCGGGAACATTGGGTATCGGGCGGTCAATGTGACCGCCGCGGCCGACCAGCTTCTGTGCATCGGCGGCGCTTCCAGCTTCATCCCACCGCCAGATGACCGCGCTCGTCGCGATACGGTAGTGATGAGCACCAGACCGGTGGCTCGCACCGTGCCGCAGAATGCACGAACGCGTTGCGTTCTGCCGCACGTCCGTCATGACGCCATGGAGCTGGCTCACGCGATGTGATACGAGCGGGCCCGCGGAAGCTGGCCGCGCATGTTCTGCTCGAAGAAGGGCGTGAACGACGATCCGGCAGCCCGCATGCGCGGACTGCAGGATCGCCTGGCTCACTCGTTGGCTCAGCCGGCGACGACGATGTACCCG
>DASTYL010000070.1:0-16456 GCA_035764975.1 Gemmatimonadaceae bacterium | reverse complement strand
CTCACCTCCGGCGGGGTCTCCGTCGGGGAGCACGATCACACCCGCGACGTCATGCGCGCGCTCGGCGCGGAGATGCTGATCGACCGCGTGCGGATTCGCCCGGGCGCGCCGCTCGGCTTCGGGCGGCTCGGCGAGCGCCGATGGGTCGGGCTCCCCGGCAATCCGGTGTCCGCGATGGTGACGTTCGAGCTGTTCGTGCGCCCGCTGGTCCGTCGGCTGGCGGGCCACCGCCGGATATTCCGATCGACCATCCCCGCGCGAGTCGGTGAGGAGATCCGGACCGCGGCCCCGCTGACGCACTTCCTCCGCGCGGTGCTCACGCCGGGCGACGACGGCACCTTCGACGCGGTGCTCACGGGGCCGCAGGGGTCGGGGCTCATCACGTCGATGGCGCGCGCCAACGCGCTGCTCATCGTGCCGGAAACCATGCGCAACGTCCCTCCCGGGAGCGTCCTGCGGGCGATGCTGCTCGGGGATGCGGCGCTCGACAGCGACAGGCAGCCCTCATGAGCGGCAGATCGAAGAAGGCAGGCGACGGCGAGACGCTGCGACAGGAGCTGGAGCGGCGATTCCGCACCAAGGTGACGCCCGTGGACATCGCGGCGTGGCACATCGAGCTCCTCCATCCGGCCGATCCCGAATCGTTGATCAGCGAGGAGGACTTCGACCGGGACGAGCGTCTCCCCTACTGGGCGGACGTGTGGCCGTCGTCCATCATCATGTCGCGCCACGTCGCGATGCTCCATGGCGCAGGCCGGAGCCTGCTCGAGCTCGGGTCCGGGGCTGGACTCGTGGCGACGGCGGCGGCGCTCGCGGGCTTCGACGTCACGGCCAGCGACTACTACGAGGATTCGCTGCGCTTCACGCGCGCCAACGTGCAGCACCACACCGGGCGCGAGCCGACGGTGCACCTGCTCGACTGGCGCGCGCTCCCGGCCAGGCTGCCGCGCTACGACGTCGTCGTCGGCTCCGACGTCCTGTACGAGCGGCAGTACGGCGCCCTGGTGGCGGAAACGATCTCCCGCACGCTCAAGGGCGGCGGCGTCGCCTACATCACCGATCCCGGGCGGATCGCCACCAAGGATTTCGTCGAGGAATGCGCCCGCCGCGGGCTGCACGTCCGCACGCTGGAGCGCATCCCCTTCAACCCCGAGGCTGCGCTCCGCCAGATGATCGACATCTACGAGATCCGCTGGGAAGTCAGCTCGTCGGAGATGCTGTAGCCTTTCGGATCGGCAGCGGCGTGCCTCCCACGAGCTGGGAGGCTACGACCTCCGAGATGTCGTAGACCGGCACGTCGGACGCCTTCGCCGCGACGCCGTCGGTCATCATCGTCATGCAGAACGGGCAGGCGACCGCGATCGCCTCGGCGCCCGTGGCGAGCAGCTCCTCGGTGCGCTCGACGTTGATGCGCTTCCCCTCCTTCTCCTCCATGAACATCCGCCCGCCGCCCGCGCCGCAGCACAGGCCGCGGCTCTTCGTGCGCGCCGGCTCCACGAGGCTCACCACCGGGAGCGCGCGCTTCAGCGTCTCGCGCGGCGCGTCGTAGACGTCGTTGTAGCGGCCGAGGTAGCAGGAGTCGTGATAGGCCATCACGACGCGCTCGCCCTCGGCTCCCTTGAGCGGCACCCGCTCGTCCTGCATCAGGCGCTCGATGAAGGTCGAGTGGTGGATCACCTCGTAGTTGCCCCCGAGCTGGGGGAACTCGTTGCCGATCTGGTGGAAGCAGTGCGGGCAGTGCGTGACGACGGTCGTGACCTCGTACCGGTCGAGGGTGCCGATCGCGTCCTTTGCGAGCATCTGGTAGAGGTACTCGTTGCCCATGCGGCGCGCGGGGTCGCCGTGGCAGTGCTCCTCCTGGCCAAGGATCGCGAACTTCACGCCGGCCGCCTGGAGCACGCGGGCGAAGGCGACGGTGATCTTCTTCGCGCGGTCGTCGAACGACCCCATGCACCCGACCCAGTACAGGATGTCCGGGCGCTCGCCGCGCTCGAACATCTCCGCCATGGTGGGGATGTCCATCCCGTCGGCCCACGCCGCACGCTCGGAGGGGCTGAACGCCCACGGCGAGCCGTTGCGCTCGAGCGACTCGAACGCCGGCTGGATCTCCTCCGGGAAGCGCGACTCCGTCAGCACGAGGTTCCGCCGCAGCTCGTTGATGATGTCGAGCTGGTCGATCGAGACCGGGCACTCCTGCACGCAGGCGCGGCAGCTCGTGCATGCCCAGAGCTCCTCCTCGGTGATGTAGTTGTCGAGGAGGCGGTTCTCGAGCACCGCGGCCGTCGTCGTCGTCCCGGCGTCGCCGCCCTCGCCGTGCACGAGGTGCGAGCGCGCGAAGTCCATCCGGTCATTGGTGACGACCGGTCCCTTCTCCATCAGCCGCTGGCGCGTGTTCACGACGATCTTGCGCGGGCTGAGGAGCTTGCCGGTGATGTTCGCCGGGCAGGCCGCGGTGCAGCGGCCGCATTCGGTGCACGTGTAGCTGTCGAGGAGCGACTTCCACGAGAGGTGCTCGATGTCCGACGCGCCGAACTGCTCGGCATCCTCGGCCTCGAGGTCCATCGGCCGCATCACGGCCCGCTCACCCTTCCAGCTCGTGTTCGAGAAGAAGACGTTGATGAGCGAGGTGAAGACGTGGAGGTGCTTCGAGTACGGGAGATAGTTCAGGAAGAACAGGATGAGCAGCGCATGCGCCCACCAGGACACGCGGAACGCATCCCACGCCGCGCCGGCGTCCATACCGCTGAACGCGACACCCAGGCCGCGCGAGATGAACTTCTCGCTGCCCACGCTCTCCGGCCGGGCCACCCACAGGAACGCGTTCGACAGCAGCAGCGTCACCATGAGCCCCGCAATCATCCCCAGGATGAACAGCGCGTCCCAGTGCTCGAGGTTGTCGCCTTCGAGGCGGCGCGGATGGAGCACGAGGCGCCGGAAGAAGGCGAAGCCCACGGCCATCAGGACGAACAGCGCGAAGACGTCCTGCGAGAGCGAGAACAGGACGAAGAGCGGATGCGGCAGGATGAGATGGAACCCGAACGCCGGCACGATGCCCTGGATCAGGATCTCCACCGTGCCCGCGGTGAGCACCATGAAGCCCCAGAAGATCGTCGCATGCATGATCCCGGCGACCGGGTCGCGCAGGATCTTCGTCTGGGCGATGCCGACGGTGAGGACGTGCCACAGTCGCTCGAAGGGCTCGTCGATGCGCGACTCGGGGAGGCCGAGGCGCATGTAGCGGACGAGACGCTGCACGTTGAGCGCGAAGAACCCGGCGGCCAGCGTGAGGATGACGAGGAAGAGGGCGTTTTCGCTCATGGGGCAAGAAGGTAACCGTGTCTTCCAATGGGGGACAGTCGGAGCCTTACCGACGCCGGGGCACTCTGGCGCCGCGGCGCGCGGCGCGCGATACTCGCGCCATGCGCTCCCTATCCCGGTCTCGCCTCCTGGTGGTGCCTGTCGCCGCCGTGCTCGCGGCCCCCATCGGTGTCCAGGCGCAGGACGCTCCGGCGCGCCGGGACAGTCCGGCTGCCATGCTCACGGCATTTACCCTCTCCGGCGTCGTGCGCGACACCTTCCATCACCCCCTGCCGGCCGCCGAGGTGCGAGCCGGCCGGCAGGTGGCAATCACCGACTCGCTCGGGCGATTCCGGTTCGAGGACCTCGCCGAGAATCCCGTCCATATCCTGGTCCGCCGCATCGGCTACCAGTCGGTGGAGACGTCGCTCGAGCGCCAGCCGGATGTGCGCCGCGTCGAGATTGCCGTGCGCCTCGAGCCGGCCGCGGTGCAGCTGGGTACTGTAGTGGTCAACGAGCGGCGGATCCCCACCGCGCTGCTGAGGACGGGCTACCTGCAGCGCCAGCGCGTCGGCAACGGAACGTTCGTCGACGGTGAGGAACTCGAACGCATGGGCACCTACACGGCCGTGCTCGGGGGCATTCCCGGCATCGACGTGCAGTTCGGCAGGTCCGGGGCGATCTTCCCCCTCGGCCCCGCGACCGGCGGATTCGCCGCGGGCGGCAAGTGCGTCATGGATGTCTACCTCGACGGGTTGTACATCGCATGGGCTCGCGAGGAAGGGATCAATTGGGTGCTCCCCAAGCATGAGTTGATGGCGATCGAGGTGTATCCGCGCGCGGCGCAGATACCGTCGACGGTCCAGCGACCCAGCGGCCGCGGAGGCGCCGGTACCCTCTGCGGCGCGATCCTGCTGTGGTCCAGGCCTTTCGAGCCGAAGAACGAAACCGGGAACCCCGACTGACCGACACGCAAACGAGGCAGCCACGGTGTGGCTGCCTCGTTTGCGATCCGGCGCTCCGTCGTCAGTGCGACTTCGCCTTCTTCACCGCCTCGGTCAACGCCGGCACCACCTCGAACACGTCGCCCACGATGCCGTAGTCCGCGATCTTGAAGATCGGGGCTTCCTTGTCCTTGTTGATCGCGACGATCGCACGGGACGTCCGCATGCCGGCGATGTGCTGGATCGCGCCGGAGATGCCGACGGCGACGTAGAGCTGCGGCGACACCGTCCGGCCGGTCTGGCCGATCTGGTCCGAATGCGGACGCCAGCCCTCGTCGGTGACGGCGCGGGTCGCGCCGACGGCCGCGTTGCCGAACGCGTCGGCAAGCTCCTCGACCAGCTTGAAGTTCCCCGCCTCCTTCAGGCCGCGTCCACCGGAGATGATGATCGGTGCCTCGGCGAGGTCGGGCCGGCCCTTCGTGGACTGGGTCGTTTCCTTCACCACGACGCGCGATGCCGCGGGGTCGGCCGCCGGTGCCATCGACTCGGCGCGCGCCGACTTCGCGTTCTCCGCCGGGGTCACCGCGCCGGCACGGTACGTCACGACCGTCGGCGAGCCGGTGACCTTCAGCGTCATGATCACCTTGCCCCAGTAGCCGGGATGCCGCACGACGAGCGCGTCGCCGTCCGCCTTTGCCTCCAGGACGTCCGACGCGAACGCCGCGCCGAGCTTCGCCGCGACGCGCGGGGCGATGTCGCGGCCGGTCTGTGACGCGACACCGACCACGTACCGATGACCGCCCGACTTCGCGCGCTCCGCGATCGTCGCGCTGATGGATTCCGGATCGTTGTTCGTGTAGCGGTCGTGCTCGACCGCGACGACGACGTCGGCACCGTACTGGCCGAGCTGCGCCGCCTTCGCGGCGACACCGGCGGGGCCGAAGACGATGGCGTGGACTTCCCCGCCACCGGTCGCATCGGCGAGCTGCCGCGCCGCCGTCACTGCCTCGAGCGCGGTCTTCCGCAGCTCACCCGCACGCGTCTCCGCGTATGCAAGAACGTTCGCCATGGTCAGAGCACCTTCGCTTCAGTCTGGAGGAGCCGGACGAGCTCCGGCACCGCGGCCGCGCCCTCGCCGATGATGCGGCCCGGCGGGCGGTCGGCGGGAAGCTCCATCTTCACGATCGACAGGCGGACGTCGCCGAGCTGGGCCGGCTTCGTCTCGAGCGGCTTCTTCTTCGCAGCCATGATCCCCTTCAGCGAGGGGTAGCGCGGCCGCGCGATGCCTTCGTCGATCGACACCACGGCGGGCAGGGGGAACTCGATCGACTCGGCTGCCCCCTCGAGATCGCGCCGGGCCGTGCCCTTGCCGCCACCGACTTCGAGCTTCGACACCGAGTTCACGACCGGGAGGCCGAGCAGCTCGGCGGTCATCGCGCCGACGGCACCGGCCGCGGTGTCCGCGGCGACCTTGCCGAACAGGATGAGGTCATACCCGCCCCCCTGCAGCTCGGCGGCCAGCGCACGCGCCACGGCCATCGAGTCGAAGACGGGGGCGTCGGTCTTGAGCAGCACGGCCCGCTCGACGCCCATGCTCAGCGCCTTGCGGAGCGTCTCCTGCGACGCGTCCGTGCCGACGGAATAGACGACGACTTCTCCACCCCCGCCCTTCTCGATGGTCTGGAGCGCGAACTCCACGGCGTAGGAGTCGAAGTCGCTGATGTCGAACTTGACGCCGGCTTCATCGATGCCGGTGCCGCTCGATCCGATCTTGAAGCGCGTCTCCGAATCCGGCGCGCGCTTGATGCAGACGGCAATCTTCACTGGGAGGATATCTCCAGGGTGGAAGTGTACCGATGAGATGCGAGATGCGAGATGCGAGAACGGCTCACGTCGTTCTCGCATCTCGCATCTCGCATCTCACTTGAAAGCATTGAGGCCCGTCACGGCCTGCCCGAGGATCAGCGAGTGCACGTCGTGGGTGCCTTCGTACGTGTACACGCTCTCGAGGTTGGCCATGTGCCGCATCGCCGAGTACTCGGCCAGGATGCCGTTGGCGCCGAGGATCCGGCGGCACTCGCGCGCGACGTCCGTCGCCATGTCGACGTTGTTGCGCTTCGCCAGCGAGACCTGCTGCGGCGTGTACCGGCCGGCGTCCTTGAGCCGGCCGAGGTGCAGCGACACGAGCTGCGCCTTCACGATCTCCGTCAGCATGTCGGCGAACTTCTGCTGCTGGATCTGGAAGCCGCCGATCGGCTTGTCGAACATGATGCGCGTGCCGGCGTAGGCGACCGCCTCCTCGAAGCACGCCATCGCCGCGCCGATCGCGCCCCACGAGATGCCGTACCGCGCCTGCGTGAGGCACATCAGCGGCGACTTGAGCCCGCCGGACTTCGGCAGGATCGAATCGGCCGGCAGCTCGACGTCGTCGAACGAGAGCTCGCTCGTGTCGCTCGCGCGCAGCGAGAGCTTCCCCTTCTGGTCCTTCGCCTTGAATCCCTTCGCGCCCTTCGGCACGAGGAAGCCGCGAATGGACTTGTCGGACGGGTCCCCGTTCGTCTTGGCCCACACGACCGCGACGTCCGCGGCGGAGCCGTTCGTGATCCACATCTTGGCGCCGTTGAGCCGCCACGTCCCGTCGGCCTGCTCCTTCGCCATCGTGATCATGCCCGACGGATTCGAGCCGTAGTCCGGCTCCGTCAGCCCGAAGCAGCCGATCGCCTCCGCCGTCGCCATGCGCGGGAGCCAGTGCCGCTTCTGCTCCTCGCTGCCGAAGGCGTAGATGGGATACATCACGAGGCTCGACTGCACCGACGCGAACGAGCGGATGCCGGAATCGCCGCGCTCGAGCTCCTGGTTGATCAACCCGTACGCGACGTTGTTGAGCCCCGCGCAGCCATACTCCTCGGGGAGGTTGGCGCCGAAGACGCCCAGCTCCGCCATCTGCGGGATGATCTCGCGCGGGAAGCGCCCTTCGATGTATGCGTTGCCGATGATCGGCAGCACCTGCTCGTCGACGAACTGCCGAACGCTGTCCCGAACGGCGCGTTCGTCCTCGGAGAGCACGGAATCGATGTCGAAGAAGTCTTGCATGGGGGGTAACATAACCACCCGTCGGGGCGGAGCGCTGTGGGGCGCGCCTTCGGCGCGAGGGGGCGCCGCAGGCGCGGCGAGGGGGCGCGGCTTACGCCGCGAGAGGGCGCGACGCGCTTCGCGCCCGCGCGGCGGACACCCTCGTCAGGCGCCCCCTCGCCGTCAGGCGCCCCCTCGCCGTCAGGCGCCCCTGTGATCTGGATCACAGCACGGAAGCCCTGGCGGCGTCAACAGTTGGCCATCGCACGGTCGCGCGGCGTTCATCCCCCCTCCCCATGAACCCGGCCCGACCCGATTCCGGCGCCGGTGCGCCGAGGAGGGCGAGATGGTCAGCGTCAAGCGTTCGGAGCTCGTGTCACGAGTGGAGACTGCCGCCAACCTGGGCTTTCTCGTATCGATCCCCGCCATGCTGCTCACCGCGGGTGTCGCGGTCGAGCTGCCGGGCTGGCTCACGTTCGGTCAGTTCGTCGGAGCCATCGTCCTGCTCGCGCTGGCGATCGGCACCTTCAAGCGCAGCCGGATCGCGGCGGTCGGACAGGTCGTCGCCTTTGCATTCGCTGCCGGCATCGTCGTCACGGAGGACCTGCGCGACATCCTCGTGGATCCCCACGTGCCGCTCGTGACGCTGCTCATGGTGGGGCTCGGGTTCCTGCTCATTCGCGGCGCGCGCGCGGTGTTCGTGCTGCACGCCGTGAAGCATCACCCCATCCCGCGCGAGTCGCGATACACGTTCCGCCCCACGACGGAAACCGTCGTCATCCGCTGACGCTCAGCGGGCGCGCACGCCGGCCTTGCCGCCGGCGTGCGCCCACAGGGCACGCTCAACCAGCACCGGCGTCCACGGCCCCCCCAAGCGATCCGCCTCCTCGCGGATCGCCTCCGCGTACCGCGCGTAATACGGCGCGCTGAAGGCCACCTTGCCCAGCGCGGGGATCTGCGCGGCCACGAGCTCGTCGAAGAACGGGTAATCGGGAGCTGCCGCGGCCACGACGGCGGATGCCGTCGCCGGGCCGACGCCGTCGAGCTCCGCGAGCAGCGCGATCGGCCGCCGCGGGTCGGGGATCGCGGCGAGGGCCTCGGCGCTCGTCCGCTCCACGAGGTCCGCGTCATTGCCGCGGACCAGGGCGAGATTCCGGGCTCGCCACACACCGCGCGCCATCTTCCACTCCGTGACGCGCACCAGCTCCCGATGAGTGATGTGCGGCGTCCGGCGCCCGGCGATGGCGCGCGGCAGCTCGTGCCGATACCAACGGTCGAGCTCCGGCAGGGGCCCGACCCCCTGACGCTCGATGACGTCGTCGTAGGCGTCCAGCGCCGCCTGCCAGCGATCACGCGCGTGGGATTGCCAGAGAGGGGGCATGGCTGGATTCTAATACCTTGCCGTACAAGGGCTTCGTGAAATATTTCCCGCCCGGCCACGCCGTGTGACCCCCCGGGCCTGCACCGGGTTCGGCGGGTCGGAAGCAGGGCATCAGGCCAGACCTCCCCAGTCGTGATATCCGTCGATCCCGCAACGCTTGCGCAGGCGAAAGCCGGCGATCTCGAGGCTTTCGCTGCCATCGTCCGGCTCTACCAGCCGCGGTGCCTGCGCTTCGCGCGCAGCATGCTGCGCAACCCGCAGGACGCGGAGGAGGCGGTGCAGGATGCATGGATGCGGGTCTACCGCGCGCTGCCGCGATATGAGGATCAGGAGCGGTTCGATTCCTGGCTGTTCCGCATCCTGGCCAACCGGTGCCGCACGCGCAGCATCCGGATGGTGCGGGACCAGCGGACGATGGTGCACGACCACCCGGCGATGGACATCGCGGAAACGGCGCATCCAGCAGAGCAGGATGCCTGGCGCGAGGAGATCCGGCATGCGCTCGACGAGCTGCCGGAAGCGCAGCGGGAGGCCTTCCTGCTGCACCATGTGGAAGGGTTGGCGTACGAGGAGATCGCCGCGGTCAGCGGGGTGGGAGTGTCGGCGTTGAAGATGCGTGTGAAGCGCGCCTGCGATCACCTGCGCGGGCGCTTGCAGGAGGTGGCCCGTGATTGACGATGGCAACACGCGCGACGAGTTCGCGCCCGAGGATGACATGAGCACCGACGAGATGCCGGACGTGCGGGAGGACGAGACGCTGCGCGATGTCGTCGCGGCGCTCGGGACCCTGCCCGCGGTGAGCGAGGCGGACGTGCAGCGCATCGTCGGCCTGGCAGCGGCCGAAGCCGCGCAGTCGGGACGGCGCGGGGCGCACCGCTGGTCGGCGCAGCCGGCCGGGGAGGTCGTGCCGCTGCGTGCCCCGAAGCCGCGGTGGTTCACCTCCATCCCGCTGGCGGCGGCCGCAACCCTGGTGTTCGCGGCAGGCATCGGTGGCTTCGTCATTCGCGACCTGACGGATGACGCACCGGCGGGCGCGCGCGTGGCGCCGGACGTGGCCGTGCAGGCGGGCCCCGCCGAGCTCACGCCGGTGGCCGCGGATGCCCGTGACGAGGCGCCGATCGCGACGCAGTTCGTGCTCGAAGCGCCGGAGGCCGCGCGCGTGTCGCTGGTCGGCGCGTTCAACGGCTGGGATGCCGGTGCGACGCCGCTGGTGCGTGATCCGGCGACCGGCCTGTGGTCGGTGACGCTCCCGCTCGCGCCGGGACGCCACGTCTACGCCTTCTTGGTGAACGATTCGGTGCTGACGCTCGACCCGCGGGCGCCGGAGACGCAGGACCCGGAGCTCGGGACGAGCGGGTCCGTGATCCTCGTGGGGACGCCGTGATGCGCCCCGGGCTCCTGCTCGCGACCGCGGCGGCGATTGTCGTCGCGGCGGCCGGTGAGGCCGGCGCGCAGGGCGCGTCATCCGCTGACGCGCGGCTGCGACAGGCGCTCGACGCGCCGACGTACCAGGCCGTGAGTCTCGTGTTCGACAGTGCGCGGGCGCGCGGCATCCCCGTGCGACCGCTGGTGAACCGTGCGCTGCAGGCGACGTTGCATCGCACGCCGGGGCCGCGCGTGCACGAGGCGGTGGTGAAGCTCGCCGGCCGGCTCGACGTCGCGAAGGGGGCGCTCGGCCCGGGCTCGAGCGAGGCCGAGCTCTCCGCGGGGGCCAACGCGCTCGCCATCGGCGTCCCGCGCGCGACGCTCGTGGAGATCCGTGCCCTCTCGCCGCGCCAGCCCGTGACGGTGCCCCTCGGCGTCCTCACGGAGCTGGTGGCCCGCGAGGTGACCATCAATCGGGCGTCGCAGATGGTCGTCGCGCTTCTCCGCAACGGGGTGACGCCGGCGCAGCTCCTGTCGCTCAGCGACGACGTGTCGCACGACGTGAACGCCGGGATCGAGCCCGGGGCGGCGGTCGACATCCGGACCCGTGGTGCGCTCGGCACCCTCCAGCAGGGGTTGGGAGACAACGGCCTTGACACCGACGCAAGGCTGAAGGCACCGGCGTCCGCTCCAGGTGCCGGAGCAGCGACGAAGGTGCCGCGCAAGCCGTAGGACTTCGCCGGCATGACGTGACGCTCGTGGTCGCGACCCCGCCCGCACAGTGGCTCATGTGCGGGCGGGGTCGTACCTTGGAGCATGGTTCGCAGTGGTTCCCACCTCACGCGGCATCGGACAACGTCGCCAACCGCTCGCCGCAGCGCCGGGCCGCTCGCCGCGGCGGCGGTGTGCATCGCGAGCCTGGTGGGCGCCGGAACCGCGGAGGCGCAGTTCCGGGCGGAGGCGGAGGTCGGCGGTGCGCGCGTCACACAGGCGCCCCTTGGCGCCGTGACGGCCGCCACGCTGCAGGGGACCGGCGCCTTCACGCACTCGTGGCTGACGGTGCACGGCTCGAGCGCCGTGACGATGCCCGCGTCGGAGGAAGCCCGGGTCCACGGGCTGTTCGCGGCGGCGGCGCGGACCTCGCCGGCGCGCCGCCTGACGGGCGACGTCACGGTGCTCGGCAGCGTCT
Source organism: Gemmatimonadaceae bacterium (assembly GCA_035764975.1). Taxonomy (GTDB): domain Bacteria; phylum Gemmatimonadota; class Gemmatimonadetes; order Gemmatimonadales; family Gemmatimonadaceae; genus JACDHQ01. The sequence goes on along the minus strand of DASTYL010000070.1, from coordinate 5,208 downwards.
ACAACGACGGCGTCTTCCCGGCAGCCTATGCAAGCCAGCTGCGTGGCGGCGTGCGGGCGCGCACTCGCCTCGGTGCCGCCTGGGTCGGCGCCGGGATCGGCACGCTGGACGACGGCGTGCACGAGTATCCGCTCACGCAGCTCGACGCCGGCATGGCGTCCACGTGGCGCCGGCTCGGGCTCTCCGTGACGGGCGCTCACCACGTGACACTCGGGGAGCCGCGCCTCGAGCTTCCCGAGCGTGACACCATCGCGGTGAGCGTGCGCGATCGCATCCGCTACACCGATGCCGTGCTCACGCCGCGGATGGAATGGCGGCGCGTGGAGCTGGAGGCGCGTGGCGGCATGCGGTTCATCCATCGCACGATCGCGTTCGAGGAGCGCCGGCTCCGTGCATTCGGCAGCATCGGCGCGACGTGGTGGGTGACGCCGGAGGTGGCCGTGGTGGGTGCACTGGGGAGGGACCTTGCCGATCTCACGCAGGGCCTGCCGGATTCGCGGTACCTCACGTTCGCGGTGCGCGCGCGGCTCCGGAGCGCCGCACGATCACCTGTCGCGGTCGCGCCGCCGAGCCGCCGCGTGCAGGGGGCCGCACCCGACGTACTGCTGGAGCGCGCCGCCGCGGGGGGTGCGCAACTTCGCGTGCTGACGGCGGCGGGTGCGCGGCAGGTCGAGGTGGCGGCCACCTTCACCGAATGGGAGGCCGTGCTCCTCGCGCCGGACGGAGACGGCGCGTGGACCCTCGATACGCCGGTGCCATCGGGTCCGCACCGGCTCATCGTGCGCGTGGATGGCGGCGCGTGGACGCCGCCGGCGAACCTGCCTTCGCTGGTCGATGAGGACCTCGGTGCCGCGGCGGGCATCGTCACGGTTCCGTAGCGGCGGCTCTCCCCGCGCGTCACATGCCGCATCGTGCGCGGGTGTCGCTGACAACTTCCTTGCATCGCCCGTGTGACGACGCGATTTCGCATCGGGTTCGGTGTCGCAGAACACAATGACAAGAGGATCTGCGATGCAGCCGACAGCTCTCGGAAGTGCGTACAATCTCCCGCTGAACGCATGACGTTCGCCGCCTCCGGTGAGACGGGCAGCGGAGGTTGCAGGATGCGCGGTACAGGGCCCTTCGGGGCTGGCTCCGGGGAGGGGCCCACGACGCGGGAGGCGCGGGGAGGCGCAGCCCGCGTTCGTGCTTTTCGGGCGGTGCGAAGCGGGGGCCGGCGCCCCCGGGCGATAAACATTCTGCAACCCGCGCCGCGGCACGGTGTATGACTTGGCAACAGGGTGCGGGACTTCCGAACTCCGCGTCCAGTGTGGTGGGGCTCCCTTTCAACCTGGGGGACGGGACGATGGCAAAGTACACGTTCTCGCTCGATACAAAGGATGACGTCGTTCAGGCTGGCGTCGTGCAGAGCCGTTCGTTCACCGAAGCGCTCGAGACGCTTGGCCAGGAGCTCGTCGTCAAGCGTGGCGACCGGCTGCGCATCGGCGTCGCGGGCTTCCCGCCGGCCCACTTCGAGTGCGTGTCGCTGATGGGCGGCGACGTCTTCTGGACGCCGGCCGACCAGAAGGCCGCGTGAGTTGGTGAACCCCGCGTGGTATGCGCGCCTGCAGGCGTGGCTCATGGCCACCCTGGGCGCGCATCACTCGCGGCGCGTGAGCGCGCGGAAGCAGGAGCTCCTCGGCGCGCTGCGTGGCCGCGTGCTGGAGATCGGACCTGGAGGCGGCGTGAACTTCGAGTTCTACGCCGCTTCCGACGTTGAATGGCTCGGTGTCGAGCCGAATCCGTTCGCGCACCCGCGACTGCTCGCCGCGGCGGCGCAGCATGGCGTCCGCGCGACGCTGCTCGAGGGAAGCGCCGAGCGGCTCCCGGTGCCGGATCAGTCGGTGGACGCGGTCGTCAGCACGCTCGTGCTATGCTCCGTGAGCGATCCGGCCGTGGCGATCGCCGAGGTGCGGCGTGTGCTCAAGCCGGGTGGGCGCTTCGTCTTCATCGAGCATGTGGCGGCGCCGAGGTCGAGCGTCCTGCGTCGTGTCCAGCGCGCCGTGCGTGCCCCCTGGCGAGTGGCCGGTGGAGGCTGTGAGCCCGATCGCGAGACGTGGCGGCTCATCGAGCAGGGAGGCTTCTCCCGCGTGAAGTTCGAGCACTTCCGCGTGCCGCTTCCCGTGGTGTCACCGCACGTCGCGGGGATGGCGGTGCGGTAGCGCGGTGCCGGGCGCCGAAGCGCCCTAGCTCGTCCGCCGCGCCCTTGCGGGCATGCGCCTGCGCGCCGCGGCGCCGCCCGCCAGCACGATTCCGGCAAGCGCCGCGAACCCCCACCGTCCGAATTCCATGCCGGTCCCTGCGTGCTGCATTCCGGCGATGGGCGGCACCACGGGCGGCGCGGCGACGACAGCCTGCATCGCTGGAGCGACGGGCGCAGGCCGCGGCGGCAGCGGGTTGGCCATGGCGAAGGCGGCGAACGCCTCGGGGAAGACCGCGACGTGATAGTGCGGCGGCCGGCGCTCACGCGTCACGTCGAGCACATCCGCCCGCTCGAGATCCAGCAGCTCGGTCTCGAGCCATCGCCGCGCGTCGGCGCTCGCGGGGATGCGAAGATCGACGGCCATGCCCGCCGGGTGCACCGACAAGCGGTGCGCATTCCGCGGCTGCGCCGCGCTCGGCCGGGTCAGGCTCGTCACGACGAGCTGCTCATCCGTCGCTTCGCGATACCGACGCGCGATGCGCTCGATGAACGCGAGCACCTCGGGCCGTGCATAGGGAAAGGACACCTTGGCGACCCGGTAGTCCGCGTTGCCCGCGACCGTGTCGAGCCGCCCCTTCTCAGCGAAGTCGCGTACCTGGCCCGCGGTCCGAAGAAAGGTGAAGTCGTTCTTCTTCGCGACCGCATACTGATTTCGCATCGATGCCGGCGACCCCTTCAGACCTCCCGCCCCGGCCGTACCGGCCGCAAAGGTTGAAGCGAGCGCGACGAGCATCGCGGTCCGTCTGAAGTGCAACATCGCTGATCCTCCGGCTAAAGCTGTGTCCGTGCATGCTTTACACAGTCTAGACCGCAGGGGTTCCGATGGGCGGCGCTGGTGTCACGAATGGCACTTTCGTGTCATGAATCACACGATGACGCGCTATGCATGGCGGGCTGAACCGCCCTGCTCGCGCTCGAGCAACGCACGCTTCCGCTCGACGCCCCAGCGATAGCCACCCATCGTCCCCTCGCCGCGAACGACCCGGTGACACGGGATGAGCAGTGCGACCTTGTTGCGCGCGCATGCACCCGCAACCGCCCGTGCCGCCGTCGGCCGGCCGATCGCAACGGCGCTGTCGCGGTAGCTGCGCGTGGAGCCCGGCGGGATGGCCTGGAGCGCGCGCCAGACCTCCCACTGGAAGTCGGTTCCCGGTACGTCGAGCGGGAGCGGTTCCAGCGGCGCGCCTGCGAGGCTCGACGCGATCTCGTGAGCCCAGTGCCGCATCCCGGCGTCGTCGCGGCGGATCGCCGCGCGCGGGAACTCGCGCCCGAGTGCGGACTCGAGCGTGCCGGCATCGTCGCCCAGGGTGACGGCGCATATCCCGCGATCCGTCGCGGCGACGAGCAGTTCGCCGAGGGGAGTCGCCACGGTGGTGAAACGGATCTCGATTCCACGTCCCCCTGCGCGATACGCGGCGGGCGTCATCCCCAGCTCGGCGCGGGCACGCTCGTAGATGCGGCTCGGCGACCCGAAGCCGGCCTCGTAGGTGGCGCGGCTCACGGTCTCGCCCTCCAGCAGACGCGCCTTCAATCGGGCGAGCCGCCGGGCGCGCTGATACTCACGGGGCGAGACGCCGACGACCGCCTTGAAGCCTCGCTGCAGGTGATGCGGGCTGAGCCCGCAAACCTCGGCGAGCTGTGTCAGCGTGATCGGACGATCGAAGTTCGCGTCGAGATGATTCCGCGCGCAGTCGACGGCGCGTCGCAGCGTGGGGGTCACGGGGTCACCGGCCTGCTCCGGGTCGGGCCGTGCGTTGGAGGTGTGCGGCGTCATGGTTGGATGGGGTCGCGTTGTCCTCAAAGCTAGGGCGTGCGATGGCGTCAGCCATCCGGTTCTTGCGCGCGCGCATCGCCGCGGGCACGTGCCCTGCCACCCCTCCGTGCTGCACCCACATCCGGAGATGACCATGGCCGACAGGAACGATCGTACCGAGCGCGAGCCCATCGAACCCAACGACGCCATCGAACAGGCGGAGATGGGCGACACCCCGTCGCGCGCCGCGACGCCGGCGATGCCGGGGCACACGGCTCCGCTGAGCCAGCACGAGCAGCACACGCGCAAGGGACAGGCGCAGAGTCCGCGCGAGCTCACCCCCAACGAGCCGCCGAAGCACAAGGAAGGACACCGCTGATCGAACGACACGACGAGCTCGGGCAGAATGTCCGATGAGGCCCGGATCGTGCGCAGCAGGATTCTCGTGACTCACTCAGAGGAGGCAGGGTGACGGCTCGGATCTTCGTCATGGTGTTCACCGAGAACCGTCGTCTCGAGCAGATGACGTTGTCGCTGCTCCATTCGGCTGGCTGCTGCCCCATGCTTCCAGCTGTGGACGAGAGTCCCACGGAAGCCCTGCACCGCGTCCGGCCGGACGCGGTGCTCGTCGACTGCGAGCATTCCGCCGCCGTGAGCGACCGCTTCTTCGAGCTGGCGGATGCGTATGGCATCGGCGTCCTGATCTACGGACGCGAGACGCGCGAGGCGGATGCGGACCTGATCGCGCGACAGCAGAACGTCTGCAAGCTCGTGCTGCCGGCGGAAGGGAACCTGCTCCAGCACGCCGTCCTCGGCGCGATGAGCTGATGGATAACGCAACAGAAGTACTCGGTACCGGGTACGTCGTACCGAGACCGACACCCGACCTCCGCTAAGGCGTACCCTTACGGCAACTGCAGCACTCGGTACCCGGTACCTGGTACAAAGTACTGCAGTTGTTGGCAGGACCGCCTTGGCGTGGCCCGGATGTCGGTCTTCGTACTATCTACTTGCTACTCGGTACTTCGGTTGCCGTGACATCAGAGGGCCTTGATCTCCCCGATCAACTTGGTGAGCGTGCCCTTCGCGTCGCCGAAGAGCATGCTCGTCTTCGAGTCGTAGAAGAGCGCGTTCTCGATGCCGGCAAAGCCGGCGGCCATGCCGCGCTTCATCACGATGACGCTCTTCGCCCGGTCGGCGTCGAGGATCGGCA
>DASTYL010000069.1:0-3024 GCA_035764975.1 Gemmatimonadaceae bacterium | reverse complement strand
CCGGCGGCGCGGCGCGACAGCGTGAAGAACGCGCAGCGCATGACGCACGTCATCGATTCGCTGGTGGCGACGGGCATGAAGCGCGAGGCCCTCGAGAACCTGCGCAAGCGGGTGGAAAGCGGCGACACGCGTGGCCTGTTCGGCGGCGGCGGGCGCGGGAGCCGGCAGGGCTTCCAGGAGCGGCCGGGCGAGTCACCGCTGCCGGGGGCGGCAGGCCGCGGGAACGCAGGTGGCGGCATCCCCGGGCTGGACGGGATCGATCAGGATCAGCTCCGCGACATCATGCGGGCGTTCCGCGGACCGGGTGCCGGCGGGTTCTTCGGTGGCACGCCCGCGCCGCTCGCCAACTCGGGTGATTACGTGGTGACGCTGCAGGTCGGCGGCCAGACTCACCGGCAGCTCCTGCGCGTGGAACGCGCCGGCCCGTTGAACGGGAATGGGATCGCGAACGAAGTCGAGGGGGACGAACCGTGAGGCCACGGCCCACGCGTCACTGATGGACCGTACGCGATGATGGCAGGGGCGGGGGTCCGTTTCCATCGGAGACGGACCCCCGCTGTCATTCCGCCGTACCAGCGCATTCATTCCACTGACGCCGCATCACCGTCTCAAGCCAGCACCGTATTCCGGCAAGGTTTCATGCGTCCGAGCATCGTGATCCGCAAGCTGCACTACTGGACGAGCATCGCCATCGCGCTCCCCGCGTCGATCCTTCTCGCGAGCGGGCTGCTGCTGCAGGCCAAGAAGCACTGGAGCTGGGTCCAGCCCCCCGAGCAGCGTGGCTCGGTCACCGCGCCGCGGATCACCACCGACAGCGTCCTCGGGAGCGTCGTCGCCGTCCCGGCACTCGGCGTCCGCAGCTGGGACGACGTGAACCGGATCGACTTCCGCCCCGGCAAAGGCGTGGCGAAGGTCTGGCTCCAGAACGGCGTGGAGGTGCAGGTCGACCTCGGTACGGGCGCCGTGCTGCAGTCGGCGTATCGCCGCTCCGACCTGATCGAGTCCATTCACGATGGGTCGTACTTCGGGGGCGACGCGACGAAGCTCGGCGTGTTCCTGCCGACCGGCATCGTGCTGCTGTTCCTCTGGGTGAGCGGCGTGTGGCTGTTCCTGGTGCCGATCCTGGCGAAACGGCGGCGCGCCCATCGGCTGCGAGGCTGATCGCGGCCGCTCGTCAGGAGGACGCCGACGCGCGAATCAGGCTTTCCCTGCTCACGGCGCCCCGTCCCCCCGCCCAATATTCTACCAGGTGATCATTCAGTAAACGGACGCGGGTCCACCTGGAGGACGGCTGATGAGCCGCATCGTGATCCTCGGCGCCGGTACCGCCGGCACCATGATGGCCAACCGGTTGCGCCGCCTCTACGGGCGCGACATCGCGGACGGCCGCACCTCCATCGCCGTCGTCGACGCGGACGAGCAGCACGTCTACCAGCCCGGGCTGCTCTTCCTCCCCTTCGGCCTCTACGAGCCCGCGCAGCTCGTCCGCCCGCGTCGCAAGCAGCTGCATCCTGATGTCCGCTACGTCGCGGAGCGTATCGAGCGCATCGACCTCGCCGACAGCGCCGTGCACCTCGGACGCGGCGCCCCGATGCACTACGACGTCCTCATCGTCGCGACGGGCTCCCGCATCGTCCCCGAGGAGACGGAAGGGCTCACCGGACCCGGGTGGCAGGAGCGCATGTTCGACTTCTACACGCTCGACGGGGCGACGCGGCTCCGCGACGCCCTCGCGCGCTTCGAGGGCGGACGGCTCGTCATCGACGTCGTGGAGATGCCGATCAAGTGCCCGGTCGCGCCGCTGGAGTTCGCGTTTCTCGCCGACTGGTACTTCACGAAGCGCGGCATCCGCGACCGCGTGGACATCCAGTACGTCACCCCGCTCGACAGTGCATTCACCAAGCCCACGTGCTCCCGCGCGCTGACGCACCTGCTGACGGAGAAGCGCATCTCGCTCGTCACCGAGTACAATGCCGGCCGCGTGGACGGCGAGTCGGGCGTGATGTACTCCTGGGATGAGCGCGAAGTCCCGTTCGACCTCCTCGTCACGATCCCGCTCCACATGGGCGCCGAGTTCATGAGCCGCTCCGGCGACCTCGGCGACGACATGGGATTCGTCCGCACGAATCACAACACGCTGCAATCGCTGGCCGCCCCCAACGTGTTCGCCATCGGCGACGCGACGAACGTCCCCGCCTCCAAGGCCGGCTCGGTCGCCCACTTCCAGGCGGACGTGCTGACCGGGAACGTGCGCCGCTTCCTGAAGGGCGAGCCGCTGGAGCCGGAGTTCGACGGCCACGCGAACTGCTTCATCGAGACCGGCTTCGACAAGGCGCTGCTCATCGACTTCAACTACGCCACCGAGCCGCTGCCGGGCACCTTCCCGATCCCCGGCGTCGGCCCGATGCGCCTGCTCGAGGAGTCGCGCCTCAATCACTGGGGCAAGCTCGCGTTCCGCTGGATCTACTGGAACGTGCTCCTTCCGGGCCGGGACATCCCCGGCATCGGGCCGCGCATGTCCATGCGCGGCAAGCGGCCGCTTCCGCCGCCCGTCAATCCGCCCGCTACGCCGACCACCACCACATCGACCGCCGCGCAGGAGCAGCCTGCCGGGAGTGCATCATGACCGCCACCATCGCCAACGTCGTCCTCGACGTGGATGCCGAAGGCTTCCTCCAGAATCCCGCCCAGTGGACCGAGGAGATCGCGCATGAGATCGCGCGCGACGCGGGGATCGAGCCGCTCACGGACCGCCACTGGCTGGTGATCCGCTTCATGCGCGACACCTATCTCGCGCGCGGAGAGGCGCCCACCATTCGGACGCTGGGCAAGGAATCCGGCGTCGCGATCAAGGAGCTGTATCAGCTCTTCCCGAAGGGCCCCGCGAAGCTCGCCGCGAAGATCGGCGGCATCCCGAAGCCGAAAGGCTGCATCTAGGAGGTACCATGTCCGACACGATCGAGAAGGTCTCGATCATCATCTCCAAGGGGTCGTTCGAGGGGATCTACCCCGGCCTCATCATGG
>DASTYL010000068.1:0-26001 GCA_035764975.1 Gemmatimonadaceae bacterium | reverse complement strand
GGGACACCGTCCTGGACGGATCGGTGCGGCGCAGGCTGGCCACGCTGCGTTCGCGGATGGCGGGCAGGTAGTTACGCAGCCGGATCGGGTACCTGTCTCGGTCCCCGGCCGCAGGAGAAAAGCGCAAAGTGGCTGCCCGGTCCCCGGGCAGCCACTTTCGTTTTCAGCGGCCGGACCGCCGGGCGCGTAGAATCAGCGCACGCCCGCTCGCCGGCCCTTCCGAATCCACCCCGGAGCTCCAGCCAGATGCCGCTCGTCCTCCCGCGTGTCATGCGACGCGCTGCCGCCGTCCGTGTCGCTGCCCTGCTGCTCACGCTCGCCCCGGTCGCCGACGCCCAGGAGGGCGCTCAGCCCAACGGGGCGCACGCGGCGCTGGCGGCTGAACGGTACGTCAAGCCGGCCCCCGAGATCGTCCGGCTGGTGACGGCGCCGCGCCATCTCAACGCCACGCTCGAGCACCAGAGCCCCGGCGGGCGCTACTTCCTCGACGTGCAGTCGGCGGGGCTGCCGGCGGCGAGGACGTTCGCTCGCCGATGGCACAACCTCGGGGGCTTGCAGGTCGATCCCCGGGCGAACCGCGCACGCACGCTGACGACGAAGGGTGCGAGCGCCATTGCCATCATCGACGCAACCTCCGGAACCCGGGTGACGATCGCGGCGCCGCGCGGCGCGCTGCTGAGCGGCCCCGCGTGGTCGCCGGACAGGACGCGCATCGCGTATTTCGCGAGCTTCGATGACGCGACGTACGTGTACGTCGCGGACGCGGCGACGGGGCGGGCGCGCCGCCTCGGGCCCGCGGTGCTGGCCACCCTGGTCACCACGCCGGCGTGGGCAGGGAATGGCGCCATCGCCGCGGTGGTGATCCCCGGCGGGCGCGGTGCGGAACCGACCGCGGCACCGGTGGCCGTGGGGCCGTTCGTCCGCATGACCGATGGCGTGACCAAAGTGAAGACGCGGACCTACGCCGACCTGCTCGAGGGTCCGCTCGACATGGCGCTGGTCGAATACCACACGACCGGCCAGCTCGCGCTCCTCGACGCCAGGAGCGGCGCGGTGCGCCGCGTCGGCGGTCCGCAGATGATCCAGTCGGTGGATCCGTCGCCGGACGGGCGGTATCTGCGCGTGACCCTGATGCAGAAGCCGTTCTCCTACGTCATGCCGGTGAGCGGGTTCGGCCGGGCGGAGCAGCTCTGGGACCAGGAGGGACGGATGATCGCCGAGCTGTCCAGGCGCGCCCTGCGCGAGACGGACATCGACGACGACGACTCCCCGGCGTCCAAGGCGCGCCAGGCGGCGATTGACACGATGAAACGGGCGGTCGCATGGCTGCCGAACGGTGAGGGGCTTTCCTGGTTGAAGCAGGAGCCGGCGCCAGCCCGCGACAGCACCGCGGATTCATCCTCCACGCCGACCGCGCGGCGCCGCGACCGGCTCCACATCTGGCGTGCACCGTTCACGACCGAGCCGGAGACGCTGGTGGTGAGCACCTCGAAGATCGCCGAGGTGCTGTTCTCTGCCGACGCGCAGACGATCCTGGTCGCCGAGACGAGCTCCGGAACGGGGCACGTGTACGCCGTGCGTCGCGCCGCGCCGGCGAAGCGGCATACGATCTGGCGCATGCGCGGGCTCACCGCGGCGCTCGAGGAGGGCCGGGGCGGATTCGGCGGGCGGGATGGCGGAGCCGAGGACTCGACGGCGTTCTACCGTCACCCCGGGTATGTCGTGACGTCGCCCGCGCCGGGCGGCACGACCGCGGCCGTGGTCTCGCCGGATGGGAAGCACATCTTCCTCCGGGGGATCCGGCACGCGAAGACGTATCTCGACACCGCGCCGCGGCCGTTCGTCGACCGCGTGCAGATCGAGACGGGAGTGAAGACCCGGATCTTCGAGTCGCCCGCGCAGGCGTACGAATCCGTCGTGGCGCCGCTCGACCACGACTTCACCCGCTTCGTGGTCTCGCGCGAGACGGCGACCGAGGTGCCGAACTACTTCACGCGCGCCGCGGGCGCGAGCGAGGGCGGCACCCGCCTCACGAGCAACCGGGACTACACTCCGGAGATCACCGGTGCGCCACGCCGCCTGATCCCCGTCACTCGTGCGGACGGATTCACCTTCTGGGTGAATGTCATCCTGCCGCCGGGCTACCGCGAAGGCACCCGGCTTCCGGCGATGTTCTGGTTCTACCCGTACGAGTACACCGACCAGGAGTCGTACGACCGCACGAAGCGGACGTACAACCGCAACCGGTTCCCCACGCTCGGCCCGCGCTCGATGGAGTACCTGGTCACGCAGGGCTATGCGGTCGTGCTGCCGGACGCGCCGATCTTCGGCGATCGCGGGCGCATGAACGACAACTACGTCAGTGACCTCCGCAACAACCTCAGCGCCGTGATCGACGAGCTCGACGCGCGGGGCCTGATCGACCGCCGGCGCCTCGGGCTGGGCGGCCACAGCTACGGTGCGTTCAGCACGGTGAACGCGATGGTCCACACGCCGTTCTTCAAGGCGGGGATCGCGGGCGACGGCAACTACAACCGCACGCTGACGCCGAACGGATTCCAGAGCGAGCGCCGCGACCTCTGGGCGGGGCGCGACGCCTACCTCTCGATGTCGCCGATCCTGTACGCCGACAAGCTGCAGGGCGCCCTCCTCATGTACCACGGCGAGGAGGATCAGAACGTGGGCACCGCGCCGATCAACTCGGAGCGCCTCTTCCACGCGCTGCAGGGGATGGGCAAGACGGCCGCACTCTACATGTACCCGTACGAGGACCACGGGCCCGCGACCGAGGAGACGCTGCTCGATCTGTGGGCGCGGTGGACCGCATGGCTCGACCTCCACGTGAGAAACGGCGGAAAGCCGACGGACCTCGTCCAGTAGTCCCCTACAGGCCGACGCCACGAAACCCATTCGGGTGAAAACCGGACGGCTGCCCGCGGAACCCCGCAGGCAGCCGTCCGGCGTCGTGGCCCATGTTTTTCGTGCTGCATCGGCAGCCCCGCGGTTCCGGCGCATGCCGGTCGCCCCCGGGGCGGACCCACGCACCTGCATTCATGCTCTCGATCCTTCCGCTGCTGCTGGCCCTGCAGCAGCCACACCCTGGCCAGTTCTCCTCGCCGCCGACCGGTGACACCATCGGCTACTGGCAGCAGCGCGTCAACTATCGCATCACGGCGACGCTCGACGAATCGGCGGAGCGCCTCCGTGCGGACGGAGCGTTGTGGTACGTCAACAATTCCCCGAACGCACTCGGCGAGATCTACTTTCATCAGCACCTCAACGCCTTCCGGCCGCACTCCGCCTGGAGCGCAGCGGATGAACGCGAGGGGAGAAACCGCTTCCAGGATCTTCCGGAGCCGGCGCAGGGATTCGAGCGATTCACGCGCGCACCGGTGGCGGACGGCGTGCCGCTGGCGGTGAGCTACCCCGGATCGCCCGACAGCACCGTCGTGCGGGTCCGCCTGCCGCGAATGCTCGCGCCGGGAGACTCGATCCGGATCGACATGGCGTGGGAGGCGCGGCCGTCCACAACGACGCGGCGCCAGGGGCGCAAGGGCAGGCACTGGGATTTCGCTCACTGGTACCCGCGGGTGGCGGTCTATGACCGCGGCGGGTGGCAGCACAACCCCCTGGTGCCCGCCGGTGAGTTCTACGGGGAGTTCGGCAGCTTCGACGTCACGCTCGTGGTGCGCGACGATCAGGTGATCGGCGCGACCGGCGTGCCGGTCGAAGGGGATCCGGGGTGGGACCGTGTCCATCGGGGGGGCGCGCTCGTGTCGCAGCGCGACGCGTACGGAGCGATTCCCCCGGCGCCCGCGGCGATGGTCCCGGCGGGGCATCGCGCGGTGCGCTGGATGGCGAAGGACGTCCACCACTTCGCGTGGTCGGCTGCGCCGGACTACGTCCACGAAGGGACGACGTACGTCCGCGAGGTGAATGAGCCGCTGTCGTTCCGCACCTGGGATACGGTGGCCGTGCATGTCCTCTACCGTCCCGGCGACGAGGCGACGTGGGGCCGTGGGATCGCCGCCCAGCGCACCGTGGATGCACTGCGGTGGCTCGAGCAGGTGTTCGGGCCGTACGGCTACCCCCAGGTGACCAACGTCCACCGGCTCGACCCGGGCGGGACGGAGTTCCCGATGATGATGATGAACGGGTCGCCATCGGCGGGGCTGATCCTGCACGAGGCCGCGCACATCTACGTGCACGGGATGCTCGCGAACAACGAGTGGCGCTCCGGCTGGATGGATGAGGGGCTCTCCTCCTACGTGACGAGCTGGGCACAGAATCTCACCGCGCAGCAGCGGGCCGTCGCCCGCCGCACCGAACCACCGCGTCGGCTCGACGCGGACTATCGCGGCCTCGCGCACACGCTCTCCCGCGACGATCAGGTGGGGCTCCCGCTCGTCGACCTCGAGCTGGCGGAGCGCGCCCAGCCGATCGCCACCATCAGCCACGAGTTCCGTGAGTTCGCGATCTACAACGCCAGCATCTACACCGCGGCGGAGCAGATGTACGGCGCGCTGCGGGACGTGATCGGTGACGACGCGTTCCGCCGGTTCCTCCGGGACTACTATCGGCGGTGGGCGTTCAGGCACGTCGATGAGCTGGCGATGCGCGCATCCGCCGAACGCGCATCGCGGCAGCAGCTGACCTGGTTCTTCGACCAGTGGCTCCGCGACACGGGGCTGATGGATTACAGCATCGAGGACCAGCTCACGGTCCGGAAGGAGGATGGCTCCTTCGCGACGCGCGTCGCCATCCTGCGGCGGGGGCGGCTCGCGCATCCGATGCCCGTGGGGGCGCTCGTGGATACCGGCTGGATCATCGTGCGCGCCGAGCCGTGGGCACGGCGCCAGGTCGTCGAGATCCTGACGTCGACGCGGCCGCGCGAGGTGCGCATCGACCCGCATCACGTCACCGCGGACTGGGATCGCCGCAACGACGTGTGGGTGCTGCCGATCATCGGCCGCAACAGCGTCGTCCTCGATTGGCCGTTCCTCGACCAGAGCGATCGGGAGCGGAACATCGCGGCGCTGTCGCCCGTGCTGTGGGCGTCGAACCCCGGCGGAGTGACGCTCGGGGCGCGCGTTCGCGGCCACTACCTGAGCCGTGTCGACCAGCGGGAGCTTGGGGTGGCGGTCGCGACGCGCGCGCCGGACCTCATCCCGGCCGCCGACGGGCGGGTCTCCAACTCTCCGCCGGCGAGTCAGGTCCAGCTCTGGATGCGCTGGGCGAATCCGACGCTGCCGCTGCTTCCCAGGCCCGCCATGGGGCATGCGGTCGGGCTGGCGATGCTCGACGGCATCGCGCTCCTCGACTACACGAAGCGGTGGGATCTCAGCCCTTTCCGCTTCGCGCGCGGGCCGCGGGTGTCCGTCATGGCCGGTGCGCTGGGAGCGTTTCCGTTCGACCGCAACTTCCTGCCGAGCGCGTGGAAGGAAGCGGACATCGCCGAGCTCCGCACCAGCGCGTCGGTGCAGCTGCCGGTCGGCCGGGTGCCGGCCCAAGGGGCCCCGCCGCTGGATACGGTGCGGGTGACCGGCTCGCTGTATGGCGGGTACCTGGGACCGGAGCGGAGCGTGTCGGGGGACCGCGGCTACGTCCGCGCGGAAGTGGACGGCGTTCGCGTGCGGTACACCGCCGACACGGCGACGGCGATGGTGATGCGTGCCTTCGCCGGATGGAACCGCGGCACCCCCGAGCAACGGACGCTCCGCGCCGGCGCGCGCGACGCGATCGATACCTTCTCGCAGCACTGGTACCGGCCGCGGGACGCCATTCTCCGCCTGGATGGTGTGCACTACATCCCGCTCGGCGGCGCGGGGATCCGGGCGGCGGCGCCTGAGGTGTTCATCGCCGGGGCGCTGGGGGCGAACGCTGAGGTCGCGCAGCGGCTGCACCGGCTTCCCGAGCACCTCGGGCAGCTCGCCCTGTGGGGGAGTGTGTTCGCCGATGCGGCATACGCCCGGCCGATGCACACGACGACCTTCGAGAGCGAGCTGCTGGCGGACGCCGGGGCGGGGGTCTCGCTCAGGGGGCGGCTGTTCGACCGCGGCCTGCGCGTCCGGATCGACGTGCCCTTCCTCACGACGCATCCGGGGCTGACCCGGTCCGGGGGTGGGTCGTTCGCCCCCCGGTATGTGTTCTCCCTGGAGGATTGGTACTAGGGCCGACGCTGGAGGTCGGGGGGGATCCGCGTCGGCGTAAGGGGTGCCCTGCTAGCCGGGCGGGCGAGAGACCAGAAATTCCGATAAAAGTTGACGGGATTGTGAGGGGTCGATATCCTCCCCTTCAATCCCGACGCCGTTTATCGGGATTGAATCTGTCTCCGAGCTTCTCACTTCGATGACTGTATACCGTCTGCTTCCCCTCGGCGCCCTTGGCGCCGCGCTCACCGGCAGCGCCCTCGGCGCCCAGGCCCCCGTCCTCACCGTCGCCGCCAATCGAAGCCCCGCCGCTCCCGTCGTTGCGGGCGCGCCGGCGGATACGCTCGCCCCGGCGACCTTCACGATCCCTGCGCAGCGTCTGTCCGACGCCCTCGCTGACTATGCGCGACAGGCCGGCGTCCGCATCGTGGCGGACGGCGGCGCACTCCGGTCGGCCAACGCCGCCGCGGTGGAGGGCAGGCTGACCGCGGCCGAAGCGCTGCGGCAGCTGCTCGCGGGCACCGGGTTCGTCGGGCGGTTTGCCGATCTGGAGACGGTGGTCATCAGCCGCGAAGGCGAATCGGCACCCGAGGCGCAGGAGCTCGGCGCCGTCGTCGTGACCGGGAACGCGGTTCGCCGCGGCGGCTACGCGGCGAGCCGCACCTTCAGCGCGACGAAGACCGACACGCCGCTGCGCGATACGCCCCAGTCGGTGACGGTGGTCTCGCAGGAGCTCATCGAGGACCAGTCGATGACCGGCATGACGGATGTGGTGCGCTACGTCCCCGGCATCACGATGGGCCAGGGGGAAGGACACCGCGACGCGCCGACGATCCGCGGCAACAGCACGACGGCCGACTTCTACGTCGACGGCATTCGCGACGACGTGCAGTACTATCGCGACGTGTACAACGTCGAGCGCGTCGAGGCCCTCAAGGGGTCGAATGCGATGATCTTCGGCCGCGGCGGCGGTGGCGGCGTGATCAATCGGGTGAGCAAGGAAGCGCAGTGGGCGCCGGTTCGCGAGCTCTCGCTGACGGGCGGCTCCTACGAGCACAAGCGCGGCACGATCGACGTCGGCCAGGGGCTGGGCCGCGGCGTCGCCGTGCGCCTCAACGGCGTGCTCGAGTCCTCCAACACGTACCGCGACGCGACGGAGCTGCGGCGGATCGGCGTCAATCCGACGGCGGCGTTCGCCCTCGGTGCCCGCACGACGGCGCGCGTCGGCTACGAGCTGTTCACGGACGACCGCACGGTGGACCGCGGCATCCCCTCGTTCCAAGGGGCACCATCCCCCGCGCCGCGTTCGACCTTCTTCGGCAACCCCGCCAGCAGCATGCTCGACGCGCGGGTGCACGCGGCCTCGGCGACGCTCGACCACAGCACGGGCCGCGGCCTCACCATCCGCAACCGCACGCGTTTCGCGCACTACGACCGGTTCTACCAGAACGTGTATCCGGGGGCGATGACGGCGGACGGATCCCAGGTCGCCATCACCGCCTACAACAACGAGACGATCCGGGACAACCTGTTCAACCAGACGGACGTCACCGTGGGCGCGAGCACGGGCCCGGTGTGGCACACGCTCCTCGTCGGCGCGGAAGTCGGCCGGCAGGGAACGGAGAACTTCCGCGAGACCGGCTACTTCGGCGATTCGACCGCCATCCGCGTTCCGTTCGCGTCGCCGACCACGGCCATCGCGCCGACGTTCCGCCAGAGCGCGTCCGACGCCGACAATCATCTCGACGCGACCGTGGCCTCGGTGTATGCGCAGGACCAGATCGCGCTCACGCCGAAGCTGCAGGCGATCCTCGGACTGCGGTACGAGCGGTTCGCCCTCGACTACACGAATGACCGGAACGGTGCATCGCTCTCCCGCACGGACGCGATGCTCTCCCCGCGCGCCGGCCTCGTCGTCAAGCCGGTCGAGCCGGTGTCGCTCTACGGCAGCTACAGCGTCTCGTATCTCCCGAGCTCCGGCGACCAGTTCGCATCGCTCGACGCGACGACGCAGACGATGGAGCCGGAACAGTTCAGGAGCTCCGAGCTGGGTGTGAAGTGGGACGTCCGGCCGGAGCTCGCGCTGACCGCGGCGGTATACCGGCTGGATCGCACGAACACGCGCGCCACCGATCCCAATGACCCTGCGCGCGCGGTGCAGACCGGGGCGCAGCGGACGACGGGCTGGGAACTGGGCGCGACCGGGCGTCCGATGGCGCGGTGGGAGATCGCCGGCGGGTTCGCGTCGCAGCAGGCGCGCATCACGAGCGCCACGACGGCAGCGCCCGCGGGCCGCACCGTCCCGCTCGTGCCGGCGGCGACATTCTCACTGTGGAACAAGGTCGACCTGACGAGCCGCGTCAGCGGCGGTGTCGGCGTGGTGCACCAGGGGAAGAGCTACGCCGCCATCGACAACACGGTGACGCTGCCGGCCTTCACCCGCGCCGACGCCGCGCTGTTCGTGCGCGTGGTGGACGCGACGCGGCTGCAGCTCAACGTCGAGAACATCTTCGACGCCGAGTACTACGCCACGTCGCACGGCAACAACAACATCATGCCGGGGGCCCCGCGCCAGGTGCGGGTGGGGCTGGTCTCGGGGTTCTGACCCGGGCGTGGTTCCCCCGCGGAACCACGCTATCGTCGCCGCCGGTGGTCGCTCAGCCAGATGGAGATCACCATGTACAGGCCGAGCGCACCGGCGATGCCGAACCCCCACGTCCCGAGCACGCGGCG
Source organism: Gemmatimonadaceae bacterium (assembly GCA_035764975.1). Classification (GTDB taxonomy): domain Bacteria; phylum Gemmatimonadota; class Gemmatimonadetes; order Gemmatimonadales; family Gemmatimonadaceae; genus JACDHQ01. The sequence continues at coordinate 17,119 of DASTYL010000068.1, read as the reverse complement.
ATAGGGGAGCAGCATCCCGCTGGCGATGAGGAGGCCGGCGAGCACGAGCCCGGAGAAGATGCGGTTGGCGACCTTCTGGAGGCCGGCCAGCAGCGACTCGATCTGCGGAGTGTCCACCCGGACCGCGAAATCGTTGTTCGCCAGGCGGGTCGAGATCAGGTCGAGCCGATGGGGGAGCGAGGCGAGCAGGTCGCCGGCTTCCGTGGCGACCTGCAGCATCCGCCGCGGGCTGAGCTCCTGGCGCGCGCGCTCGGCCGCGAGGCGATCGCCGTAGTCGCGGATCGTGTCGATGGGGCTGAACGTCGGATCGAGCGACCGTCCGACGGCGTCGAGGTTGAAGAGCGTCTTCGCGAGCAGCGTCAGCTCCGCCGGCATGCGCAGGCCATGCTGGTACGAGGCGTTGATCAGCTCGTACATGATCGCCCCGGCCTGCACCTCGCCGATGGCGAGATCGTAGTTGCGCGCGATGATGGCGGCGATCTCCCGCTCGTACGCGGTGCGATCGAACTCGGGGATCGGGTCCCCCATCTCGACCATCGTCGCCGCCGCCTCGTCTCCCCGGTTGTCGGAGATCGTTGTGAGGAGCCGGATGACGCCGTCCTTCATCTCCGACGACAGGCGCGCCGTCATCCCGAAGTCGATGAGCGACAGCTTGACGTCGATGTCCGGCGGCAGCGGCGCGGCTTCCGCGCGGGCGTGCTCCTCGACGGCGGCGAGGGGCGTGTGGGCAGTCCGCGCGACCGCGCGCCGGTTCATGGCGACGGTCTCCGACGGATTCCACGGGTTCTCCGTCCCGGGCAGCACGACGAACACGTTGCCGGGGTGCGGGTCGGCGTGGAAGTGCCCGTCGATCGTGATCTGCTTGAGGTAGGCGCGCAGGATCTCTTCGGCGACCGGACGGAAGTCGTAGTCCAGCCGCGTGAGCGGTGAGATCTCGCTGATCTTCACTCCGCGGATGCGCTCCGTCGTGAGCACCTTCTCGGTCGTGTAGCCCTCGATCACCTTCGGGATGAGGAGCCGCGGGAATCCCGCGAGCGCGCGCCGCATCGACGCGGCATTCCGCGCCTCGACGCGATAATCCAGCTCGTCCGCCAGCGCGCGCTCGAGCTGCTGGATCACCCCGACGAGATCCACCCGCTTCCCGGCGCTCGTGTGCGACGTGAGGAAGTGCGCCAGCTCGCGGAAGAACTCGATGTCGTCCGCGAGCTGCTCCCGGATGCCGGGGCGCTGGACCTTCACGACCACGCTGCGCCCGTTGCGGAGCTCCGCGGCGTGGACCTGGCCAAGGCTGGCGGTCCCGATGGGCTCTTCGTCGAAGTGCGCGAAGAGCTTGCTCAGCCGGCCGCCGAGCTCCGATTCGATCGTCTCGACGACGTCGGCGAACGGCATCTTCCCCACGTCGTCCTGGAGCTTCTCGAGCTCGCGGACGTAAAGGTCGGGGATCAGGTCGGGCCGTGTCGAGAGGACCTGACCGAGCTTGATGTACGCCGGCCCGAGCTCGACCAGGCGCTTGCGGAACGCGATGGCCTGTTCGTGCACCTCGGACGGCCCTTCGCCCGGCTCCTCCTCCACCTCGGGCGCGATGCCCTGCAGCCCCTGACGCCGGGCGAAGTCGCGCAGGCCATAGCGCGTGAAGAGACCGACGGTCGCGGCGAGGCGCGGCAGGAAACGCGGAGCGAGCAGCATGACAGTGCTCCGGAGCACCATCTGTGCCTCTGGCGGGCTGGGCGGGGCTGCCGCGGCTTCGCCGCCAAGGCGATATTGAGGGCCGAATGCGGACTGCGGGTCACGGATTGCGAAAGCTGGGACGGGTCCGGATTGCCGCCGTGAACCATGCGCCCTCCGGGTGCGGAAACTGCAAACAGGCGGCGGATCGACGCGCCGCAGAGAGGTCGTAGCATGAGCGGTCGCGCACCGGTCCGGCGGGTGGAGAAGCCATGGGGCCACGAGATCATCTGGGCCCACACCGACCAGTACGTCGGCAAGATCCTGCACATCAAGGCGGGTCATGCCCTGTCGGTGCAGTACCATGAGGTGAAGGACGAGACCGTCTACCTGCTGACCGGTGAGCTGAAGTACTGGGTCCGGCTGGACGGGAGCGAGGCGCTCGAGGACCAGCGGCTCCGGCCCGGCGATGCGTTCCGCATCACCCCCGGCACCGTGCATTACATGGAAGCCGTGACCGATTGCGACGTGCTGGAGGCCTCCACGCCCCACCTCGACGACGTGGTCCGGCTGCAGGACCGATACGGGCGCGCCGGCACGAGCGCGCCATGACCACGGACCAGCCGAGGAACGCATGAAGGTGATCATGCCGGTGGCGGGGAAGGGCACGCGCCTGCGCCCCCACACCCACATCACACCCAAGCCGATGCTCAAGATCGCCGGGAAGCCGGTGATCGACTATGTGATGGACGACCTGCAGCAGCTCGGCAACGTCGAGCAGGTCATCTACATCACCGGGCATCTCAAGGAGAAGGTGGAGCAGTTCGCGCGGGAGAAGTCGCCCTTCCCGAGCGTGTTCGTCGAGCAGAAGGAACAGCGCGGGACCGCCGACGCCGTCGCGCTCGCGAAGCCGTACGTCGACCAGCCGGTGATGATCATCTTCGTCGACACGATCTTCGACGCGGACTTCTCCGTCGTGAAGGACACCGACGCGGACGGCATCATCTGGGTGAAGGAGGTCGAGGACTACCAGCGCTTCGGCGTCGTCGTCACGGATGCCGACGGCAACATGACGAAGATCATCGAGAAGCCCTCGACGCCGATCTCGAAGCGGGCGAACATCGGGCTGTACTACATCCGCAACTGGAAGCTGCTGATGGAGGGCATCGACTGGGTGCTGCAGCAGCCCCCCAACAAGGGCGAGTACTACCTCACCGACGCCTTCCAGTACATGATCGACAAGGGCGCGAAGATCAGGGTCGTCGACGTCGAGGGCTGGTACGATGCCGGAAAGCTCGACACGCTCCTCGAGACGAACCGCACCATCCTCGAGAAGCGGAAGATGGCGAGGAAGCCGGCCACGCTCGGCGAGGGGGTGAAGATCTTCGATCCGGTGTTCATCGAGGACGGCGTTGTCCTGGAGCGCGCCACGATCGGCCCGAACGTCACGCTCGAGCGCGGCTGCACGGTGCGCGATTCCGAGCTGCGCGACACGATCGTGGGACCGAACACGACGATCACGAAGTCGCGGCTCGCGAACTCCTACATCGGGGAGTCGGCGGTGATCGAGGGCGCCGTCGGCGCGATCACGATCGCGGACCACTCGGAGCTGCGGCTCGAGGAGCGTGCCGCGGCGTCCTGATCAGGCGTTCGCTGCCGCGAGGATGATGGCGAGGGCCCGCGCGATCCCGCGCGGGCCCTCGACGTTCTCGAACCACTCGTGGTCGGTGTGCGCGTCGCCGCCGATGCCGCCCGCGCCGATGGCGATCGCGGGAATCCCGAGGCTCATGGGGACGTTGGCGTCCGTCGAGGCGAGCGCGAGCTCGGGCTGCGCGCCGACTGCCCGCGTGGCCTCCAGCGCCGCCTGCACGAGCGGGTGCTCGACCGGCGTCTCCCCGGGCGGGCGGTTGCCGAATCGCTCGACGGCGGCGGTGAGCACGGCCCCGCCGCGCGACCGCCGGCCGTTCTCCTCCGCCTGCGCGTCGCGTGCGGCGCGATGCACCTCGCGCTCGAGCCAGTCCAGCGTCGGCCGATCCGGTGAGCGGACGTCGACCTCGAGCCACGCGTGCTCGGGGATGGCGTTCACGCACATGCCTCCGCCCATGCGCCCGACTGAAAGGGACGCCTGCGGGACACCCGGCAGGTGAAGCCTGGCAAGGCGCGCCGCGCAGACCGCGGCGGCATGCACCGCATTCGGGACGCCGAAGGCGCTCCAGCTGTGCCCACCCGGCCCATCGAACGTGATGCGGAAGCGCCGTGCGCCGAGCGCGCGATGCACGATGCGGGAGTCGCCTGCGCCGTCGAGCGCGATGGCGGCTGCCGCGTGCGGCTCGCGCGCGAAGTAGTGCTTGGCGCCCCGCAGGTCGCCCGCGCCCTCCTCGCAGGTCGTGCCGACGAGCACGATCGGCCGACGCGTCCGGAATCGCCCCCTGAGCAGCTCGTCGGCGATCGTCAGCATTACGGCGAGGCCGCGCGCGTTGTCGTTGATCCCCGGACCGATGAGCCGATCCCCGTCCCGCCGGACGACCGGGATCGTGGTGCGCGGAAAGACGGTGTCGAGATGGGCGAGCACGACGAGCGGCTCGAGCGCCTCGGTGCCGGGCAGCCGGCAGATGACGTTGCCCGCATCATCGCCACGCAGGTCGGTGGCACCCTGCGCGCGCAGCTGCGCCGTGAACCACGCCGCGCGATCGGCTTCCTCCCCCGAGGGCGCTGCGATGCGCGCGAGCGTCACCTGGCGTGCGATCGTCTCGTGATCGCGCGCGGCCGCGACCGAGAGCAGCTCCGCGATGGCGGGCGTGGCTTCCCGGGACGAGAGATCGTCGGGCGACGCCCGACCGGGCTCGTGCAACGCCGACGGCATGCAGGGAATCAGCCCGCCACCGGCGGTGCCGCGCAAGGGGGGGCGCGGTAGATTTGGCGGCCATGACCGAAGCCCCCCAGCTGCCTGGTGATCCCGCCGACGCCCGCCCGCCACGGCTGGGGCTGAGCCGCAACGTCTACCTGCTCGGGGCGGTGAGCTTCTTCACCGACGTGGCGAGCGAGATGATCTATCCGCTGCTGCCGGTGTTCCTGCGGTCGACGCTCGGGGCAAGCGCGGGGTTCATCGGGGCGATCGAAGGCGCCGCGGAATCGACCGCTTCGCTGCTGAAGCTGGCCAGCGGCTGGTGGTCGGACCGGGTGAGCCGTCGCAAGCCGCTCGTCGTGTTCGGCTACGGGATCGCGTCGGTCGTCCGGCCCCTGGTGGCGCTCGCCCAGACGGCGTCGCACGTCCTGGTGGTCCGGGTTGCCGATCGCATCGGCAAGGGCATTCGCACGTCGCCGCGCGATGCGATGATCGCCGATTCCGTTCCGGCGTCCGCCCGCGGTCGGGCCTTCGGATTCCATCGCGGGGCGGACCACGCCGGCGCCGTGTTCGGTCCGCTCATCGCCTTCGGGCTCGTCCAGCTGTTCGACGTGCCGCTGCGCACCGTGTTCCTGCTGGCTGCCATCCCCGGCGCCATCGCGCTCGCCATCGCCCTGCTGGGGCTGCGCGAACCCGCTGTCGCGCGAGGGCCACAGGCCGGCGGTACGCGACCCGAGTTCGATCCGCGCATGGGAGGACGTTTCTGGGCCTACCTCGGCGCGGTGCTGCTGTTCACGCTCGGCAACTCGACCGATGCGTTCCTCCTGCTCCGTGCGAGCGATCTTGGCGTGCCCACCGCGATGCTGCCGATTCTCTGGGCATACCTGCACGTCGTGAAGTCCGTATCCTCGATGCCTGGGGGGGCGCTGTCGGATCGCATCGGCCGCAAGCCGACGCTGCTCGCCGGCTGGGCCCTCTTCGCCATCGTGTACGCAGGCTTCGCCGCCGCCGACGCCGCATGGCACGTGTGGGCGCTGTTCGCCGCGTACGGGCTGTTCTTCGGATTGACGGAGGGCGCGGAGCGGGCGCTCGTCGCCGACATCGTTCCGGCGACGAAGCGCGGCACTGCGTTCGGGTGGTTCCACCTGGCCGTCGGCCTTGGCGCGCTGCCGGCGTCGGTGCTCTTCGGCTTCGTCTGGGACGGCTTCGGGGCACCGGCAGCGTTCGTCATGGGCGCCGCGCTCGCAGCGCTCGCAGCGCTCGCGCTGATGATCGTCGTTCCAGGGCGTCGTGCAATCGCCGTAGGGGAATAGCCTCGCTTGCGGCGCCATGGCGGCGCGGCCATCATGGGAACCTCTCCAAACGTCAGGACGGCTCCATGCGGCGCGCATTGGTTCTTGCCGGGCTGGTCGCGTTGATGGCGGGAGTGGTGGAGCGTGCCCCTGCGTGGGCGCACGCCCGCAGCGATGCAGGGATCATGGCGGGCAGCGCATCGGACGACACCACATCGGGCCGGCGCCGCGACCGCGAGGTGACGGTGCAGATCAACTGCTCGAACCACGGCGTGCAGTCCAACGTGTGGCCGTGGATCGTGCGTGACACCGTCGGCGTCGCGCTCTCCTGGCGGATCCTCCAGTCGGGGAACGTGGACAGCATCCGAATCCGTCCGGCAAGCCCCGGCATGGCGTGGGTTCTCGACAGCGCGCCGCCGTACCGGGCGAAGCGCGGCGACGCGGCGCGCGGCGGCCGGCTCCGGCCGGACAACGGCGTCAAGCGGTCACGGTACGCCATCGAGTTCTGGTGCAGGAACGATGGATCGGGCGATGCGGTGCACGGGGTCATCGACCCCGATATCATCGTGCTGCCCTGACGGTTGGCAGTAGAGGTGTAGCATGACAACGCAGAGTGGCGTCCCGCCCATCGCACTCGACGCGGCGGAACGCATCGGTCCCTATCGGATCCTGCAGGTGCTGGGTGAAGGGGGGATGGGGATCGTCTACGATGCGGAGGAGACGGGCCCGGTCCGCCGGCGCGTCGCGCTGAAGGTCCTCAAGGACCAGCACGCCCCCAAGGAGCTCGTCGCGCGGTTCGAGGTGGAGCAGCAGGCGCTCGCGGTGATGAGCCATCCCGGGATCGCCAAGGTGTTGAGTGCCGGCACGACGAGCTCGGGGCAGCCGTACTTCGCGATGGAGCTCGTGCGTGGCCTTCCCATCACGCAGTTCTGCGATGACCAGCGGCTGTCCGTCCGCCGGCGGCTCGAGCTCTTCATCGCGGTCTGCCAGGCGGTGCAGCATGCGCATCAGAAGGGCGTCATCCACCGCGACCTGAAGCCCTCGAACATCCTCATCACGGAGGCCGACGGGCGTCCGGAGCCGCGGATCATCGACTTCGGCATCGCGAAGGCCATCGGGCAGCAGCTCACCGACAAGACGCTGGTGACGGCCTTCGGCCACGCGATGGGAACTGCCGCGTACATGAGCCCCGAGCAGGCGGAGTCGGGCAACCGCGACGTCGACACCCGCGCGGACGTGTACTCGCTCGGCGTCGTGCTGTACCAGATCCTCGTCGGCCGCCTCCCGCTGGATCCGTCCGAGGTGGGGCTCCACGTATTCCTCGCCCGGCTGCTGGCCCGCGATTGCGCGCCGCCGACGCCGAGTGCGCGGCTGACCGATGGCGGGTGCGATCGCCGCACGATCGCCCGGGCGCGCAACACCGATCCCGACCGGCTCCTGCGCACGCTGCGCGGTGATCTCGACTGGATCGTGCTCAAGGCGATGGAGCCGGATCGCAGCCGGCGATACCAGACCGTCAACGGGCTGGTGATGGACATCCAGCGTCACCTCGCGGACGAGCCGATCATCGCGCGGCCGCCAAGCGCGGCGTATCGCTTCGGCAAGTTCGTGCGCCGACATCGCGGCGCATCGGTGATCGCGGTCATCGCACTCCTGCTGATCGTGACCAGCAGCGTCTTCACGAGCATCGGGATGGTGCGCGCGACGCGCGCCGAACTGCGCGCGGAGGAGGAGGCGGCGACCGCGCGCGCGGCAACAGCGTTCCTCGAGGAGACGTTCGGCGCGGACCTCATGGGCGACCTGTTCCGGCCTCTCCCCGGAGCCGCCACGGATGGCCGCGTCCCCGCCCGCGAGCTCCTCGATCGCGGCGTGGCCCGCGCGTCCGGGCTGGCGGATCGGCCGGCGCTCCGCAGCAGGGTGCTGCACACGATGGGGGTGTCCTACTACTCGCTCGGCCTGTTCGATGACGCGCGGCGTGTGCTGGGCGACGCACTTTCGGCCCGGGAAGCGCTCTTCGGAGCGCGCGACACCCTCGTCGCCGAAACGCTGGATCAGCTCGGGGTCGTGGCCGTCGGGAAAGGCGACTACGACGAGGCGGACCGTCTCCTCCAGCGTTCACTCGACATCCGGATGCAGGCACAGGGCGCGGGCCACGTCGCCGTCGCGACGAGCTGGGCGAATCTCGGCCTGCTGCGGATGCGCCAGGGGCGCCATGCGGAGGCTGACTCACTGTACCGCCTGGCGATCGCGTCGCATGAGCGACGCATCGTCCCGAATCCGCGGCGATTCGCGCGCGACCTGATGGGGCTCGCCAACGTTCGCATCTCGCAGCAGCGCATGGCCGAAGCCGAGCCGCTCATCCGCCGCGCGAGCGAGATCCAGGAGCGGGCGCTTGGCGCCGAGCACATCGAGGTGGCGGCGACGCTCAACAACCTCGGGATCGTGTACTGGTACCTCGGCCGCTACGCCGACGCATTGCCGCTGTACGAACGGGCCCGTCGCGTCTTCGAGCGGTCGCTGCCGCCGGATCATCCGGCCGTCGCCTCGAGCCTGAACAACGTGGCGGAGACCTACTGGAAGCTCGGAAAGGTGGCGGATGCCGAACCGATGTTCCGCCGGGCGCTGGACATCAAGGAGCGGACGCTGTCCGCGAGCAACCCCAGCATCGCAACGACGCTCAACGGACTGGCGGGCCTCCTGATGGACCAGCAGCGCTACGCCGAGGCGGAATCGCTGTACCGACGGGCGCTTCGAATCAGACGCGAGGTCCTCGGCAGCAATCATCCGGGGACGCGGGAGACCGTGGCTGACCTGGCGAAGCTCCTCCGCGCGACCGGCAGGAACGCTGCAGCGGCGCAGCTCACCACCGCTTCGCCCGTCCTTTCAGCAGCACCGTGAGCCGGGTTTCTCGTATCGCTGGGCGAGCCGCGCCTCGAAGAAAGCCTGCCGCGACATGACAGGCGCGCCCGGGTGGTGCGCACGGGAATGGGCGAGGTAGGTCTCGTAATCCGGCGCCCCGACCACCCTGCGCAGCGCCTGCGTGGCGCGAGCGAAGGCTCGCGCCACGCCGCGGGCGACGGTCATCGCCGTCGCCCGGTCGGGTCTCTTAGCGTGCACCGTCACCGCTCGTGGTCTGCGCCTGCACCGGCCGGCCGGGATGCAGGTGCTCCTCGAACAGCTCGAAGATGCGGCGATACTCGTCCGTCCAGGAGTCCGGCCGGACGAAGCCGTGGTCTTCCACCGGATAGACTGCCATCTCCCAGTCGGTCTTCCCGAGCTCGATGAGCCGCTGCGCGAGCCGGACGACATCGGAGAAGTGGACGTTCACGTCCACCATCCCGTGCGCGATGAGCAGCGGATCGTCCAGCCCCTCCGCGAAGTAGATCGGGGACGACCGGCGATAGGCCAGCGAGTCGTTCTGCGGCAGGTTCAGGATGCGTCCCGTGTAGGGATGGTTGTAGTGCGCCCAATCCGTCACGGAGCGCAGCCCCGCGCCCGCGCCGAAGTGCTCGCCTTCCGTGAAGAGCGCCATCAGCGTGATGAATCCGCCGTAGCTTCCGCCGTAGATGCCGACGCGCTCAGGCGGGATCCCGAGCTCCGTACGGAGCCACCGCGACGCATCCACCTGGTCCTGGAGGTCGCGGCCCCCCATGTGCCGGTAGATCGCCGTGCGCCAGTCCCGCCCGTAGCCCGCGGACGCCCGGTAGTCGAGATCGAGGACGGTGTAGCCCTGCTTCGCGAGCAGGTGGTGGAACATGTACTCACGTGCATAGCTCGACCACCAGTTGTGCACGTTCTGGAGGTAGCCGGCGCCGTGCACGAAGATCACCGCCGCACCATTGGCCGTGGCGCCGACGTCGGCTGGTCTATAGATGCGTGCCGGGACCTGCGCGCCATCCGAGGCGGGGATGCGAACGATCTGCGGCTTGATCCAGTCGTAGGCGAGGAACTCAGGGCTCGGCGACGTGGTGAGCCGGGCCATCGGCGCATCGGGCTGGTTGCGCATCAGGTAGAGCTCCCACGGCTTGTCCGCCTCCGAGTACACCGTCGCGAGCCATTGCTCGCTGGGCGAGAGCGTCACGTTGTGCGCGCCGATGCCGCTCGTGATTCGCGTCCGCGGCCCGCCCGACACCGGCATGCGCCACAGGTGCGTCGCGAAGGGGCTGCCTTCGTTGCTCGAGATGTAGAACGAGCGCCCGTCGAGCGATGGCGTGACGGCCTTGACCTCCCACTGCCCGCTCGTGAGCTGGCGCCGGTCGCCGCCGTCGGCATTCACCGAGTACAGGTGTGCGTACCCGTCCGCCTCGGAGACGAACCACGCGCGATCCCCGCGCGCCGTCCATCCGCCGCAGGCGAAGCATGGGCCGGCGATCCACGCGGTGTCGCGCAGTGTGTCGATCGTCCGGACGGTGCCGGCGTCCGCGCTGACGGTGCTGATCCAGCGCGTCTTGAAGTCGGCGCTCTGCACGAAGACGAGTCCGTGCGTGCCCGCATCGTTCCAGCCGAGCAGCGAGACGAAGGAGGCGACGGCGCTCGTGTCGCCGCCGGTGGGGCGCAGGAACTTCACGTCGCCGGACGGCAGGCTCATGAAGGCGATGCGGCCGGACGCCTGTGCGTCGCCGACCTTGTCGCGCGACCGGAGATTCTCCGTGTAGCCGCTCGACGTCACGTAGTTGGGGACGGGGACGTTGAGCGATCGCTCGTTCGGCACGACCGTCGCGATCAGCAACGCGCGGCCATTGGGCGCGACGCTGATGTCGCGCACGCGCTCGCCCCGCATCAGGTACATCGGCTTCACCCGGGCCTTCTCGCGTGCCTCGCGCTCGGCCTTCGCGATGCTGTCCAGGGTCAGGCGATCGCGAATCGCGCCCAGGAGCTCGCGCTGCTGCTGCTCGAGAAATGCGCGGTGCCCCTCCGCCTTCGCGGAGTCCTTCGGCTCGGGACCCGAGCGCACGTCGGTGAGCTGGCGGGTGAGCCCGGACTCCAGGTCGATGGAGTAGACGTCGTTCTCCCGGACGAAGTAGAGCAGGGACCCGGTGGTCCCGAACGTGGGCGAGGACTCCGCCTCCGTCGTTTCCGTGAGCCGGCGCATCGTGCCCCGGGCGACGTTCACGACGTACAGGTCTCCCTGCCAGGCGACCGCGCGGTAGCGGCGGTCGGGCGACGGCACGCCGGCAAGCAGCGCCGGGCCCGCGCTGTCCATGTGCGCTTGCGTCACGCGCTCCGGGCGTGCGCCTGAGCGCGCGCGCACACGGTACGGCTTGCGCGGCTCGCGCCAATCCGCGCCCGGCTCGTTCCAGGAGAAGTAGATCCACTGCCCATCGGCGGTCCACCGGACCTGCTCCGGCTCGCGGCCGTACAGCTCGGGGCCGCGCATGATGTTCCTGATGGACAGGTCGAACGGCGCCGCTGCCGGCGCCTGGGCGGCGCCTGCCGAGGCGACGAGGGCGAGAAGGGAGAGCGCGATGAACGGACGTCGCATCGGAGATGGTCCAGGGTTGATTGGCAGAAAGGAGCTGCGCTTCGGATTCAGCACGTCGTCGTCTGTCGGGATGGATCGGATCGGCACTGGAAGCTAGTCCCCCGCCATCGCGACCCGTGGCTCGAACGGCACCTCGGTGGAGACCGTCGGCCGCCGCCCGCGGAGCACTCCCACCCACTCGTGGATGCTCGCGGCCAGGACGACGACGACGGCAATCATGAAGAAGGCCGCCACCGCCGCATCTATATAGTTGTTGACGATCATCTGCCGGGCGGCCTCGACACCCGGGATGCTGGCGGGCAGGGTGTTCGTGTCGATGGCGTCGCGGAGGAAGCGTGCGTTGGCGAGAAAGCCGAGTCGCGGATCCGCGGCGAACAGCTTCGCCCAGCCGCCGCTCATGGTGACGATGACGAGCCACGCCAGCGGGAGCATCGTCAGCCATGCATGCCGGGCTCGGCCCATCTTGATGATGATCGTCGTGCCGACGCACAACGCGATGGCGGCGAGCAGCTGATTGGAGATGCCGAACAACGGCCAGAGCGAGTTGACGCCGCCGAGCGGATCCACCACGCCCTGATACAGGAAGTGCCCCCACATCATCACGAACGCGAAGCTCGTGATCACCACCGCGGGGTACCAGGAGACACGGCCGAGTGGCGCGTACACGTGTCGTGCGAGGTCCTGGAGCATGAACCGGCCGACACGCGTGCCGGCGTCGAGCGTGGTCAGGATGAACAGGGCTTCGAACATGATCGCGAAGTGGTACCAGAGCGCGATTGCACCCGACCCGCCGAGCAGGTTCGCGAACAGCTGCGCCATCCCCACCGCGAGGCTCGGCGCGCCGCCGGTTCGTGACAGCAGCGAGCTCTCGCCGACCTGCGCGGCCAGCGCGTGCAGCTCGGCGGGCGTGACGACGAACCCCCACGCGGCGATCGTCTGTGCGGCGCTCTCCGCCGTGGTGCCGATCAGGCCGGCGGGCGCATTGATGGCGAAGTACACGCCGGGCGTGAGCGCACACGCGGCGATGAGTGCCATGATCGCGACGAACGATTCCATGAGCATCGCGCCGTAGCCGACGAGGCGCACGTCGGATTCTCGCTCCAGCAGCTTGGGCGTGGTGCCGCTTGCGATGAGGGCGTGGAACCCGCTGATCGCCCCGCAGGCGATCGTGATGAAGGCGAACGGGAACACCTTCCCCGCGAACACGGGACCGGTGCCATCGGTGAAGCGGGTGAGTGCCGGCATCTGGAGGGGAGGCAGCGCGACGAGGATCCCGATGGCGAGCACCACCACGACGCCGATCTTCACGAACGCCGACAGGTAGTCCCTTGGCGCGAGCAACAGCCAGATCGGCAGCACCGATGCCGCGAACCCGTACCCCATGATCGACCACGCGAGCGTCGTGCGGCTCAGCGTGAAGGTCGCAGCGAGCTCAGGATGCTCCGCCACCCAGCGTCCGATGTAGAGCGCGGCGACGAGCAGGAGGAGCCCGATCGCCGTCGCCTCGAGCACGCGGCCGGGGCGCAGCCAGCGCATGTAGCCGCCCATCAGCATCGCGATGGGAATCGTCAGTCCCACGGTGACCGTGCCCCACGGGCTGTCGCCGAGGGCGTTCACCACGACGAGCGCCAGCACGGAGATGAGCACGATCATGATGCCGAGCACCGCGACCTGCGCGATGAATCCGGCGATGGGGCCGATCTCCTCGCGCGCCATCTGCCCGAGCGACTTCCCGTCGCGGCGCACGCTCGCCGCGAGCACGACCATGTCCTGCACGGCCCCGCCGAGGGCGACGCCGACGAGGATCCAGAGCGCGCCGGGAAGGAATCCGAACTGGGCGGCCAGCGTCGGCCCGACGAGGGGACCCGGACCGGCGATCGCCGCGAAGTGGTGGCCGAACACGATCCAGCGGTTCGTCGGCACGAAGTCGCGACCGTCGTTCAGTCGCAACGCCGGCGTGGCGCGCTCCGGATCGAGCGCGAAGACGCGCCGGGCGATGAATCGGCTGTAGAACCGGTAAGCGATGAGGTAGGTGCACAGCGCGGCCGTGAGCAGCCAGGCGGCGCTCACCGATTCGCCACGCTGCAGCGCGATCCAGCCGAACGATCCGGCGCCGAGGCAGGCGATGAGGATCCAGAGGGCAACGGACAGAATCTTTGGCATCGATCCAGGTGGGCCGTGGCGTGACACGGAGGATGGAAGCGGCCGGCGGCGGGAGGCGACCTGCGGCGCGCCGACTGGGAGAGTCGTCGGCCAAGATGCTGTGCTGCAACGACTTGTCAACCAGGTTCAGCGCCGAATTCGGGGTTTGTTCGGAGCACGCGGAACGGCCGATGTCAAGCGCCTCCCGGCCGCCCCCCGGCCGGGGTAGGTTAAAAACCACCACCCACTCCCAGACCCGTGCCGACTCCTCGCACCCTCCCCCAGCTCATCGTCCTGGTTGTCGCCCTCGCCGCCGCTGGCTGTGCGGGCCGGGCCGCGAGCTCCCAGGCCGACGCGCCACCCAGCCCCCCGGTCAGACCGCTGTCGCTGCTGGCGGCCCAGCGGATCGTGGTCGCACCGGTCCACAGCGTCGCGGAGGGCGATCCCCTCGGCTGGGCGGCCGGGATCCCCCGGCAGCGCGACTGGATGCGCGAGCTCGACGGGGCGATCGGGGTGGAGCTCGGGGCGCGCGGGCTCGGAAACACCTGGGTGCATACGGAAACTCTGGCCCGGGCGTACGAAAGGAACCCGACCTTGTCGCCGGATCCCTACCGGCTGGCCGCGGAACCGCTCCAGCGGCTGACCCGAATCAGCGAGGAACGACTTCCGGACCCGCTCGCTTCACAGCTTCGCACGCTGGTTGCTGTGCACGATGCGCGGTTCGTGCTGCTCCCGGTCCGGGTTTCGTTCGAGCGGGCGGGGGAGGCGGGGGGCCGGGCTGTGCTGCGGCTCGCGCTCCTGGACGCCCGTGCCGCCGAGGTGCGGTGGCTGGGCGACGTCCGCAGTGATGGCTTCTCGACCTTCAATCCTGAGGTGGCGGTGTCGCTGGCCGCCCGCCTCGCCGACCTCATCGCGGCTCCCTGAGCCACCGCACGGATACACTGACGCAATGCCCACGAAAGTCACCCTGATCCCCGGCGACGGCATCGGTCCGTCGATCACCGAAGCCACGGTTCGCATCCTCGAGGCGGCAGGGGCCGACCTCGAGTACGACGAGCAGGTGGCCGGCGTCGCGGGGGTCAGCCGCTTCGGCGATCCGATGCCGGAGTGCACGCTCGATTCGATCAAGCGCACGGGCCTCGCCCTCAAGGGTCCGCTCGAGACCCCCGTCGGGGGCGGATTCCGCTCGGTGAACGTCGCGCTGCGGAAGACGTTCGACCTCTACGCCAACGTCCGGCCGGCGATCGACATCATCCCGGGCGGGCGGTACGACGACGTCGACCTCGTGCTCATCCGCGAGAATACCGAAGGGCTGTACGTCGGCATCGAGCACTACATCAAGATCGGCGACGACGCCCGCGCGGCGGCGGAGTCGATCGCGCTCATCACCCGCGCCGGCAGCGAGCGGATCATCCGCTACGCCTTCGAGTACGCGGTGAAGCACGGGCGCAAGAAGGTGACGCTCGTCCACAAGGCGAACATCCTGAAGTTCTCGCAGGGGCTCTTCCTCGACGTCGGGCGCGAGATCTCCCAGGAGTACGCCGGCCGCGTCGAGTTCGAGGACAAGATCGTGGATGCGATGGCGATGAACCTCGTGCTCCACCCGGAGCGCTTCGACGTCATCGTCACGACCAACCTCTTCGGCGACATCCTCTCCGATCAGATCTCGGGGCTCGTCGGCGGGCTGGGGCTCGCGCCCGGCGCGAACATCGGCACCGGGGGCGCGATCTTCGAGGCCGTGCACGGCACCGCGCCGGACATCGCCGGCAAGAACGTCGCGAACCCGGGCGCCCTGGTGCTGGCCTCCGCGCTCATGCTGGAGCACATCGGCGACGACGCCACGGCCGGGCGCATCCGCAAGGCCTTCACGGACACCGTGCGCACGGGCAAGGTGCGCACGCGCGACCTCGGCGGGACGGCCTCGACGACGGAGTTCACCGACGCCGTCATCGCGGCGCTCTGATCCGATGACGACGATCCTCCACCTCTCCGACCTGCACTTCGGGCACCCGGCGGTGCCCGAGCAGTACGAGGCGCTCGAAGCGACGATCGCCGAGGGCCACTATGACGTCGTGGCGATCTCCGGGGACGTGTCGCAGCGGGCGCGGGCCGGTGAGTTCCAGCGGGCACGGGCCTTCATCCGCCACGTGGAGCGCGTCAGCAGGACGATCGTCGTCCCGGGCAACCACGACGTCGCGTGGTGGCACGCGCCGCTCGGCCTCGGGAACGACGAGCACCTGCTGCGGAAATACAAGACTTACGTCGGCGAGGATCCGGAGCCGGTGCTCCGCGTCCCCGGTGCGACCTTCGTGGGGCTGAACACGTCCCACGGGGTCACGCGCAAGACGATGACATGGAATCCAAGGCAATGGTCGATCATCGGCTACCTGAGCCGGGCGCAGATCGACCGCGCGCGCGCGGAGTTCGAGCAGGTGCAGAACGGCGACGCCCGGGTGGTCGTGATGCATCACAATCCGGTGAAGGGCGAGCTGTCCCAACGGCACGGCCTCAAGAACACGCGCCGGGTGCTCGGCGCGTTCGCGGAGATGGGAGTGGACCTGGTGCTGTGCGGCCACGATCACCAGGAAGCGATCCACTTCGTGGAGCACACCCGGAAGGGCACCGTGATCTCGACGGCGGGGACGGTGTCCAACCGCATGCGTGGCGGGAGGCCGTCCTCGGCCAATGTCATCCGGATCACACGGGAACGGCTGGAAGTCTCTACGCTCGTGTGGTCCGACGACTCGCAAACTTTCGTCGCAGGGCCGGACAAGTGCTTCGATCGATGACGCGCACCCAGCGCCGGGATCCGGCGCAGCTCGACCTCGATTTCGCCCCGCGTCCCCAGGATGCGGACGAGCTCTTCAACGTTCTCTGCGGCCTGGGGCTGCGGAGCATCCGCCGGTGCCGCCTGACGCGCAACCGTAACGTGATGGTGAGCTTCGGGGCGGGTGAGCTGCGGGTCCACGAGGGGTACCTCAACGCCCCGACGCGGGTGCTCGAGGCGATCGTCACGTTCGTGGAGGGGCGCACCCGGGTGGATCGCCGGGGGGCGCAGCAGGTCATCGTCAGCTTCCCCGTGCGCACGCCCCGCATGCCGGCGCGGCGGGAGCGCACCCATGGCGACGACGAGCACATCGCGCAGGAGCTGACGGTCTGGCACCGCCGCTACAACATGCGGCACTTCAGCGGCAAGCTGCGGCCCATCGAGATCCGGGTGAGCCGCCGGATGCAGAGCCGGCTGGGCCATTACACGGCGGCCACCCCGGGCGAGGCCGCCGAGATCGCGATCAGCCTGAACCACCTGCGCCGGCACGGGTGGGACGAGACGCTCCACACGCTGCTGCACGAGATGGTGCACCAGTGGCAGGATGAGGCGGGACATACGATCGACCACGGCGCGACCTTCCGCGCCAAGGCGCGGGAAGTGGGGATCGCCCCGCTGGCCCGGCGGGCGCTGATGGCCAAGCCGGGGCGGGGGCTGGGGTTCCAGACCGTGGGGCGGCGGGCGGCCCGGGAGGGGTAGACCGGGCGCCTTCGGCGCGGGGGCGCCTTCGGCGCGGGGGCGCCTTCGGCGCGGGGGCGCCTGACGGCGCGGGGGCGCCTGACGGCGCGGGGGCGCCTGACGGCGCGGGGGCGCCTGACGGCGCGGGGGCGCCTGACGGCGAGGGGGCGCCTGACGAGGGTGTCCGC
>DASTYL010000067.1:0-3266 GCA_035764975.1 Gemmatimonadaceae bacterium | reverse complement strand
CGCCGGACCGTTGCATCGAAGCGCGGATCGCGGACGGTGGCCAGCACGCCCTCGTCGGGTGCCCGCACCATGGAGGACGAGACCCAGGCCGCCTCCGGCTCGCCGCCGAGCCGGTACAGATGGACGATGGAGCCGGCCGCGTTCCGCACCGGACCCGCGGCATGCTGCGACCCCGGCAGAAGCCGAAGCAGCGTGAAGGTCGGGTCGTTGGGATCGAGCGAGACGTCCGGGCCGAGGTTCGTGAGAAGGAACTTCACGTTCAGCATCTCACGCAGTCCTTGAAGCCGGATCAGCGGCTCATATCCCTGCGCGTTGCCGGCGAGCACCTGATAGCGCCCCAACTCGTTGCCATGATAGCCGATGACGTTGGGGACCTCATGCACCATCAGCGCGTCGCCGGTGAGGAACGGATCGTGGTAGGCGATGCCCGCCTGGCCGACCGGCAGCGGAAGGACGCGGTACGGCTCGCGCTCCGCCTTCATCGTCGCGATGGTTTGATCGGGGGCGTATATCACGCCCGCGCGCGGCATGAACTGCCAGTAGTTCCGCAGGACGCTCCAGAAATCGATCGCGATCGCCCCGACGAGCAGCATGCCGGCCACCCGGGGCGCGATCCGCCGCGTCATCACCGCCCAGGCGATTCCCACCGCCGCGAGCACGAAGAGGAACGATCGCCAGGCGCCGAGCATCAGCGCCCCGTGATTCGCTTCGGCTGCCTGCTCGCGCCCGGGAAGCGCGACACTCATCGCAAGGTTCGTCAGTCCCCCTGCCGTGGCCATCAGGGCGACGAGGCCCGCGGCGACGAGCCATCCGATCAGGTACCGGCGGCTCAGCCGCGCGGCGAGAAGCCGCTCCGTCCCGAGCGCACCGAGGACCGCCACCGAGAACATCGTGACGTACATCATCGTGCTCGGCGCGCGGAAGAACGTCGTCCCCGGGACGAGCGCGTAGACGAGCCGGTAGAACGGCGTCGACCCGCCGAGGGTCCAGAGCAGCGAGACGATGAACGTGCCCACCCAGAAGAGCGCGAAGCCGCGGCGCCCCTTCTGGTTGGTCCAGAACGCGCCTGCCACGGCGAGGAAGAGTGCCGCCGCGCCGAAGTATTCGCTGTGGAAATGAATGCCGTTGCGGCCCCAGTACGCATCCAGGATCCCGCTGAACTGCGGCACGTACGTGCTGATCAGCTCCTCGAGGGGCATCGAGTACGAGACGGCATGCTCCCATCCCTTGCCCCCGGCCCGCGGTGACCAGTCGACATACTCGCGGACCGGGAGAAACTGGATCGCGCCCATGAGGAAGCCGAGCAGCACCGAGCCGAGCGCGTAGGCGAGGCGCCGGAATGCCATCGGCCTCGGGATGACCGGCTTCCCCTGGTCGTCACGCTCCAGCACCAGCCAGAGCGCGAAGCTGCCCGCGGCGAGCAGCATGTACTGCAGCAGCTGCGGGTGCGGGCTGAGCACCGCGAGCCCGACGACGAGTGCGAGGGCTCCCCATGCCCACGCCCTCCCCTGCCGGACGCCGAGCGTCAGCATCCAGCAGGTCAGCGGCAGCAGCGCGCTCACGAACAGCTTGCCGTCGTGCCCCGGCGAGACGTACCCCGCGATGGGCCCGCTCATCAGGTACGCGAGGCCGCCAACGAGTGCGCCCCAGAACCCGACGCCCATGGCGCGCAGGAAACCGAACGTGAAGATGCCAGCGAGGATGACATGGATGACGAAGCCCCACGTCATCGCCACGTCGGTCGGCAGCACCATCCGGAGCAGGAAGGTGGGATAGAAGATGTCGCCCGCCATGGCCGCGACGTTCGGCACGCCGCTCATGAGGTACGGATTCCACAACGGGAACCCGCGGCCCGCGCGCAGATTCTCGGCCGCGAACTCGCGGAACGCATAGCCGGCGATGTACTGGTCGCTGTGGTTGGTGACCAGGAATCGGCCGGCGAGGGCCGGATACCCGAGGGACAGCGTCGCCACGACGTACACGAGGCAGGCCGTCAGCCACTCACGAAGGGTCGAGCCGTTGTCGGATTGGGCCGGACGCACGATTCTCGGGATAGGTGAGCGTAATGGAAGGGGCCTGCCGTCGCCCGACAGGCCCGAAACAACCCACAAAACTAGGCGATCTCGATGTCCCCAGCCAGCGGCTGGGGCCGGCGGTCATTCGAGGCTGTGCGCTGCCCGGGTCTCGCTCGTGACCTCAGTGGGCGCCCGCTCCCCTGCCGCATTCTCCAGCACGATCGCCGCGGCAGCCGGCTGCGGCGCGAGTCGCACCACGCCGTCCGCGTCGACGCGCACCGCACGGACGGCCCGCCGTGCATCGCGCCACGCGACGATCTCACTCAACGACGCACCCCACGGCTGCGCTGCGAAGAGCTCGCGGACGAGGCGATCGTACGCGTCGAGCGCCCGCGGGAAGCCGAGTGGCGTCGCGAGATTAGGGTGCCATAGCCCGACCCACACCCCACCGACGTCGCGAACGGCGCCGGCGAGTGCGAGCGCATCGTCGATCCACCGGTCGGGGTCCATCACTCCCTGATAGTTGCTCAGCGCACGATCCATCCACGTGAGCGGGACCTCCCTGAGCGCCGCGGGGCGCTGCGAGGCATCGTCCCAGCGCGGAACGACGTCGGCGATGCCGAGGCGGAATCCGTTCCGATCGGGGAACCCGTAGGTGGCGTCGTATTCGAAGCCCGCCGCCTCCATGGCGCGATGCGTGATCCCCGGGCGCATCCGCAGGTAATGCTGCCGCACGCCCGTGAGGGCACATTCCCCCAGCGCACCAAGGCGCCGGGACTGCTCCTGGAACGCCTGCGCGGACTCCAGCGTGGCGAAGCTCCCGTGCAGCCCGATCTCGTGGCCGCCCTCGCGGATCCGGGACACGATGCGTCGCGTGGTCGCTGCTTCCGGCCGATACGTGAGGTCACCGCGCGCGACCGTGCGGAGCGTGGGGGTGCCGCACAGGAGGAACCACGTGCTCCGGGCCGCCGATCCCGCTTCGGTGGCGAGGACACGGTTGACCGCGTCCAGCACCGGATCGCCGAACGCGTTGCGCACCGCGCTGCCGGCGACGCGGGCCAGCTCACGCCACTCGCGGGCCTTCGCCAGCTCGGCGATCCGCAGCCCCGTGAACGCCGGCCACCATTCCACGACGTCGAGGTCGTGCGTGAGCGCGACCGCCCACCGATGACCTCCGGGCCACGGCGCCAGCGTGCGGAACGGGCGCGAGCCCGCCGCGCGCATCGCGGCGACGCGAAGCCGTTGCGCGGC
>DASTYL010000066.1:0-2656 GCA_035764975.1 Gemmatimonadaceae bacterium | reverse complement strand
CGGTCGGGGTGGGAGTCGGCTACCGGAAGGCGTTCAGCTTCATCCGGGGGGTCTCCCTCTACGGGACGCCGTTCTACTCGTACAATCGGCTCACGGTGGGAGACAGCAGCACGAGCGCCGGTCTCTTCCGCTTCTCGGTGGGCGCCGATGTCGGCATCACGAACCGTATCGGTGTGACGGCCGGCGCCGAGTTCGGCGGATCGGCTGACGCCGGTGATCCCGGCCCGACGGGTGCAGTCTATGGCGTGGGGGTCTCATTCGCCCTCGGCCGTCGATCCTAGGCCAAACCGTGGCTTGCAAATTGCCGACCTGATCGGTCTTGGCCCTCTCGCAATCGCAGCAGCCCTAGCGTCGGACGCATGCCGGATAAATCGCTTCCTCCCATCCTCGTGGTGGATGACAACCAGGACAACGCGGAGATCATCCGGCAGTACCTGGAGATCCGCGGGTATCCCATCACGGTCGCCCACAACGGCGATGAAGCGCTGGTCGCCTTCGAGCAGGTGAAGCCGGCGCTGGTGTTGCTCGACGTCATGATGCCGGGACGCGACGGCTGGGAGGTCTGCCGGCTGATGAAGCAGCATCCGGTGCTCGGCAAGCATGTTCGCGTCGTGATGGTCACCGCCCTGGACGAATGGGAAGACAAGCGCGAAGCGCTGCAGACCGGCGCAGACGACTACGTCGAGAAGCCGTTCGACCTGCCCTCGCTCGCCGCCACCGTCCAGCGCAATCTCGCCATGCTGCGTTCGGCGAGCTGAGTTGAAGTCGGCCGCTGGCACTCCGTGAGCGATTCCATCCTCATCACCGACCTCGATGATCCGACGATCGTCGAGGCCACCGCACAGCTCGAATCCTGGCACGTGGAGCGAGTGGGCGCGACGCGCCTGCCCGACTCGATCGCCACGATGTCCGGCGTCCGCGCGGTCCTCACGGGCGCCGAGTCGCCGGATCTCCTCCGCGAGACGGCGGAGACGGCGCGACGATGTGGCCATCCGCTGATCGTCGCCTGTCGCGACGACACGGACCGGCGTCGCGCCATCGAGCTTCGGGCGCAGGAGTGGTACAACCTCCCCGCCAGCGCGGAAGAGGTGGCAGGACGGATCCGGTCGGCGGTTGCGCGCACGGCGCCGCCATCGCTGTCCCTCGTGGATCGCGCGGAGCGGGTGGAGCACGAGCAGATGCTGCACGACTCGCTCACCGGCCTGCCGACGCTGCCCGTCATGATCGAGCGCTCCCGCCAGCTCATCAAGGACCGGGGCGAGCTCGTGGTCCTCTACTTCAACTTCGTCCGTTACTCCAAGATCGAGGAGATCTACGGGTGGGAGAAGCTGGACGCGGTCCTCGAGACGACGGCGGCGGCGGTGCGCGACTTCCTCGACGATGCGAGTGACGAGCCGACGCGCGTGATGGTAGGGTTCACGAACGACGACGACTACATCGTGTTCCACGTGCCGCCGTCCGGGGTCCCGGCGGCGACCGACGCCGAGATCACGGAGATGGCGAGCCGCCTCGAACGCATGGTGGCGGCGCGCATCGAGACGGCCCACGGCGAGGACATCGCCGCGCTCTTCGACATCTACGTCGGCCACGCCCACGTCTACTACAACCCCAAGCTCCGGCTCGAGCGGCTGATCTACCGCGGGATCCGGGAAGCGGCGAATGCCGCGCGGAGCGTCGAGGAACGGGAACGGGCGCGGCGGGTGGCGGACCTGCGCACGAGCCTTCGCGAGCGCGGCGTGTACATCGACTATCACCCCATCGTCGTCGCCGACACGATGGAGATCTTCGGCTACGAAGCGCTGGCGCGCGGGCAGCTCCGCAGCCTGCGCAGCCCCGAGGTGATGTTCGACGTGGCCGACCAGGCGGATCTGGTGTGGGAGCTGAGCCGCCTCTGCCGCAGCCGCGCCCTGGAAGGCCTGGACGGCCGCCTCGGCGCCAATCAGCTCCTGTTCGTCAACGTCGATCCGCACGACTTCGACGACCCGGCGTTCAACGAGCGCGAGGTCGCCGAGCCCCATCGCGTCGTCATCGAGATCACCGAGCGCACGGCGATCAAGGACTACCCGAAGTTCCGCGAGCGGCTGCGCGCGTTCCGCGAGGCCGGATTCCGCTTCGCGGTGGACGACGCGGGCAGCGGCTACGCCGGGCTGGGATCGATCGCGAACCTCGAGCCGGACTTCATCAAGCTCGACATCTCGCTGATCAACGCCATCGACACGAACTTCATCAAGCAGAACCTCGTGGAGACGATGGTGCGCTTCGCGAACGACCACGGCGCCATGGTGATCGCCGAAGGCGTGGAGCGCGCGGAGGAATTCAATACCGTGCGCGATCTCGGCGTGCACCTCGTGCAGGGCTTCTACCTGCATCATCCCGCGCAGAAGGCGCCGGTGATGCAGGGGGCCGTCAAGTAGCGGCGCCGCCGACCTACAGCAGTCGCGCGATCAGGTCGTAGGCGCGGCGCGCGGCGCCAAGCCCGGCGCGCACGAGGGCGCGCGCGCGGGCGCCGGCCTCGTATCGCGCGCTCTCGTCCTGGAGCCAGACGACAAGGTGCCGCTCGAGCGCGCGGGCGGTCGCCCCCGTGGCGCCGCCACCGGCAGCGAGGAGGAGCGTCGCGTCGCGGCTCTCGAAGTGGCGCGGCCCGAAGAGCACCGGC
>DASTYL010000065.1:0-10586 GCA_035764975.1 Gemmatimonadaceae bacterium | reverse complement strand
ATCGGCATCCACGTCGACGGAGTCCACGGAGACCGTCACCACGCCGCCCTCGGGCATCGCATCGCGGGCGTTGATGACGAGGTTCATCAGCACCTGCTCGAGCTGGCTCCGGTCGGCGTAGACGTAGGCGGGCGTGCCCAGCCGCGTCTCGAGCCGCACGTCCTCCCCAATCAGGCGGCTGAGCATCTTCTCGAGGTCGCGCACGACCGCCGTGAGATCGAAGTCCTCGGGCCGCAGCACCTGCTTGCGACTGAACGCCAGGAGCTGGCGCGTGAGCTCCGCTGCCTGCCGCGCAGCATGCAGCACCTCGCCGAGGTCCGCATGCCGGGGGTCGGTCGGCGCGAGCTTCCTGCTCACCATCTCGGTGAAAGCCGTGATCACGGTGAGCAGGTTGTTGAAGTCGTGTGCGATGCCTCCCGCCAGCCGCCCGACCGCCTCCAGCTTCTGCGACTGGCGCAGCTGCGATTCCACGTCGCGCAGCGCCGCCTCGGTGCGCAGGCGCTCCGTGATGTCGCGGCACACCACCTGGACCGCCTCGCGTCCCGCGAACTCGAGCCGCGTCGCCGACAGCTCGACGTCGACGGCCGCACCATCGAGTCGCACGCACCGGAAGTTCGTGAGGCGGGTGGGCTGTCCGTGCACTGGCGCGGTGAGCAGGTGCGCCCGCGCCTCCCCGCGGGTCGACGGGTCCACGAAGTCCAGGATGTCACGGCCGAGCACGGCATCGGGCTCCGCTGCGCCGAGCATGCGGATCCCCGCCTCGTTGATGAAGAGGATGCGTCCGTCGAGGTGCACGATCACCGCGTCCACCATCGCCTCGACCAGCCGCCGATACCGCTGCTCACTCTCGCGCAGCGCCTGCTCGGCGCGGCGCTGGTCGGTGAGGTCACGCACGATGACGAGTCGCGCCGGCCTGCCGCCGATCGTGACGCGGCGGCCCCGGACCTGTACGGGAAAGACGCGCCCGTCCCTGGCCATCGCGTTCCCTTCGAGCGGGGTTTCAGCGTCCGCCGCGATGTGGGCGGCAAGCCGCGCCCGATCTTCCGGAGCCGTCACGTCAGTCGCAGTGCGACCGATCAGCTCGGCAGGATCGTAGCCGAACATGGCCGCTCCCGCCGTGTTGATGTCGAGGATCGTCCCCCCTTCGTGCAGGATGATGCCGTCGATGCTGGCCTCCGCGAAGCGGGAGAGCCGCTCCTCACTCGCGCGGAGCTCCGCCTCGAGCTGCTTGTGGCGGGAGATGTCGACCATCACGCCATGGAGCTCGGACACCCCGTGCTCCGGAGTGGTGACCACGTGCACCATGTCGTGCACCCACACCACACCGCCATCGGCGGCGATCATCCGATATTCGAGCTGGTGATCGCGCGCCTCCGCGACGCACTGCTCGCAGAAGGTGACGGCGCGGTCGCGGTCGTCGGGATGGATGTGGGTGCGCCAGAAATCCGGCTCGTCCATCCACTGCGCCAGCGGATACCCCAGGATCCGTTCCGCGCCGGCGCTCACGAAGGTGAACTGCCACGTGTGCGGGTCCATCTCCCAGACGATGGCATCGAGATCGTCGAGCAAGCCGAGTGGCGTCGCGCGGACGGTACGCCGGTCCGGCCGCATCGTCGCGGCGATCGGTTCGCCAGTGGGCGCCTGATGCCCCTCGTCGGGATGTGAGCGCATGTAATCGTTCGAGCGTGGCGTCGTCCGTCGAATCGAAGGAGTTCCCTGACGCGGGCGCACGCCTTGAGCCACGACACCGCGCACCCGGGGGGCTGTCGACGCCCGACCGGATGGCTTGCACGATGCAGCACCGACCAACGTGGCGGCAAGGCCGAGGTTTGGAGTCGGGAATAGGTGTCGGGTATTTCCGTATTGCCACAGCATCGAGCCGATGGTCGATTTGCCTCACTCCTCCCGGAGTCCTGTGCTTCGGGCGGGGATCCAATGGGATCTCAAGAGAGAGGACGTCATGTGGAGTAATCGTCGTCGGCAGGTGGCGCTGGCCGTCCTGGGCGGCGCAGTCGCATTATTCGGCCTCGCGTGCGCCGAGCGCGTGGTCTACCGGGATGTCCGCTTCCCGACGCCGCCCGCCGCCGCGGCGAACTTCCTCGGGTTCGAGACCGCGGACAACAACGAGACCGTGTGCGGCAATTGCCATGTCGGACACCAGGCAGACTGGGAGCGCACGGCACACGCCGACGCATGGAACTCGCTCGTTGCGTCGGGCCACAGCCAGGGATTCTGTGAAGGCTGTCACACGGTGAACTTCCGCGGCAATTCCGTGAACGACTCCACGGGCGGGTGGGTCAGCACGAAGGACACGCGGTATCATGATGTCCAGTGCGAGAGCTGCCATGGTCCGGGGCTCGACCACGTGCAGAACCCGGAGGGCGCGGTTCCGCTCGCGCCGATCGCGGTCGGCGCCGATCTCTCCCTCGGATGCGGCGAGTGCCACAACGGCACGCACCATCCATTCGTGGAGGAGTGGGAGCAGTCCGGGCACGGAAAGCTCCTGGCGTCTCCGTCGAAGCGTGCGGAATGCCAGAGCTGCCATACCGCCAAGGGCGCGCTGGATGCCTGGGGGGTGACGGCGAACTACAAGGAGAAGAACACCGGCGAGGGCCATCAGCTCGCGATCGTGTGTGCGGTCTGCCACGACCCGCACAGCAACGAAGCCAGCCGCCGCGCCGACGAAGGGGGAACGGGCCCGACGAGTGCGTTGAAGACGCCGAACTCCGGTGGCCAGCTCCGCTACTCGGTGGACGTGCCGAACGAAGAGCAGAACCTGTGCATGAAGTGCCATCACAAGCGTGCGCAGCCCGACATCGACACGACGTTCAATTCGCGGGGGCCGCACTCCCCGCAGGGGCCGCTCGTGCTTGGCGAGAACGTCGGGTTCTGGTTCAGCGACACCCCGTCGGGAGACCGCATCTACGGATCGCACGGCCCGGGCGGCAACCCGCGGCTCTGCGCCACCTGTCACATGGCGCGCTACGAGATCACCGACCAGGCGACCGGCGCCTTCAAGCTCCAGGCGGCCGGCCACCGGTTCGCCGCGACGCCCTGCGTGGATGCCGAGGGAAATCCGACGGGGGCGACGGATTGTGCAATCACCGCCAAGTCATTCCGTGGCTGCGTCGGCTCCGGCTGTCACGCCACGCAGGACGCCGCGAGATCGGCCTTCACGGTGGTCGAGACCCGCATCACCAACCTGGCCGCGGAGCTCGATGCACTCATCGACCAGGTCCGCGCGACCGAGATCAGCTCGACCGACAGGCGCTGGAGCTCGGCGGAAGGCGCGCAGTTCAACTACGACCTGGCGGTCGTGAAGAAGGGCTCCAAGATCCACAATCCGTTCATGATCGAGGCGCTGCTGACCGCCAGCATCCGGGAGATGGAGCGAACGTACGGACTGTCGGCGCAGGTGAACGTCGACCTGCGGAACATCATCGGCACCTCACACCTCAAGGCACCGTGACATGATTGACGACGTGATGAGCGTATCACGCACGTGTCCTTGAGATCCCTCGTGCTTCACCAGCACAGCACGATGTCGCAGCAGCCCGGTGCCGACTCCGTCGGTACCGGGCGTGCTGGCATTTCGGCCCGAGTGTCGCGGCGCATCGTGACGCTCGGCGCCATCGCCCTGGCCCTGCTCGGGGCTGCACTCCCGGCACAGCAGCAAGGGCCCGCCGGCCTCCGCCGCGCCGAGGCCTCGCGCGCAGGACCGGGCGTGCTGGCGTCACGCAGCGGGACGCGCGGCGCGGGGGCACGCGGGCCGGTCCAGTGCGAGAAGTGCCATGCCGACCGCCAGTTCCTCGTCGGCAAAGCGAAGTCGGAGCGGGGCGACTCGGTGCTCTTCGTCCCCGATACCCTCCTGCGCGACTCACGGCATGCGACGCTCGTCTGCGCCGACTGCCATGTCGGCTACAACGACGGTTACCCCCACGTCACCGTGCCGGTCGTCGCGGTGCCGTGCCAGGACTGCCACGACGATCAGGCCGATGCATGGAAGCGGTCGGTGCACGCGCCCAACTTCACCGAGAAGGGCGACGCGCCGACGTGCGTGAGCTGCCACAGCGCGCACCGCGTGCTCGGCGCCGACGATGCGCGATCGCCGACCTACCCGATGAACGTCGCCCGGTTGTGCGGCAGCTGCCACAACTCGCGCCGCATCCTGGAAGCGTACTTCACCGCACCGTCCGACACGTCAGCGCGGACGGCGGTGCGCGACTACCGGCACTCGGTGCACGGACTGGCGATGACCCGGGCGGGCCTGGTCGTCTCGGCGACGTGCAGCGACTGCCACAACGCGCATGCGGTCCTGCCGCGCGACTCGACCGCGTCCACCCTCAGCCGTGGCAATGTCGCCGCGACCTGCGGCGCGTGTCACGCCGGCGTGCTCGCCACCTACGATTCGTCCGCGCATGGGCAGGCGCTCGTCTCCGGCGATACGACCGACAACGGGCACGCAGCGCCGGTCTGCATCGAGTGCCACGGCGGGCACCGGGCCGTTTCCGCGGACGATCCCGTGTGGTTCAGCGGGGTGGTGCGGGAGTGCGGCACGTGTCACGAGAAGCTGCTCGAGACCTACTTCGAGACGTACCACGGCAAGGCGACCGAGCTGGGCTACGGCATCGCGGCGAAGTGCAGCGACTGCCACACGGCCCACGCGATGCTGCCGGCGGACGATCCGCAATCTTCGGTGCATCAGGCGAACCTCGTGGAGACGTGCGGCCAGTGCCACCGGGGCGCGAACGCCAACTTCGTGCAGTACCGGCCGCACGGCGATCCGCACGATCGCGAGAAGGACCCGGAGCTGTACTGGGTGTGGCTGTTCATGACGACGCTGCTCGTGGGGGTGTTCGCGTTCTTCGGGATGCACACGCTCCTGTGGCTCGCGCGCGTCGGGGTGGGCGGGCTGCGCGGCCGGGCGCCCGCTGCGGCGGAAGCGCCGCCCAGCCCAGCACCGGGCGACATCCGGAGCGACACGCCGAGCGAAACTCCGAACGAAACCCCGAGCGAAACCCCGACCGACACGAAGACCGACACCTCGGACGAGCTCCCGAAGACCGACACCGGAGAGGATCGATGAGCGACGCACCGGTCCCCGCGAGCGAGATCGTACCCGAGGCGCCCGCCCGCTCCGAGGGCGATGGCAACGCAGTGGCGACCTCCGATCGTGGTCGGGGGCCCTATCTCCGGCGCTTCACCGGCGTCGAGCGAATGACCCACGCGCTGGTCGTGGTGTCGTTCTTCGGGCTCGTGATCACGGGCTTGCCGCTGCACTTCTCCTACGCGCCCTGGGCAGCGCCCATGATGCGACTGCTCGGCGGCGTGGGGTCGGCCGGCACGATCCACCGGATCTGCGGCGTGATCACCTTCGGATATTTCGCGCTGCACCTCGGCATGCTGGCCGTGCGCTTCGCGCGCGCCGAGGACAGGAAGGCGTTCTTCTGGGGCCCGCGGTCCATGGTGCCGCAGCCGAAGGACATCCGCGACGTGATCGCCATGTTCCGCTGGTTCTTCGGGCGGGGGCCGCACCCGGAGTTCGACCGCTACAGCTACATGGAGAAGTTCGACTACTGGGCCGTGTTCTGGGGCGTGGCGATCATCGGGGGCTCGGGGCTGCTGCTCTGGTTCCCGACCTTCTTCTCGCGCTTCCTGCCGGGCTGGGTGTTCAACGTTGCCACGATCATTCACGGCGACGAGGCGCTGCTCGCGCTGGGGTTCATCTTCACGATCCATTTCTTCAACGTGAACCTCCGGCCCGAGAAGTTCCCCATCGACGTGGTGATCTTCACCGGGCGCGCGCGCAGCGAGTACTTCGAGGAGGAGCACCCGCTGGAATACGAGCGCGAGCGTCAGGCGGGCCGGCTGGCAGCGCTCGAGACCACGCCGCCATCGCGCGCGACCTACCTCTGGTCGGTCACGCTCGGCTTCATCGCCATCGCGCTCGGCCTGTTCCTGGCGGGGCTCGCCGTCTACGCGGTGTGGTTGCGATGACGGATGTGCCGCGACGTCGGGCGGCCAGGGGCGTGACTCGCTCACTCGTGTACGCCGCCGTGGCGGGCATCCTGATCGGCAGTATCGCGGGATGCACGTCGGACACGCGGACGTCCGATGGTCGGCGGCGCGACGAACGGGTCTCGGATGCCCGGCGAGGCCGGTCGGTCCCGGATGCCGACACCACGTCGCTCGTGACCCCCATCCGAGGTGATTCGCTGGTCGGAGCCGCGCGCGGCGCCGGGGGGCAGGCCACGCTGCGGTCGGAGTGCCTGGCATGCCACCCCGCCGTGCACGACGCCCCGCTTGGCCGCGGACGTGGTCCGCTGGCCGCGTGTCTCGTGTGTCACGAGACGGACCACGAGCCCATCCAGGCGTTCTACGCAGGCGCCGTGCAGGGGATGCCGGTGCCTCCGGACACGATGTTCCTCGCCCGCGTGTCGTGCGCCGAATGCCACACCGATACGACATTCGCGGCTCCGCCGGGCGCTGCACGGCTGGCCGCGCTCGATGGCATGTGCACGAGCTGCCACGGCCAGCGGTTCTCCGGCATGCTCGCCCGGTGGGCCGGGGGAGTGCAATGGCGCAGCCGCGCGGCGGCCGCGTTTGTCAGCCGGGCGGTTGCCGATTCGCGACTGGAAGACGAGCCGGCACGCCGTCGCATCCGCGTCGCGCGCGACGCGATCGACCTCGTGCGGACGGCCGGGCCGCTGCACAACGTGCGCGGCGCGGATCAGCTCTTCCGGGCCGCGGTCGACAGCACGGTGGCGGCGTATCGCGGCGCGGGCGTCCCGGCGCCCGCGCGCCCATCGCTCGGCCCCGATCCCGCGCGCGTCGCCTGTCTCGGCTGTCATTACGGCGTCGAGGCGGCGCGTACGACCGTCTTCGGAGAGACGTTCGACCACGCCTCGCACGTCGTCCGGTCCGACGTCGCGTGCACGGAATGCCATAGCGATGCGTCCTACTTCTCCGTCGCGGCGGGGGAGGGCGGCGAGGAGCGCGAGGTCGACCCGCGACACGGCAGGACCTCGATCACGGCTCGGGCATGCGCCGAGTGCCACCATACGTCGGCCGCCGGGGCCACCGCGTGCACGAGCTGCCATCAACCCGCCGAGCTGCGCGGCGCACGCGCGGTGGTGACGGCGATGCGCGTGACGCCGACGGTGACGCGCCAGCGCCAGCTGCCGTTCCGCCACGAGCAGCACGGCGCGCTGCGCTGCGAAAGCTGCCATGCGCCATCGGTCTCGCGGCAGGCGACGGCCAACTGCACCTCGTGTCACGTCGAGCACCACCGGACCGACATCAGCTGCGCGAGCTGCCACGCCGACGCGAAGGCCGTGCACACGCGACAGGCGCACCTCGGCTGCGCGGGGTGCCATGACGCCACGAAGGTCGCGAGCCTGCAGCCGACGCGCGCCGTGTGCCAGAGCTGTCACGCCGACATGACCGATCACAACCCCGGCCGCGATTGCGTCCAGTGCCATCAGGTCGCGTGGCGGCCGGCGACACCGGCCGTCCGGAGGCAATGACCATGCGGTGCCCCGGCCCGGTCCGTATCGCGGCGATCGCCGCGGGGTTGCTCGCCACCGACACGCTCTCGGCGGGCGCCCAGGGCGTACGCGTCACCGGCACCACCACGGCGCGCTACCTCGAGCTGCGGCCGATGGTGGATGACAGTGTGCCCGCCGACTCGGCCACGGGCGAAGGGACGCTGCGTGAGACCTCGCGTGGCGTCGTCGCATTCTGTGGGGCAGGTGAAGCGTGGTGCCATTACAAGCGCACCGCCGACGCCCCGATCGGCTCGCTGCCGCTGCTTCAGGATCTCGATGCGAGCCTGTGGGGGCTCGGCGAGGGGATTCATGCGCGCATCCATCTCCGCGGCCGGGTCGATGCCGGCACCGCGAGCAGTCTCTGGCCGCAGGGCGACGACGCCTTCGACGTGATCGCCGCCTACGTGAGCTATGAGCGGGATCGCGTCCGCGCGCGCCTCGGGCGGCAGTGGCGGACGTCGGGGCTCGGCTACACGAGCTTCGACGGGCTCGCCGTCGAAGGCCGGCTCCCGGTTCTCCGCGACGCGCTGTCGGTGGACGGGTGGGTCGGGCGCAGCCTCGTGCAGGGGCTGCACGAGCCAGTGTCGAGTGGAGCGATCGCCGCGGTCGAAGACCTCGCTCCGGAGCGTGCCGGTGTGCTGATCGGCGCGCAGGCACACTATCGGCCGCGGCCGGGGGCTGGCGTGTCGCTCGCATATCAGCGCGAGCTGCGCAGCGATCGCTCGTGGCTCTATAGCGAGCGCATGGCGGCGGATGCCTCGATGCGCATCGGGCGGTCGGGGACCATCGAGGGCGCGCTCGAGCTGGATCTCGCGACCGGCGACTTCAATGAAGCACGGATCCGGGGGCAGCACCCCGTCGGCGCGGGATTCACCGCGAACGCGCAGCTTCGCCGCTATCGGCCATTCTTCGAGCTCTGGACGATCTGGGGCGCGTTCTCGCCGGTGGGATTCACCGAGGCGAGCGGCGGACTCGCCTGGACGGGTGCGGCCTCGCGGCTTGCCGTCGCTGCCGACGGGGGCTGGCGGCGCTATGACGAACCCGATGCGGGAGCGGACTTTCTCGCGATGAAGTCCGACGGATGGCGCCTGGGCGCGGATGCGCAGTGGCGCGTCCGGCCAGCGTGGGTCGCGCACGGCAGCTGGCGGACCGACATCGGCTTCGGCGCCTCGCGAACGGACGGCGACCTCGGCGTGCGATGGCAGCGGGGCGCGGATGCCTGGCTTGGCGCGGTCGCATCGGCCTTCCAGAGCGTCGGCGAGTTCCGCGTCGGGACGGGCCGCGTGGTCGGCGTGGGATTCGACGGCGGCATGCGCGTCCGGGACGACGTGAACCTCAGCGGCGACGCCGCGGTGTACCGACACGTGTACGGTGACCTCGCACCGGCGACGGATTGGAGCCAGCTTCGCGGGTCGCTGCGCATCGAGTGGACGATCGGCGCGGATCCGGGAATGACAGCTCAGGGTGCCGCACGATGACGCGCGCGCGATGGAGCCTCGCCCTCGCGTGTACGATCGCGGCGATCGTCGCGGCGGTGCCGAGCGTGCGGGCTGCGGTCACCGACCTGGCCCTGCGCGACGAGACGCGCTTTCCGCACGCGAAGCATGCCGGGCTGTTCCCGTCGTGCGTCGGGTGTCATGGCGGCGTGCTGGGGGGCGATTCGGTCGCCGCGCCGCTGATCGGGACGCGCGGGACGTCGCTGTATCCCGAACCGTCGCAGTGCGCCGGCTGTCATGATGGAACGGTGCAGCCACGGGTGGCGTGGGACGGCCCGCGGCGCGAGGGATCGAACCTCCGGTTCTCGCACGCGGAGCACAACCGGGAAGCCGACCTGGGCGAGCCGGCGTTGAACTGCGGGCAGTGTCACCAGCAGGGCGGCGCGACCGCCTTCATGGCGGTGGCGCGGGCACGCCCGGAGCCGTGCGTCGCCTGCCATGGGCATCAGGCGCCGTCACATCTGGCGGACGCGTCGCCATGCCGGACCTGTCACGTCCCCGTGGCGCGCGCCGTCGCGCTGACGGCCGCGCAGGTTCGCGGGTTCTCGCGGCCGGCGTCGCACGACGACCCGGACTTCATCTCCGACCACGCGCCGGACGTCGCCGCGGCGCAGGCGCGATGCGCGGTATGCCATGCGCGCGAGAGCTGCGAACGCTGTCATGTCAACGCGGCCTCGGTGCCGCAGATCGCGGCGCTCGAGCGAGACCCGCGGATCGCGCAGATCGTGGCCACCATCCCGCCATCGTATCCTGTGCCCGCGAGCCACCGGGATGCCGACTGGACGTATGCGCACGGCAACGAGGCTCGCTCGGCGATCGTGCGATGCGCCAACTGCCACACGCAGCCGGGGTGCCTCGCCTGTCACACCGGGCCGCTCGGCTCACGGACCATCGCGCGGCTGCCGGCCGGGAGCCCGACCGGCCGCGGCGTCCAGCTCCGCCACGATCCGGAGGCGACGACGACGCTTCCCCCACTCGGGGGCCCGCACGCGACGACCAGCGACGGCGACGTCGTGTTGCAGGGCGGGACGTTGCGGTCGCGGCGCATGGCCGTGAGCGGTCTGGACACCACCCCGCGCGATACGACGCGTCGCGTCGCCGTCCGCCCCGATACGGCGAAGCGTGTGCGCGTTCACCCGCCGGGATTCGCGCGGACGCATGGGCCGGCCGCCGCCGCGGCGCGGCTCACCTGCGCCGGATGCCACGAGACGAAGCGCTTCTGCACGGACTGTCACGACGGCGAGTCGAAGCGCCGCTACCATCCGGCGAACTTCGTCGCGAGACATCCAACGGATGCGTACGCGCGGCAGACCGCGTGCGCGTCATGCCACAGCCGCGAGGGATTCTGCGGCGCGTGTCACCAGCGCGTCGGGCTACAGAGCCAGGGCCGGCTGGGCGTCGCGTTTCACACGGCGCAGCCGCTATGGCTGATCCAGCATGGTCGGGCAGCGCGGCAGGGGCTGGAGAGCTGCACGACCTGTCACGTGCAGCGCGACTGCCTGCAGTGTCACGCCGTGACCGGCTGGGGGGTGAACCCGCACGG
>DASTYL010000064.1:0-11779 GCA_035764975.1 Gemmatimonadaceae bacterium | reverse complement strand
GCCTGATTACCGCGTGACGGGAACGCCGGAGAGGTTGGCGACCTGGCGGAGCAGCGTGTCCTGACGGGCCAGGGCGCCGCGGAGGGAATCCACCTGGAACTGGAGCTGGGCGTTCTCGTCTCGGAGCATGCCGAGCTCATTGCCGATCTCGTTGATGGCTTCCGCCATCGCGGGGTCGGCGGTCGGGCTGCCGATGCAGGCGGTGAGGCCGAGGAGGACGGCCGCCGGAATCGACGCCAGGCGCCGGAAGGCGGCGCCGGATGGGGTGCGCATGGCCGCAAGATGCCGCGATCGGCGCCGCCGCGCGAGCGTCGGGTGCCGGAGGTCCGGACCACAGGACGCAGCGTGCGGGCGTGGCATCCTTCGACACCCGAAACGCGTTCCCCCACCGCGGCGGGCTGACGCTGCTCGAGCTGCTGGTGGTGCTGACGGTGCTGGGCGTCCTCGTCGGCCTCGCCCTCCCCCGCGCACGGGGGGCGTCCGCCCGGCGGGCGGCGCGGGCCGCCGCCCGGGACGTCGCGCTGCTGCTCTCCGCCGGCCGGCAGATCGCGGCCACCAGCGCGCACGGCGCCGCGGTCGCGTTCGACGAGGAGGGCGGCACGGTCCGGCTCGTCGTGGCTGGCGACACCGTCCGGACCCTCGATCTTGCGGCGGTTCACGGGGTAGCACTGGAGGCGAGCCGCGACTCGCTGGCCTACGACTGGCGAGGATTGGGCGCTGGTGCGGCGAACCTCACGGTCGTCGTTGCCCGGCCCCCGGCCGCGGAGACGCTGTACGTGTCACGACTCGGGCGGGTGCGGGGTGGCCGGTGGTGAGCGCACCGGCAGGGCGTGACGTGGATCACGCGCGTCTGGTTCGGCCTGGAGCCGATGTCCAGTCCTGTCGTCACGCGACGGAAGCGGTGAGATTGCTGCCGATCGCGAGTGGGTACCACGCTCAGCCCCAGAGGCATGTGACGCCTTCACCGGCGGAAGAAGTTACTTCCAAGACGATGACCGATGCCGAGTACGTGAAACGCGTGCTGGCCGGCGACGTCGATTCGTTCACGACGCTGGTCGATCGCTACTACGATCGCTGCGCGAGGTTCGCCGTGCGGATGCTCGGCAACCAGGACGACGCGGAAGACGCGTTGCAGGCGACGTTCGTGCGGGCGTACCGTGCGCTGAACCGGTACCAGGAACGGGACAAGTTCAGCGCGTGGCTGTACCGGATCCTCGTGAACCAGTGCCGGTCGCTGGCGGCACGCCGCTCGCACCGGGAGAAGCTGTTCGTGCGGGAAGAGGCGGCGATGCTGGCGGCACCGGCCTCGGGGATGGACGAGGGGCGGTGGGAGGGCGAGGGCGAGGAATGGGTACAGCGGGTCCTGGCGGAGCTGGAGCCACTGCTTCGCGAGGCGTTCCTGCTGAAGCACGTCGAGGAGCTGAGCTACGAGGAGATGTCCGCGCTGACCGGGGCAAGTGTCTCGGCGCTGAAGATGCGAGTGAAACGGGCGTGCGACCGGCTGCGAGATCGGTGGGAGCAGATCAAGGATGCCTGACGACGACAAGCTGGACCCGACGGTAGCGACGATCGCCATGCTGGCGCGGCAGCCCGCCACGCTGAGCGCCGAGGCGCGTGCGCGCATCATGCTGGCGGTCCAGGCGGAGACCCTGCGGGGTCGGCCAGGACGCCCCGGGCGCCGTTTCGCGTGGTTCCTCGAGCCGCGCGCCGTTCGGCTGTCGCCGCTGGGGAGCCTGGCGCTCGCGGCAGGCCTGGTCGGCGTCGGGCTGGCGATGGGCCTCGTGAGCCGCGCCCGCACCCTGCTGGCGCCCGCGGGCGATGTGACGATGACCGCAGGCGCGCCGGCGCTTCCCGGCACCACCCCGGCAGGCGTACCGGTGGTGCCGACCGGGGCCACGGCGGCGCAGGTCAAGTTCGTGCTCGTCGCGCCCCAGGCCCGCCAGGTCACCGTGGTGGGTGACTTCAACCGCTGGAACCCGTCGGCGCACCCGATGGAGCGCACCCCCACGGGGGGAACTTGGACTGTCACGGTGCCGCTCGAAGCTGGACGGCACGAGTACTCCTTCGTAGTTGACGGCCAGCACTGGATGCCGGACCCGGCGGCGCCGCTCGCGCCGGACGATGGATTCGGGGTCGCCAACTCCGTCCTGCTCGTTTCGGGGAGCGAGTCATGATCGGCACGCCGTCCGCCCGGCTGGGCCGCCTCGCGGCGGTGGCACTGTTGCTCGTGCTCCCCGCGACCGCCGCGTCACAGCAACAGTCTCCGCTCTCGCGGCTGGACGCCATGAGCCGCTACCAGATCGAGAACTTCATGGATTCGGCCGCGCGGATCGGCATTCCGCCGGAGGCGCTCCTGAGCAAGACGCTCGAGGGAATCAGCAAGGGCGCGCCCGGCTCGCGCATCGTGCAGGTGGTGCGGAAGCAGTTCGCGGCACTGCGCGAGGCACGCTCCACGCTCGGGCCCGAGACGTCGATCGACGAGCTGAATGCCGCGGCCGGCGCGCTGCAGAGCGGGGTGCCACGCAGCTCGCTCGCGACGCTGTCGTCCACGCGGAAGGGCAACTCCCTGCTGATGCCGCTGGTGGTGCTGTCCGACCTCGTCTCGCGGGGGGTCCCCCCTGATGATGCGTCGTCGGCGATCATCAACATGTCCCGCCGGGGCGCACTCGACAGTGACTTCGCGGGATTGCGCCGGGGGGTGGAGACGGACATACTATCGGGTGCCTCCCCGGCAACCGCCCTTGACCGGCGGTCGCGCGAGTTCCCAGGGCGGGGTGCGCCCGGTACGCGCAATCCGGTCGTACCTTCGCCTACGAGACCACCAGAGACGCCAAGCTCGATCAAATGAACGAGCACAAGGCCGTCGCCATAGCGGCGATGGCGCTCCTGGTTCCCGCGCAAGCGGCTTCCGCGCAGCTCGCCTCTCGTCTCGAGGCGGGCGCGCTCGTTTCCAGCCATGACGGACTCATCCGCGACAACGTCCTCGCGGTGCGCCCGAGTCTCCAGTACGACGCGCCGCTCCTCTCCCTCGCCGCGAGTGGCGCCGCATGGCACCTCGGCAATCGATGGCAGATCGCCAACGGGAACGCCAGGATCGCAGTGAGCACGCCCTCCGCATTCGGCGTCCACGGAGAGCTCATCGGCTCGGCTTCGCGGATCGAGTACGACCCGGGGCTGCCCAGCGACCAGCTCGATGCGCGCGCCAAGGTCCACATGCTGTTCGACCAGCGGGGCGGGTTCTGGCTCGGCGGCGGGATCGATCGCCCGGTGCAGGTCGCCATCGTGTCGGCCGTGGAGGTCACCGGCGGCGGCGCGTGGACGCGGATCGGCGATGCGACCCTCAGCGGGTCGGTGACCAACTTCGCCTTCAGCCGGGCCGGGACGCTTCAGGACTCCGCCGGGGTCTCGAGCTGCGCGGTCGGCGGTGGCGGCGCAGTCGGCGATGGGACCGGTGACGTTGCGCCCCCACCCGGCGAGAACCAGGAGTGCCGCCGCCAGTCCCGCTTCAGCGACATCGAGGGGACGCTGGAATGGGCCCTCGGCCCGCTCGAAGTGTCGGCGCAGGGGGGCTATCGCCTCGGCGACGTGTCCGACGTGATGGACGACGCCCGCCGCTGGATGGGCGCGACCGCGACCTACTGGGTCACCAACCAGTTCGCCGCAGTGATCGGCGGAGGCCGTGAGCCGGGCAATCCCGCGCGCGGCCTGCCGTCGCGCAGCTTCGCCAATCTCGGGCTGATGCTCGCCTACGTCCCCATTCCCCGGCGCACCGTCGCGGTCGCCTCCAACGCCGCGGTGACCGTCTTCCAGGCCGAGGATGTCGGCTACGGGAACCAGACGATCACGCTGCGCGCCGGCGGCGTGGAGCAGGTCGAGATCATGGGCTCGTTCACCGGCTGGGAGCCCCGGACGTTGACGCGCATCGGCCGCGACCGCTGGGAGATCACGGTGCAGGTGCCGCCCGGCGTCCACCAGGTGAACGTCCGCCTCGACAACGGGAAGTGGCGTCCGCCGCCGGGCCTTCCGGCGATGCGCGACGGCTTCAACGGCGAGGTCGGGATCTGGGTCGTCGAGGACCAGCGCTGATCCGCTGATATGAAACGAGAAAGCCGGCCGCATGCGGCCGGCTTCGTCTTTTCGGGGAAGCGCGCGCTCCGGGAACTGCGGAGCTAGGTCCCGAAGTCGTACCCCGGCACGCTGATCCGCGGGATCTCCTGCCCGATGACCCGCTCGATCATCCGCACCATCGCGATCTCGTCCGGCGCCATGAAGGTGTAGGCGTCCCCTTCCTTCGCCGCGCGACCGGTGCGGCCGATGCGATGGACGTAGTCTTCGGCCTGCTGGGGCACGTCGTAGTTGATGACGTGCGTGATGTGCGAGATGTCCAGGCCACGCTGCGCGATGTCGGTCGCGACGAGCACGCGGATCTTCCCCTCACGGAACTCGTCGATCGCGCGCGTGCGCTGCTGCTGCGTCTTGTCGGCGTGCATCGCCGTCGCCGGGATCCCCTCCTTCTCGAGGTGGCGCACCACCCGGTCCGCGCCGTGCTTCGTGCGCGTGAACACGAGCACCGAGTCCATGTCCTTCTCGTTCAGCAGGTTGGCGAGCAGCGCCGCCTTCCGCGGCTGCGGCACCGGATAGACGTAGTGCGACACCGTGCTTGCGGCTGACGACCGCCGGCCGACCTGGACCACCACGGGCTTGCGCAGGTACTTCCGCGCGAGCGCCTCGACTTCCGGCGGCATCGTCGCGCTGAACAGCAGCGTCTGCCGGTACTTCGGCACCTGGCTCACGATGCGGTTGATCTGCGGCGCGAAGCCCATGTCCAGCATCCGGTCCGCTTCATCGAGCACGAGCACCTCGAGATACTCGAAGTCGACGTTCTGTCGCTCGAGGTGATCGATGAG
Organism: Gemmatimonadaceae bacterium; assembly: GCA_035764975.1. GTDB lineage: Bacteria > Gemmatimonadota > Gemmatimonadetes > Gemmatimonadales > Gemmatimonadaceae > JACDHQ01. Next base: position 6,872 of record DASTYL010000064.1, on the reverse strand, counting down.
ACGGCCGGGCGTCGCCACCACGATGTCGACCCCGTCGCGAAGCGCGCGCTCCTGCGGCTCCATCGGCATGCCGCCATAGATCGACGCCACGTCGAGCTCCGCATGCGTCGCGTACTTGCGGACGCTCGCCTCCACCTGCGTGCAGAGCTCGCGAGTGGGCGTCAGGATGAGCGCGCGCGTGCGGCGCGGGCCCTCGCGCAGCCGATCGATGATCGGCAGGGTGAAGGCGGCCGTCTTGCCCGTTCCGGTCTGGGCGAGCCCCATGATGTCGCGTCCCTGCAACGCCACCGGGATCGCGTCGCATTGAATCGGCGTGGGCCGCAGGTATCCCGCCTCGCTCACCGCCTGCAGGACCGCGCTGGACAGTCCGAGCGCATCGAATGTGGTCCCGGCGTCCACCTCGATTTCGATGGCTTCGGGGTCGTCGTGTGCTGTCGTCATATTGTTGGGAAGCTAAGCGGCGACCTCCCTTCTCCGCCAACCGTGTGCGAACTTGTGTCGCATGGCGAACGCGATGCTCGTTCATGGCCTCTGGCGCACGCCCGTCTGCATGCTGAGCCTCGGCCGCCGGCTGAAGACCGCCGGGCATGGCGCGCGCCAGTTCGCGTACGTCTCCGTCGCCGAGTCGTACGAGCGGATCGTCGGCCGGCTGGCGGCACAGCTTTCACAGCTCGCCGCCGAGGGGCCGTATGCCGTGATCGGGTACTCGCTGGGCGGGGTGCTCCTGCGTGCGGCGATCGGGCGGGTGGAGGGTCCTCCGCCGGCACACCTGGTGATGCTCGGGACGCCCAACCGCGTGCCGCTGCTCGCACGGCGCCTGTCCAGTTTCGGTGCCTTTCACGTCGCGCTGGGCGAGAGCGGATCGAAGCTCTCGCAGGAGGCGTTCTACGCGGACCTGCCCATCCCGACGATCCCCTATACGATCATCGCCGGCACGCGGGGGCCGGTTGGACGGCTCAGCCCCTTCGCCGACGAGCCCAATGACGGTCTCGTCGCCGTGGGCGAGACGCGCGTGCGCGACGAGGACGTCCCCATCCTCGTGCCCGTGACCCACGCCTTCCTGCCGAACGCCCGGATCGTGCAGACGACGGTCGCGGAGGTGCTGGCCCGCGCCTTCCACGAGCCCCCGCCCCGGCACTCGCCGGCGGCGCAAGCCACCTCACCCGCCCCGCGTGCCTAGATCGTTGCTCACGACAACCTCGCATCTCGTCGCCGGCCTCCGCGTGCATGGACATGCCGGGGGGCCGCCCTCGCCGTCCACAGCGCCAGTGGTGCTCATCCATGGCGCCGTGATCTCCGGACGGTACATGCTGCCGACCGCGGAGCTGCTCGCGCCGCATCACCCGGTCTTCGTTCCCGATCTTCCCGGGTTCGGCCGGAGCGACGATCCGCCGGCGCCGCTCTCCGTCCCCGAGCTCGCCTCGGCGCTGCTCGCGATTCTCGACGCCGCCGGAATCTCCCGCGCGCACGTGCTCGGGAATTCGCTGGGCGCACAGGTCGCCGCGGACTTCGCCGCGCGTTTTCCGGAGCGCACCGCGAGCGCCATCCTCGTCGGGCCGACGGTGGACGCCGCATCGCGGACGCGCATCGGGACGCTCTGGCGGCTGGCGAAGGACGCGCTCCGCGAGCGCCCAAGCCTGATCCCCCTTCACCTGATCGACATCGTGCGCGCTGGTCCGCGCTTCGCGATCGCCTCGCTCGACGTGGCGCTCGCGGACCGTGTCGAGGACAAGCTGCCCCGCGTGAGCGCGCCCGTGCTGATCGTGACCGGTCACCGCGATCCCCTCGTGCCGCGCGACTGGGCGGCCTGGCTCGCCGCGCGCACGCCCTGCGCGCGATTCGAGGTCATCGAGGGCCCGCATGCGCTCAACTACAGCCGTCCGCGCGAGCTCACGCGACTGGTGCTCGAGTTCCTCGCGCAGGTGGAGCGGACGGAGGACTGATGCGAAGCGGGCGTCGTGGATTCACGACGCCCGCCACCGCTGCACCACCGCTGCGCCGTCGCCGATCGGCGCCCGGCTCAGACCACCTCGATCGTTCTCCCCGCCATGCGGCCGATCAGCCCGAGCCGGAAGGTGACGTCCACGACGCCGGGCTCCGACCGCTCGTCCAGCGGATACATGTGCCAGGCGAACGGGTTCTCGCTCGTGAGCGCCATTCCCTTGCTCGGCCGGAAGACGCCGTGCGAGTCGCAGCAGTCGAGATACCGGTCGTACAGCTTCGACCACGCATCGTTGCGCTTGAGGAAGCCGAGGCGGGCCATCAGCTCGAGCCAGTGCATCGTGAACGGGATGTCGGCGTCGCCGGAATTCCGCGTCGGCAGCATGTCGCCGAGCACGAGGTGCGGCTGGGAGACGATCTCCCCTCCGCACATCTGCACCGGATCCATGCGGGGCGCCGCACGCGTCACGTGCTCGTACAGCCGCTCCATCGCGTCGTAATGCTCCTGCCGGAAGAGCGGCATGTAGGCGAGCATGGCGAGCGTGTAGATCGAGGGCGGCGTCGCCTCGGGCGGCAGCGCGTGCTGGTTGCCGAAGCGGAGGAAGGGCTTCTGCGCGAGCGGCGAGCGGAGGTAGGCCGCGACGCGATCCAGGATGCGGCGCGCGGCGCCACGGAGCCGGGGGTCGGCCTCGTAGCCCGCCTGCGCGAGCGTCGCGGCAGCGGCCTCGCGCAGGATCCCGCGACCGCGGCGCACGAGGTCCTCGTTCATCGGGCTTCCCGCCCCGATCTCGAACAGGTACTCGGGGCTCTCATCCTCCGCGAGCAACCGGAAGAGGATCCGCCGGGCGCAGGCGAGCGGCGGCGTGTCCTTGTTCCAGCCGTACTCCAGGAGGCGGCGGGAGGCGGGGATGGTCCCGACCCCGGCGAAGTGCTTCGCGCCCGCAGCCGGGATCGTCAGCATCGCGTCGTGCCAGGTGCCGTCGCCGCGCTGGGTGAGGGCGAGCGTGAGCGCGCGCTCGCTCGCGAGCGGCAGGTCGTGCCCCTTGGGAGGAAGCTTGCTTCCGAGCTTCGCTACCTCTGTGATGGCGCGATACTGCACCGGAAATGACGCATGTTCGAGCAGCCAGCCCAAGGGGAACTTCACCGAGCGGGGTGGCGGTGGCGGGAGAAGTGTCGGCGGCGCCGACATCGGCGCCGGCGCTGGGACCTGCTCTTCTGACTGCATGATCGGTCCGTCGTCTGGACCGCCGTCGGGCGGCAAAGGTGAAGTCACGGGCGCTCCCTACCGAGCGTTGAGACACTCATCTGTTTGTGCAGCAGGCTTATGCGCAGCAGAGGCTGACTTGGGCGCGTAACCTGCTTGCGGCAACGCAACTTCGCTAGATCCCCGGCGCGCATTTCTGTGATCCGGATCGCTGGCGCACCCCGTCGCGTGACGCCGCACCGCGGCCGCACACGTCGCTTGTGGGGTCATGATGCCGGAATCATCTTCCGCCGCGATGCCAGCCCTCCGCCCGCCACCCGCGCTTCCCGTCGGAACCCGCCGCTGATGCGCGGCGAGTTCATCGACGTCGATGGCGCGCGCATGTACTACTACGCCGCCGGCAAGCGGGGCGCGGGCGACCCGATCGTCCTCATCCACGGCTTCCCGACCTCCGGGCACCTCTGGGCGGACGTCGTCCCCCACCTCCCGGACGGCCACCGCGTGATCGTGCTCGACCTGCTCGGCTACGGACGGAGCGATCCGCCGCACGAGCATCCGGTGAGCATCCGCGCCCATGCCGAGCGCGTCATCGCGATGCTCGACCTGCTCGGCGTCAACTACGGCTGCGTGGCCGGACACGACATCGGGGGCGCGATCGCGTTGACGATGGCGGTGCGGTATCCGCAGCGCGTGTCGCGTCTCGCGCTCATCAGCAGCGCCGCGTTCGACGCGTGGCCGACGCGGGAAGTGAAGATCGTGCGGGCAATGCTGCCGCTGACCCGGCACCTGCCGCCGACGTGGCTCCTCTCGGTGCTGCGCGCCGACCTGCAGCGCGGCTACACCGACAGCGACCGGGCGCAGCGCTCCATCGATCGGTACGTGCGGCCGTTCGCGGAGGCCAGCGGGCGGGACGCATTCTTTCGCCACCTGCTCGAGCTGGATCCCGGCGACACCGAAGCGCTCACGCCGCGCCTCAAGGACCTCGTGCAGCCCACGGCAATCATCTGGGGGCGGCACGATCCCTTTCTCCCGGTGCGCATCGCGCGGCGCCTCCACGCGGCGATCCCCGGGGCGACGCTCGAGATCATCGACGACGGCTGCCACTTCATCCCTGAAGAAGCCCCGCAGCAGGTAGCGGGGGCAATCAGGAAGCTGCTGGAGCGGTGACGGCGGGTCACAGCTCGTCCAGCCGCTCCTCCATCTCCGCTGCCATCGACGGATGCCCGTGCCGCCGCGCGGCATCGATGCCGGTCGTCAGCGCGGCTCGCGCCTCGTCGGTACGGCCGAGCTGCTCGAGCACGTCGGCCATCCGTCCCCAGCCGTTGCCCTCGTCCGCGAAGCCGGCGAGGTAGGCCCGGTAGTGCTCGAGCGCCTCCTCCAGCGCACCGGCCTTCACGGCCTCATTGGCGAGGCCGAACCGCGCCTGGAGGTTGCCGGGATTCTTCGCGACCATCGCGCGGAAGGCATCGAGCCGGGATGTCGTCATGAAGCTGCCTCACGGTTCACGAAGCGCACCAAGATTGTACACGCTCCGCGGGTTCCAGAGCACCCACTCGTGGATGCCGTTGGCCTCGCCGGCCCGGATCTGGGCGCGGACCTGCTCCGGGCCGTAGCGTGGCGGGCCGAGGGTGAAGTCCTGATACCAGGGGATGATCCGCGCCGCGTTGGCGATCCCCTCGGACCGGGCCCGCATGTCCTTCAGCGAGTTGTCGATCGTCTCGTACGGCCGCGCGTTCGGGTTCGCCAGCTTGTACGTCCCGGGCGCGTAGTGCGACGGATAGACCATCGGCAGCACGACGTCCGCGCGGTCCACGAACATCTCCCACCGCTGGCCGATCCCCATGTCCGTCGTGTCGGTGGCGGTGAGGCCGAACACGTCGATCGTGTTGCGCACGCCCAGGGGGCGCACGAGCCCCGCGAGGCGCTCGAGCTGGTCGCGGATGACCTGCGCCCGCACCCGCCCGTTCATCTTCGCGTAGTGGCCTTCGCGAATGACGCGATCCTCGTCGGGAAAGCGCACGTAATCGAACTGCACCTCACTGAAGCCGAGGCGGACGGCCTCCGCGGCGAGGTCGGCGGCGTAGCTCCAGACCTCCGGATGCGTCGGATCGAGCCAGGGCTGGCCGGCGCGATCGCGCCAGACCTGCGCGGGATCGGCCTTCTTCCGGATCGCCCACTGCTGCCGGTGTTCGGCCAGGAGCGGATCCTTGGCGACGACGATGCGCGCGATGGGATAGATCCCGTGCGCGCGCATCGTGTCGAGGACGGCGCGCATGCGCCGGTGCGACATCGGCGTGTTCGTATCGGCGCCGATGGCGCGCGCGAGCGGCACACGAGAGCGATACAACACGAAGCCGCGATCGTCCTTCACGTCAATGACGAGGGCGTTCACCTCGGTGCGCTTCGCGACGTCGATGAGCTCCCACATCTTCCGGCCGACCGCCGCCCAGCGGTTCACGTAGAGCCCCCGCAGCGTGTCCGGCGTGGGCACGAGCGGGAACGGTCCCGCGGAGTCGGTCATGGCCGCCGCTCCGGTCCCCGGCGCTGCCGAATCGCGACCGGCACCGCGGGATGCACCGGCGGAATCCGCCCCGGCGACGATGCGCGTCGGGTCATCGACGGGCACCGCCTGCGCGCCGCCGGTCCCGCGGGCATCGGTGCACGCCACGAGTGCGACGGCAGCAGCGAACAACAAGGGATACATCATCCGTCCGGGTCTCAGAGTCGCTCGATCTCGCGCGCGGCTTCCACCGCGTGGCCGATGTCGCGCGAGACGGCGCGTGCCTGCTGCGTCGCGCTGTTCACGTCGGCGAGGCCCGCCGCGATGCCGGCGGACCGCAGCTTGTAGAGATCGAACTTGAGGTTGGCGAGCGCGAGCTGCGCGCTCTCGAGCTGGCTGTGCAGGGTGGTGCGACGATCCGCCAGCTCGCGGAGCGTGGCCTGCTGGCGCTCGAGGAGCATCAGCCGGCGGGCCTGGTCGGCCGACGCGGGCTCGGCCCGCACGTGCTGCGTGCGCGCCTCCAGCGCCTCGAGCGACGCGCCCGAGACGTCCGCATCGAGACGATGGAGCGTCGTCGCGACGCTGGCGACGCGCTCGACCAGTGCCTGCGCCGTCGGGGCAACGTCGGGAATCATCCCGAGCTCCGCCTTCGAAAGCCGGGAGAGCACCTCGTCGATCGCGAGGCGGTCCGCCGCCGCGCGGCGCACCGCCTCGCCATGCGGGCCCGCGAGCACGTCGCTGCCGGCGAACTGCGATGCAAGGCCGGCGGGACCGAGCGCACGAACCTCGTCGGGCGAAAGCTCCGGGGTCTTCTCGCGGCCGATGATCTGCTGCCAGGTCGCGCCACGATCGTGCACCCGGCGTGCGTGCCCCAGCAGCCCCATCCCCATGCCGAGCGTCGGGAAGACGGCCCACAGGAAATCCGGCGACGTCATGAGGTTGATCACCCACACCATCAGCATCCCGCTCCCCGAGCCCCAGAGATGCCCGTGGAATTCGCGCACCTCGCGCGCCAGCGACTTCCGGGCGCGCGTGGCCAACGGTTCGTGGGCCTGCGGCGGGCGCCTCGGGGGGCGCGGGTCGAGCGGTGGCAGACCCGGCATCGGCGGGACCGGCGCGGGCAGGCGACTCCGCTGCTGTTCGTGCGGCCGGCCGCCCGCCGCGCGCGCGCGATCCTGCAGGGAGCCGTACCCGTACCCCTCCTCGCGTGGACGCGCCTCGCCCGCA
>DASTYL010000063.1:0-5790 GCA_035764975.1 Gemmatimonadaceae bacterium | reverse complement strand
GGCAGTGTGCACGGCCGCGAGGTCGTCGTCGTGGCGAACGACGCCACGGTGAAGGCGGGTTCCTGGTGGCCCGAGACGATCAAGAAGATCCTGCGCGCGCAGGAAATCGCGATGCGCTGCCGGATCCCGATCATCTACCTGGTGGACTCGGCGGGCGTGAACCTGCCCTACCAGGGTGGGGTGTTCCCCGGGCAGTACGGCGCCGCGCGGATCTTCTACTACAACTCGATCATGCGGCGGTACCTGCGGGTCCCGCAGCTCGCCGCGGTGATGGGGCCGTGCATCGCGGGCGGGGCGTACCTGCCGGCGCTCTCCGACGTCATCGTGATGGTGAAGGGGACGTCGTTCATGGGCCTCGGCGGCCCCAATCTCGTGAAGGGCGCCACCGGCCAGACCATCGACGGCGAGACGCTCGGCGGCGCGATCACGCATACCGAGATCAGCGGCGTCGCGCACTACACCGCGGACGACGACGCCGCGTGCTGCGAGCGGCTCCGCGAGCTCGTGCGCATGCTGCCGGCCCCCGCGCGGCGGCCCGTCATCGACGCGGAGGCGCGCCCCGCGACGGCGCCTGAGTCGCTGTACGACCTGCTCCCCACCGATCACCGCATGTCCTACGACATGCATCAGGTGCTCGGCGCGATCCTCGACGGCGGGGTGCTGGACGAGTTCCAGCCCAACCTCGCGCGCGAGATGCTCTGCGGCGATGCGCGCATCGAGGGCATTCCCGTCGGGGTGATCGCGAACCAGCGCGGCCTCATCAAGGGCCGTCCGGGCGAGAAGCCGCGATTCGGCGGGATCATCTACGCCGAGAGTGCGGAGAAGGTCGCGTTCTTCATCGACCGGTGCGACCGCCAGGGGATCCCGCTGCTCTTCGTGCAGGATGTCTCCGGCTTCATGGTGGGCGGCGACGCGGAGCACGAGGGCATCATCCGCGCGGGCGCACGGTGGGTCGAGGCGATGGCGACGGCGCGCGTCCCCAAGCTCGTTCTCACGGTGAATCACGCCTCGGGCGCGGGCTACTACGCGATGGCAGGGCAGGGCTTCGACCCGGACTTCATCTTCAGCTGGCCCACCGGCCGCATGGGGGTGATGGAGGGCGAGTCGGCGGTGCAGGCGGTGCATGGTCCCGCGATCGAGGCCGCGCGCAAGGCGGGGCAGGACGTCGCACCGGAAGTGGCGCGGGCGATGGACGAGATGCGGCAGGACTACGAGCACCAGCTGGATGCGCGCTTCGCCGCCGCGCGCGGGTACGTGGACGCCATCCTCTATCCGGAGCAGACCCGCGATGCCGTGGCCATGGCGCTGCGGGCCGCGCTCCAGAATCCCGGACCGCACCTCGGTCCCTTCGCGCTTCCCGCGCACTTCGACGACGCATGAGCACTAACGACCGGATCGTCCGCGTCGCCTCCGGACAGGGGTTCTGGGGCGACTGGCTCGACGCCCCCCGCCGCCAGGTCGAAGGCGGGCCCGTCGACTACCTGATGCTCGACTACCTCGCCGAGGTCACGATGTCCATTCTGCAGAAGCAGAAGGAGCGTGATCCGCGGATGGGCTACGCCCGCGACTTCATCGGCGCGATGCAGAGCGTCATGCCGGCGGTGGCGGAGCGCGGCGTGAAGGTGATCGCCAACGCCGGGGGAGTGAATCCGCCCGCCTGCGCGGATGCGGTCCGTGCGGCCGCGCGCGAGATGGGCGTTGCCGGCAAGGTGAAGGTCGGCGTCGTGACCGGCGACGACCTCCTGCCACGGCTGGATGAGCTGCTCGCGGCCGGGCACGAGCTCCGCAACATGGACACGGGTGAGCCGCTCTCGACGATCCGGGACCAGGTGATGTCCGCGAATGCGTACATCGGCTCCGTGCCCATCGTGGAGGCGCTTCGCCAGGGCGCCAACGTCGTCGTCACCGGGCGATCCACCGATACCGCGCTCACGATGGCACCGCTGCGCCACGAGTTCGGGTGGGGCACCGAGCAGTGGGACCTGCTGGCGGCGGGGATCATCGCCGGCCACATCATCGAGTGCGGGGCGCAGTGCTCCGGCGGCAACTGCCTGCACGACTGGCGCAATATTCCCGATCTCGCCGATGTCGGCTATCCGATCGTCGAGGCGAAGGCGGATGGCACCTTCGTCGTGACGAAGCATCCGCACACCGGCGGGCGCGTGAGCGTGCCATCCGTGACGGAGCAGCTCGTATACGAGATGGGCGATCCGCATGCGTACATCACGCCGGACGTGATCGCCGACTTCACGACGATCCGGCTCGCCGCCGACGGCGAGAATCGCGTCCGCGTCTCCGGCATCAAGGGGAAGCCGGCGACCGACAAGCTCAAGGTGTCCATCGCCTATCGGGCCGGCTACAAGGCGGTCGGGACGCTCGTCTATGCGTGGCCGGACGCCCTGGAGAAGGCGCAGCTGGCCGACCGCGTGCTGCGCGAGCGGCTAGACCGCGCCGGGCTGAAATTCGACCACATCCTCACGGAGTTCGTCGGTGTCTCGGCGACGCATGGTCCGTTGGCGGGCCACGTGGACGCGCCCGAGGTCCAGTTTCGCATCGGCGTCCGCGGCAGCGACCGCGCGGCCGTCGAGCGGTTCACCCGTGAGATCGCGCCGCTCGTCCTCAACGGACCGCCGAGCGTCACGGGGTTCGCTGGCGGCCGGCCGAAGATCGAGGAGCTCGTCGCCTACTGGCCTGCCCTCGTGGACAAGACGGTGGTGCACACGCAGGTGGAGGTGAGCGCATGAAGGTCCGTCTGGTGGACATCGCGCACGCCCGTTCGGGCGACAAGGGCGATACGGCCAACGTCGGCGTCATCGCGCTTCGGCCGGAATGGTACCCGCTGCTTGCTCGCGAGCTCACGGGCGAGCGCGTGGCGGCGCACTTCCGCGGGATGATCGACGGCGGCGTGGACCGGTACGAGCTGCCCAACCTGGCGGCGCTGAACTTCCTGCTGCATGGAGCGCTCGACGGCGGCGGCACGCTCTCCCTGAAGACCGACGCGCAGGGCAAGGTCTACTCGACGGCGCTGCTGCGCCTCGTTCTCGACGTCCCCGACGACGAGGCGAAGCGGCTCCAGCTCCCACAGGCGCCGTGATGGGCGTGATGGCGGCCCGCATCGCCCTCCTCGTGATGGGGCTGGCGGTCTGGGGCTACGGAGTGCGGGCGGACGACTCGCGGCTCCGCTACATCGGCATCGCGCTGCTGGCCGCGAGTCTCGTGCTCCGATTCTTCGCACGGCGCTCGCCGCCGGCCGGCCCGCGCTGAGCGTATCGGGCCGTCATTCACGGCCCGACTTCCCGCTCACCCCGCGCTTGCCAGGCGCTGGGCCCGATTGAGCGCGGCGTAGCGACGCGAGAGCGGGGCATACCCGAGCGCATCCACCCGCCCGGCGTACTTCGCCACGAGCTCCCACACGGCGCCAGCGCCCGCGGCGGCCAGCTCGGGGGCGAGTTCGGCCACCAGCCAGGCGGCCCCGTAAGCGTCGTGCGCCTCGGCCGCGGAGACGCCGCGGGCGAGTGCGTCGGCGGCGAGGACCGGGCCCACCTGCGCGTGCAGGGAGCGGACACGCAGGGCCTCCACGAGCTCGCGCCCCTGGAACCACCATTCGCGGCGTCCGCCGATCAGGGCCTCCACGTCGCGCAGCGCATGCAGGGCCGCATCGCGCCGCCCGAGCGACCACGCCGCGAGCCCGGCGCCCGCGATCGCGCCGATCTCCACGTCCGCCTGCGCGATCTGCCGGGCGAGCTGCGCCGACTCGTCGTACCACGCCACCGCCCGCTCGGCCTCGCCGCGCTCGCGCGCGAGATGGCCGAGGTTGTACAGCGTGGCCAGGCGATGCGGCTCGTTCTTCACCTGCGTGAAGAGGCGACGGGCTTCCTCGAAGTACTGTTGCGCATCATCGTAGCGCCCCGCCTTCATGTACAGCACGCCGAGGTTGAGCGAGGCGACGCCGCCCACATCCGGCGCATGCGCCTCGCGACCGAGCGTCACCGCGCGCTGGTACGCCGCCTCCGCCGCCGTCGTGTCGCCGGCGAGCGAGTACACGATCCCGGCGTTGATCTGGCAGCGGACGATCCCGTACCAGTCGCCGGATGCGGTGAAGAGGGAGCTCGCACGCTCGTAGTACTGCAGCGCCTCCTGGTTCCCGACGAGGACGAGGGTCGCGCCGAGCCGCACGAGGGCATCCGCCAGCAGCCGTGCATCGCCGAGGTCCTCCGCGCGTCGAATCGCGTCGCGGGCCACCCGTTCGGCTTCCGGCCAGTCGCCCAGCCGGGCCTGGGCCTGCGAGATCGTCATCAGCAGCTCGATCCGCTCGGCTTCGTCGCCGGCGACTTCGGCATCGTCGAGCAACCGGTGGTACGCTTCCAGTGTCTGCCGCGACGACTGGCCCTGGAGCTGCCGCAGCCGCTCCCGGTGGCGCCGGAGGCGCCGGAGGTTGCTGCTCACATCGGGGGATTCCGCGAGCTCCGCGAGCGTCTGGTTGCAGAGCCGTTCGCCCTCGGCGTACCGCCCTGCCGTCTCCGCCACCTGTGCGACGAGCAGCGCCGACTCGAGCTGGTCGCCCGCGGCCTCCGCATGGCGGTGCGCCATGGAGAAGAACGACATCGCCTCGTCGTGCGCGTAGACGCCCTTGGCCTGCCGCCCTGCCCGCATCGCCCAATGGAACGTCCGGGCGGCATCGCCGGCGAGGTCGTAGTGTCCCGCGATCTCCGCGGCGGCTGCCGGGGAACGCGACGCGAGCGCCTCGGCGACCGCCTGGTGCGTGCGGCGGAGCCGGCGCGGGTTGGCGGTGGCGCGGATCGAGTCCACCAGCAGCGTGTGGGCGAAGGCGAATCGGTCGGAATCCTGCCGCGACGGCTCGAGCACGGCCGCGGCGACCGCTTCGTCGATGGCGTCCAGCAGCTCATCCTCGGTGCCGGCCCCCGCTGCGACGGCGAGGTCGATGTCGAACACGCGGCCGATGACGGCGGCGGTCGTGAGAATCTGCCGCGTTCGCGGCGCGAGACGTTCGAGCCGGCGCGCCATCAGGTCGCTGACGGCGACAGGGAGGCGCAGGCCCGACGTCTCCCGCCACGTCCACTTGCCGTCGGCGTACAGAATCTCCCCGTCCTCGATGAGCGATCGCAGCACCTGCAGCACGAGGAACGGATTGCCTTCCGTGTGCCGATAGAGGGCCGGCAGCAGCTTGTCGCCGAGCTCCTGACCCTGCGAGGCGGCCGCGAGCCACTGCTCGACTTCGTCCCGCGTGAGCCGTTGCAGCTGGATCTCCTGGAACCGCTCGTCGCGCGAGAGCCGGCGGCGACGCGCCGTCACGTCCGCGTTCACGTCCTCCGCCCGGAGCGTCAGCGCGATCATCACGCGATCGTCCTCGAGCTGCGTCAGCAGGTGCTCGAGCGTGTCCCAGGAGGCGGAGTCCGCCCACTGCATGTCGTCGAGCACGACGACGAGCGGGCAGGACGTGGCGGCGAGGCGCAGGAAGTCCACGATCTCGTCGTAGAGCACATACTTGCTGCCCGAGCCGTCCGACGGGGCGCCCGCGCGGATCGGCCCGAGGCTCGGCAGCAGGCGCGGCAGCTCACGCCATTCCCGTCCGGTGGCGTCGACGCGCGAGCGCACCGCGCCCAGCACCTCGGCCCAGGGCCCGTACGGCGGCTTCACGTCGGCCTCCACCGCGCGCCCCATCACGAGATGCCCGTTGCGGAGCCGGACCTCCGGGAGAAGCTGCCGCACCAGCGTCGATTTGCCGACACCCGCCTCACCCGCGATCGCGACGATCTGCGGGCGGCCGTC
>DASTYL010000062.1:0-4705 GCA_035764975.1 Gemmatimonadaceae bacterium | reverse complement strand
AGGTGAAGCACCGCCGCGCGGTCGCGATCAAGGTGCTCCATCCCGACTTCGTCTCGTCGTTCGGCGCCGACCGGTTCCTGCGGGAGATCGGCATCGCCGCTCGGCTCTCCCACCCGCACCTGGTCCCGCTCATCGACTCCGGCCGCGCCGGCGACCTCCTGTATTACGTCTCGGCCTTCGTTCCCGGCGGCTCCCTGCGCGATCGGCTGCGCTCCGCGGGCACGCTCGGCATCGATGAGGCCATCCGGATCACCAGCGAAGTCGGCGCCGGCCTGGACTTCGCGCATCGCGCGGGATTCGTCCACCGCGACGTGAAGCCGGAGAACATCCTCTTCGCGGACGAGATGGCACTGCTCGCGGACTTCGGCATCGCGCGCGCGTGCTGCGGCGACGGGGACGACGTCACCGCGGTGGGCCTGGCAGTCGGCACGCCCGAGTACATGAGCCCCGAGCAGGCCAGTGGAGAGCGCGATCTCGACGCGCGCAGCGATGTGTACAGCCTCGCCTGCGTGCTCTTCGAGATGCTCGCCGGTGAGCCCCCCTTCGCCGGCGCACCGGCGCGCTCCGTGATGGCCCGCCATGTCGCCGAAGCCCCGCGGAGCATCCGCGCGCTGCGCCCCGACGTCAGCGAGGGCGTGGACGCAGCCATCGCCCGTGCCCTGGCCAAGGACCCTGCACATCGATGGGGCTCGGTGCCCGCCTTCCTCGCCGCGCTGCACGAGGCGGCTCCCGCGGCACGGACGCTCACGCCGCACGCCACGCGCAGCATCGCCGTGCTGCCCTTCGTGAACCTGAGCGCGGACCGGCAGAACGAATACCTGAGCGACGGGATCACCGATGAGCTCATCGGCGCGCTCGCGCGGGTGGAGGGGATCCGCGTCGCGTCGCGCACGTCGGCCTTCGCACTGAAGGGGAAGCCCGCCGACGTGCGGTCGATCGGGGCCCTGCTCGGGTGCGGTGTCGTGCTCGAGGGCACGGTGCGCGGAAGCGGCGACCGCATCCGCGTCACGGCCTCGCTCTCCTCCACGTCCGACGGACGCCTGCTCTGGTCGCAGCGCTACGACCGGAAGCTCGACGACATGCTCGCCGTGCAGGACGAGATCGCCCGGACGATCGTGGACACGCTCCGCGCCACGTCGTTTGCCGACGTCGTGCCGACGGCGGCGCGCCGCCACACCCCGAATGCCCGTGCCTACCGGCTGTACCTGCAGGGGCGTTACGAGTGGAACCGGCGTACGCAGGACGGCGTCGCCGCCGGCATCCGGTACTTCGAGCAGGCGATCGAGGAGGATCCCGACTACGCGCTCGCGTACACCGGCCTCTCCGACTGCTATGCGCTGGAGGTGGACTACCGCAGCATCCCGGTGCACGAGGGGTTCGCCCGGGCGCGCGAATTCGCGCGCAAGGCCATCGCGCTCGACGACTCCCTTGCGGAGGCGCACACATCGCTGGCGTGGGTGCTCTTCATCTACGACTGGGACTGGCAGGAGGCGGGGCGCGAGTTCCGTCGCGCCATCGAGCTCGATCCCGCCTACGCCACCGCGCACCAGTGGTATGCCTCCCTTCTCTCCGCGCGCGGCCTGTTCGCGGAATCGCTGGTCGAGGCACACACCGCCGTCGAGCTCGATGCCGGATCCGTTTCCGTGCGCCGCTCCCTCGGCTGGGCGTACTACTACGCCCGGCGCTACGACCAGGCGCGGCTCCACCTGGAGCGCGCGATCGCGATGAACCCGAACGCCGAGGAGTCCTTCCGGGTCCTCGGGCTCGCGTTGACGATGGATGGCCAGGTCCCCGAGGCGGTCGACGTGCTCACGGAGGCGGTGGGGATGGAAGGAGCGGGCGCCTACGCACGAGCCACCCTTGCCTATGCGCTCGCCCGCGCCGGACGGCGAGACGAGGCGGAAGCACTGCTTGCGGGACTGGAGACCCAGGCGCGCACCCAGTACGTGAGCCCGGTCGCGATCGCGACGGTGCTGCTCGGACTCGAGCGCTGGGACGAAGCGCTCGACGGCATCGACCGGGCGATGACGGATCGACGCGGATGGGTCGCGTACCTGTGCGTCGATCCGATCTTCGATCCGCTGAGGGGACGACCGCGATTCGAGGCAATGGTCAAGGCGATGCAGCTCGCCTGAGCCGGTCGCCGTCAGCGACGCCGGGCGACCATGATCCGCTCGAGATTGCGCGCAAACCCCCGGACGTCCCCGGCATCCGCCTGCACCGTCAGGGCCTGGAGCGGCGGCCCATCCTCGCGGGACGCGCGGGTCACGAGCACGGTGAACGCCGGCGCTCCGCCGCCGGGGGCCGCGACACAACGGATTGCGATGCCGTCGATCCCGCTGCGATGCGCACGCGGGGCCGTGAGCCGCGGGATTGCGTCGTCCGCTTCGCTGCATCCCTTCTCTGTCTCGACCTTCTCCACGTACGTCCGGACTGCCGCGGCGAAGGCGCGTCCCCGCGCATCGTCGAGCAGCAGCATCGCCGACTGGGCGCCGATGACGCGCACGAGGAGCTGTCCGTCCGCCGTGTGCGTGATCCGGATGGCATCCGCCTCACCCTCGTCGTTCCCGAGGATCGCGGCGGTCGGTGCCTCACCCCCCGAGCTGCCCGCGAGGGTCTGTGCGCCGAGGCTGCCGGCAAGCGATCCAACCCATGCGCCGGTGACGGTCGCGGCGCGGATCCAGTGCATCACACGCGTGTTCATGGGGAGCCCCCGCTGAGGAACCCGCTCGGCGGCACCCACAGGCGGCAGGCGCGGCGCCGGGTCGATCGCCATCCACGCTAGGGGTCGGGCTCATCGGCCCAGTCGGGCTTTTGCCCGACGTGCCTGTCGGCTGAATGCCAACAGTGATCCGTCTCCCGGCGTTCAGGCGCCGGAGAGGCCCTTGTCGATGCTCCGGCGAAGCCCGGGATGCGCGCGCCACAGCACCACGCCGATGAGCACCCAGCCGAAGATGTTGGCGCCTGCGATCTGCACCATGCCGTAGCGGCCGAACAGCTCCACCGCGTGCAGCGCGAGCATGAACAGCGCGAACGCCGCCTCGAGGACCGCAAAGATCAGCAGGGCGCCGGCGAAGATCGTCGGGTCCTTCCGGGAGCGATGCACGATCGCCGCGGAGAGGGAGCCGAGGAATGCGAAGACGGCGTAGTGAATGATGGTGTAGCCGACGATGGCCGTCGTCGCGTCAGGCACGCCAAGCCCGAGGAGCCGGGCCACGCCCTGCCCGAGCACGCGTGGCGTGTAGAGCGGCTGCGAGGCGAGGACGTCCGTGATGAACAGCCAGAGCGCCACGCCGGTTGCGCCAACCGCGCCGGCGATCACGCCCTCGCGAACGGTCCCGTGCGACACCGGTGCCCAGCGCTTCATCGCCCCTCCGATCGCACGATACCACCGGCCGGTGCGGAAGTGCCATGGGGCGGACCGGATGGGTCCGCCCCATGGCGTCAGGATCGGCCGGCCGGCGTCACGGCGCCGAGGCCACCCCCTTCCCCTGGAGCTCGTCCGCGATCCGCTCCCCATCGTACATCTTGCGCAGCGCCTCGATGATTCCGGCGGAGTGCACGCTCACCGACCGCGCCACGTCGTCCGTGAAGATGAAGCGGTTCGGCAGCGACTCGATGTTCCCGTCGAAGATCAGCCCGACGACTTCTCCGTTCCGGTTGATGACCGGGCTGCCGGAGTTGCCGCCGATGATGTCGTTCGTGGAGACGAAGTTGTACGGGACGGCGAGATCGAGGCGGTCCTTCCGGTCGACCCACCGCTGGGGAAGCTTGAACGGCGGCTTGTCGTCGAACGCCGCCGCGCGCTCGTACAGCCCGTAGAAGGTCGTCTTGTACGGCGCGAGCGTGCCGTTGTACGGGAAGCCCTTCACGACGCCATCGGAGATACGGAGGGTGAACGTCGCGTCCGGGGGGAGGTTGGTCCCGTACGCCGCGAACAGCGCCTGCCCGAGCTTCTCGATGTTCGCGGAGATCGTGGTCTCGAGCGCCATCGCGCGATGCGAAAGGCGGTGGTTGACCGGATCGATCGCACGGGCCAGCACGATGAGCGGATCCTTCGACGCGGCAACGGCGGGAGCGCCGCCCTCGAGGAGCGCGCGCCGCGCGTTGACGTCGGTGAGCGTCGTCGTGCGGACGAGGTGTGCTGCCGCCGCGTCGGGATCGCCGTTGCCGTGCGCGAGGGCGGCGCGGAGCAGCGGGTCGTTCGCGGGCAGTTCGGCCTTCCATGCGCGGAAGATCCCCGCGAGCAGCATCCGCTCCGCGACGGTGTCGATCGGCGTATCGGCCTGCACCTGCTGGCGAAGGCGATCGAGCGCCGGGCCGCGGTACGCGGGCAGCCGGAGCGAATCCGGGAGGCCGCTCTCGCGCGGGATGCGAACGAGCGCGCCCGCCTGGGTCAGCAGCGTGGAGCCGCCGCCGAACGAGTTCCACCGGAGCGGCACCGCGATGCGCGCCAGCTCCTGCTGGGCGTTGGCGATGTTGTTGAAGACCGTTCCGTAACGGGACCGGAGCTGCGGATCCGCCTGGATGCGCCGGCGGATGTCCTGCTCGAAGTCCGCCTTGCGGGCCATTATCGCCGAGTCGCCGCGGCCGCTGCGGTATCCCGTCACGGCCTTGAAGGAGTTCTCGAGGCTGAAGATCGGGTTCTGGAACTGGCGCTGGTACTCCGGTGTGCGCGAGGAGAGCTCCCGGTACACGGCGAGCT